>NZ_JAQGFI010000029.1:0-32872 GCF_027854095.1 Rhodococcus sp. C-2 | reverse complement strand
ATGGGAAATCCGAATGGGCACCGATCACCTGCCCTGGTTCATCCCACCACCGGGCATCGACCCCGACCGGAAACCCCGCCGCTCCACCACACGACTCTGAACCCGGAGGTCACCGAGCAAACGCCTCGGTGACCCATTCCGGCGTGCTTCGATAGCCGGAAAGGGCGGCACGGTATCCCCTATTGCTAGCGTTGAGGGTGTGTTTGCACAGGGAACCAACGCGCTGACGGTAGACGGCCGACCGACGCTCGCGCATATCGATTTTGCCCTTATGGATTCCTATCGATTTCCCGACCGGCAGGGCTTCCCCGATTCATATCGCGCATTCATCAGGCACGCAGGTTGGGCGCGGACCTTCGGACTCTGGCTCATCTATCCGCCCGTCCTTCCCGGATTTGCCGACGGCTGGCAAGGGCGCGCCCGCAACCTCACCGCCCATCTTCATTCGGTCTACAGAGAAGGACAGGATGACGAGTTCGATTGGATGATCGAACCCGACGGCGATTGGTCACTCCCCGACTCGCTGCAGGTTTTCGGATGGAGCGAAAACGGTGACGCCCTCCTGTGGGACACAGCATCACGCGACACCGACGGAGAGTTTCCGGTTTGGGAATCACGCTCGTTCAACTCTCTCCACCGTCTCGGCGGGAGCATCCACGAAGCACTACCGTCCATTCGCACCCGGGCTATGGGCCTGTTCGGACCTCGCACCTCCGACATCGAGCCACTCCAGCCCACCCAACTCTGACGCGCGACCCAAATTATCGATAGGCCGCGGACACAGCCACGAATACGAAACCTACGACGACGACCAGGGACAGATAGCCGAGAACGAGTCCGGCCACTGCCAATCCGCGCCCACTTTCGCCGGAACGGCGAATCTGGTTCAACGACACATACCCCACTGGAATAGCAAGAACTCCACCGAAGATTCCAAGTACAAGTGCGACGATGGCCAAGGCATTCGTGCCGACCGCTGGCCGCGCTGGATAGCGCGCTGCAAGTTGATCTGCGAGTACCGGAATCCCGTCCGATGTGAAGCCCACTTGTGCAAAAACGGGTTGGCCATCGGCGGTGTAGCCGACCACCCCAGGGAGCGGTGCCGCCACCTGCCTGACAGGCCCGAACGTCGAACGAAGGCTCCTCCCTAACAGCAGCGCCGCGGCCATATACAGCAACAGCCCCGCCACAGATCCGGCTATCCAGGCTCCACGAAACGCCGGCCCGTCGACGTCGAGGATCCTCCCCGCCGCCCTCACACCGGATCCTGCTGCACCGACCGCGATACTCAAATTCACTGCGCCAGGAATAACGGCAAGCATGGCAATGGCACCGACACCAAGCGACAATGCCGGGCCACCGCGTCGCCGCCACGCCAACGAACTCATCAGCGCTGCAAACAAAGTCACAGCGGTGCCCAGAAGCCCAGTCACAAATCCGACAACGACTCCCGTCTCGAAGTCCCCACCTAGATGACGAGCAACCCACTGTGCCCAGGCCCGCGCGAATGGCGGCCCGAGCGTCAGCGAGACAACGACCGTTGCAACCGCAGCGCACGCCACGACACTGATGACCCGCAGAATCCACCCCAGATAACCGGAATGCGAATTATTCTGCGCAACAGTAGTTTCCGAATCGATCACCAGGATTCCTTCATTCAGAGTGTGAGAACAGAACGGCTCTAGCTGTCACTCCACACAGAACCGTGGCCGGACCGGCTCACTCATCTGATCAAGTTCTGGCGCCTGTGTCTGTAGTTCGTTCGCACGACCAAACCGGCGATAGCAACGATTACATATTTGTGTTAGCGTTGTTTCCATGGGTTCGAGAGCAAAGATTCTGGCCGCGGCAACCGAGCTGCTCAACACCTCCCCCAACGGCGACATATCCACCCGCGCCGTGTGCGAGATGGCCGGCGTCGGCGCCCCCGCGCTCTACCGTCAGTTCGGCGACAAGGACGGACTGCTCGCAGCCGTCGTCGAGGCGGGCTTCTTCGAATACCTCGAAGGTAAACGCGCTGCGACACCTTCCGATGACCCCGTTGCCGATCTACGGGCCGGCTGGGATGCGCACACCGCCTTCGCGCTCGCGCATCCCGCTCACTACCGCTTGATGCACTCACCTTCCGCCCAGAGCGCCGACACCGCCCTGCAGGCTCAGGCGCTACTTCGATCCGTTCTCGAACGATGCGCTGCGGCAGGTGTTCTGACCGTATCGGTCGACGTGGCTACGCAGATGGTGATGTCCGCCAATGCGGGCGTCGCTCTGATGCTCGTCGTCAGGCCGGAACAGTACCCCGATCCGACGCTGTCACAGCGAGTTCGCGACGGAATCTTCGCGTCCATCATCGACGAATCCGGCGCCCACCCGGAAACCTCACTCAACAGAGTTGCATCTACTCTCGACGCCCAACTGGCCGCCGCAGATTCAACTTCTCTCTCCGCCAACGAAGTCGGCCTACTACGAGAGTGGCTTCGCAAGCTGTCCGATGCAACCGAAACCAGTTCAGGAGTTACATCATGACTGACACCACCACCCGCGTCGCCATCGTCACCGGAGCTTCCGGCGGCATCGGGCGAGCGACTGCCGAGAAGCTCGCCGCCGACGGAATGGCTGTCGCCGTGCACTATTCAGGAAACATTCAACGCGCCCAGGAAACAGCTGACGCCATCGTCGCTGCGGGCGGTCGCGCCATAGCGGTGCATGCGGACGTCGCCGACGAAGGTGAAGTCGCCGCACTGTTCGATACGGTCGAGGAGGAGTTCGGGGGTATCGACGTCGTCGTTCACGCGGCCGGAATCATGATCCTCTCCACCGTCGCAGAACTGAACTTCGACGATTTCGATCGGATGCATCGGACCAACGTCCGAGGGACCTTCGTGGTCGACCAGCAGGCAGCCAGACGTGTCCGGCGCGGTGGTGCGATCATCAATTTCTCCACCTCCGTGAAGAAGCTGGCGTTTCCGACTTATGCCGCGTACGCCGCCACCAAAGGTGCTGTCGACGCGATCACTCTGGTTCTCGCGAAAGAGCTACGGGGACGCGATATCACGGTCAACGCCGTAGCCCCAGGCCCCACGGCCACCGATCTGTTCCTTGACGGGAAAGACGAAGCTACAGTGGAGAACCTGTCCAAGCTGGCTCCCCTGGAACGCCTCGGCACACCGGCGGACATCGCGGAGGCTGTCGCGTTTCTCGCCGGCCCAGCTCGTTGGGTCAATGGCCAGGTCATCTACGTCAACGGCGGCGTGATTTAGCAAAACCATCGTCTAAGGAGCACACCTTGGCAATTCCGACAAAACAGTCAAACCAGTCGACTTTGGTTGTAATGTGCAAACAATGGATAACCAGGATCGAGGGTCCGCCCGGACGTCACGACGACAGTTCATCAGCGTTGCAGGGCTGGCGGCAACCGCGGTCATAACCCTCGCGACCTCCTCGACCGCCGGCGCCGCCGGCCCCACGGCACCCAATCCAGGTTCGCGGGTCGGCGATCCTGCTGAAGCCCAAGCGGTGCAACGCGTCGCAGAGACACTGCTGAACAGCGGCGTTCCCGGCCTTGCCTTCGCTATCGTCAAACCGGATGAGAAGAACCGCAAGGCGAGTGTCACCACTACGTACCACTACGGCCACGCCGACGTCGAAAACGGCGTGAGAGTCACTCCACGAACGCAATTCGAGATCGCCTCGGAGACCAAGACCTTCACCGCTGCACTACTGGCGAAACTGATCTCTCGGGGAGAAGTCGGATTGGACGACCTGGCGAGCAAGTATTCGGATGGCAACCCGCTGCCGAAAGGCATCGGCGGCGAGGAGATCACGCTTCGCCAACTGGTCACCCACCGTTCCGGCCTGAGCGACGACCCGCCCAATCTTTCGGCGGGGTGTGCCGATCCCACACGATCGTGCACGGACGAGAAGGCGAAGTACACCAGAAATATGCTCTGGAAAGGACTCCAAGACGCCGGCGCCTTGGAGTTCGCCCCCGGTAGCCACTGGCTGTACTCGGACTTCGGGTTCGGACTGCTCGGCACACTGATGGCCGACAAAATCATTCCGGGACAAGAGAAGCCACCATTCGCGGCGGCAGTCGCCCGCGAAATCACCGACCCGCTCGGGATGATGGGTACCGTGATCGAGACCAAAGCAACCGACCTTGCCGTTCCGTACCACCTCGACGGCACACGAGCGCCTCTGTGGAACAACACGGGTGCGATCGCAGGCGGGGGTGGGCTGGTCAGCACCGCCGAGGACATGTCGATTTGGGCTGCAACAACTCTCGGCTACGGAAACAACCCGCTCAAACCAGTCCTGACCTCGATGCTCGAGCAGATCGACACGCAAGCTCCGGAGAATCCTGCATTCGGAATGGGAATGGCGTGGCAGCTCCAACCCCCGACGCCGAACTTCCCACAACGGTTCGCCAAGAAAAACGGAGACAGCTCGGGATCCAACTGCATCACCCTGCTGGTTCCCGACAGCGGCTGGTCGATCACGATTCTGGCGAACGGTGGAAATGCGGCGATGATCGACCCTGCAGCCGTGAACCTGATGCATGATCTGGTTCCGAGACGACCCATATTCGGTAGCTCGACGGGAAGTTCGTCGGGCAGCGACGTCGGCTTCCAGACCGGGTCATTCGGATAGGCCCACTTGCCTACAGGCGCTACATCTTCGTCGAGCGCGCCATCACGAAGCAGTAGAGCCCGTAGGTGATGATGCCCAATCCGGCAAGGATCAGCAGCGCCACTCCGTACGGCTGCGCGCCCAGCGTCTTGAACGCTCCGTCGAGTCCGGAGGACTTGCCGGGTTCGGAACTGTTGACCGCAAGAAGAACCAGAATGCCGACTGCAGCGATGGCCAAGCCCTTGGCGACGTACCCGACGGTTCCGAGTCGGCGCACGAAGTTGCTGGGTGTGCCTTTCAGATCATCGAGGAAGTTCTGGCTCGCGCCCTTGTACACGTGGTACACACCAACGGCGATGATCGCGATCCCGCCGATCACCAATGCGATAGTTCCAAGCGTGTTCTCCATCAAACGCGCCGTGATCCCCGCACTCTGACCGCTGCTGGACTTCCCGCTACCGCGGGCGAATCCGAATGCAGTGAAAGCAAAACCGAAATAGACGAGCGAAATGCCCAGAGCCTTTGCGCGGTTGAAGAACTCTTTCTTCTTGTCGTCAGAGGACGGCGACGACGAGCTTCCCAACGCAGCTTCGGCCAATCTCCACAACGCCATGGCAAGGAAGGCCACGACGCCGACCCACAGAGCGAAGACACCCCCTGGCTTTCCTGCCAACTCGGCCATCGCACCCGATTGGTCCGCAGACCCGGATCCACCGAGAGCAAGGCGGATCGCGATATATCCGATCAGCAGATGAACCACACCGCTGACGACGAATCCGGCACGGGCAAAGCGCTCGAAGACATTGTTCTGTGCGACGTCAGCCGCCGTGGACGCGACGCTCTTCTGGTCGTGCGGTGACGATTCTTTATTCATCATGATCGTCGAACCATATACGGGCAGACGCTTCCCTCGAACGCCTGCATCAAGTGTTTCGAGATCAAGGGTTTCGAGGGTTCTGATCCGGCGTCGACCGCGGTTCTTCGGGGTTGGGAACCTTGGGGTCAATCGCGTCTGCATGATCTCGTTGCTGGTTCAGTTCGTCGCGAGAACTCGTCGCCTCTTTCCGATGCTGCGCTGCATGATGTTGCAGCGCAGACGCTTCCGCCGCTTTGGCGTCGGCCTCTGCCTGCACCATGCGCGCTTTGGCTGCTGTCTCTTCTGCCCGCGCCTCGCGCTCGCCTACTTGCAGTGACTTGTCTGCGACGTCTTCGCGGATCTGTTCTGCCTCGATGTGACGACGCTCGTCACGCCTGTTTCGCGCCACCCACAGGAGTGCGGCCACGATCGCTATCACCACGACCACGGCAACAATTATCCAGATAATGCTGCTGGTACTCATACTGCGAGAGGTACCCACCTGCGACTTTCTCACACGCAGGCAAACAAATACGCTGAAATTACAGGTCGGTCGGATGTGTGTTGGCTCCGCATAAAACCACGCACAGTTCACCGTCGGACGGCGGCGACACCGTTCCGTTCAGAACCGGAGCCAATGCTGCCGCGGTTCCCAACTCCACCAGAATCCGGAACTCCCGCCACATGAATGCCCGCGCCTGTCGGATCGAATCATCTTCGACCACAACACTGTCTACCGAACTCTCATGCAGTGTCTCCCAGGCGATGGCACCAATTCGTGTAGCCCCCAACGAGTCTCCGGCGATACTGTTCACTTCGATATCCACCGGACGCCCCGCATCGAGCGAGGTGTGCAAGGTGGCAGCTCCGGTCGGCTCGACGGCTACCACGTGATCTTCGGGACGAGCCGCCGCGACGATTCCAGAGACCAACCCGCCGCCGCCGACTGCAACGCAATACGTGATCGGTCCGGTCGCGTCGTCTTCGAGCTCGAGAGCGATGGTGCCGGCCCCACTGACGATGTCGGGCAGGTCGTAGGCATGCAGTTCGAGCGCACCGCTGGTGCGTGCGATGTCCGCCGCAGCGGCAGCAGCGAGTGCATACCGGTCGCCTACCTTGTGAACGGTTGCACCCAACTCTCCGAGAGCCTTCACCTTGGCATCAGGCGCTGTCTCCGGTACCACCACTGTGCAGGTGAGTCCTCGTCGCCGCGCTGCCCACGCGGCCCCGATTGCAGCGTTGCCGCCAGACGCGATCACCACGCCGGCATCGGGCATGGTGCCGTCGGCGACCGCTCGTTCCACTGCATTGAGACTGCCGCGCACTTTGAAGGAACCGCCGTGCTGGAGGTACTCGAGCTTGAACAGAACCGGTACCTCACCCTGTGGCGTCGGTAGCGCAGTGCGAAAGATCGGAGTACGCCGCGCCAGTCCCGCGATACGAGTCCGCGCAGCTTCGACGTCCGAGCGCTCGATTGCCACTGGACCTGCATTGTTGTCGGCGGTGAGAGTCATGTACCAACCCTACGGTTCGCAACGTCGACCCGAAGCAGTCGGCCCATCGTCATCATGATGTCTGTTTTTCACCAAGGAATGCCCGCATCTGACCGAGACAATGCACCTCGGGGTGAATAAATTTACTACTACAAGCACAACGACGACATCAAGGAAAGGCACACCCCATGTCGAAGATCGCAGTATTCGGTGGAAACGGTTTTGCAGGAAGCGCAATCGCGAAAGAAGCCGCTTCACGCGGCCACGAGGTAACCGTCGTCGCTCGCAGCGCGCAGTCCGGAACCGACACGAATGTCGTGCAGGGTTCTGTTCACGACAACACGATCGTGGAGCAGATCACGGCAGACAACGACGTCGTTGTCGTTGCCATCCCCGCTCGCGAGATCGACGGCAAGCGCCTGCTCGACGCCGTCACTCCCCTCGCAGATGCCGCCGCACGCAACGGTGCTCGCATTGCCGTAGTCGGTGGCGCCGGCAGCCTGTTGGTCTCCGAGGGTGGGCCACGCGTCGTCGACACCCCCGACTTCCCGGACGCATACAAGGGTGAGGCACTCGCTCACGCCGACGTCCTCGATGCGCTCCGCGCGACCGACAGCAATGTCGACTGGTTCTACGTGAGCCCGGCCGCTGCGTTCGGTGCCCATGCCGGCGTCGCCCCGAAGGGATCGTTCCAGTTGGGTGGCGACATTCTCCTGACGGACGCCGAGGGCAACTCCGCCATCGCGGGCGAAGACTACGCACACGCTTTTGTCGACGAGATCGAGACTCCGGCCCACCGTCGCCAGCGTTTCACCGTCGCACACTGAATATGAGCAACCTTCGTAGGCGCGCAGCCTGGATGACTGTTCCCGCTGCCGCCGCACTCCTGCTCACCGCGTGCTCCAACGACGCGGAATCCGCAACGCCCAGCAGTTCTACGACGTCCACGAGCGTTGTTGCCGAACAGGGCGATCAACTCGAATCCAACAAGACCGTCGTCACGGACTTCTACGAACTGGCGTTCAACGGCCGTCAGGTTCAGCAAGCCGCCGACCGGTACCTTGGCGACGTCTACATCCAGCACAACCCCACCGCCGCCGATGGGGCAGCCGGATTTGTCAGCGGCATAGGCGGTTACGTCGAGGCCACACCCGGATTGCATGCCGAGATCACTCGCGTTTTCGCCGAGGGCGATCTGGTTGCCCTCCAGTCCCACACCACGTCTGCACCCGGCGACCGCGGCCAGGCGGTATTCGACATCTTCCGCGTCGACAACGGCAAGATCGTCGAACACTGGGATGCCATTCAAGACGTGCCGGAAACGTCCGCGAATCCGAACACGATGTTCGACGGACCCACCTCGTCGCCGTCCAAGTCGTCAGAAGTCTTGGAGCGCAACACGGCCAACGCGTTGACGTTCCTGCAGCTCGCCTTCAACGAAGGCAAAGCCGCCGAGGCTGCCGACCAGCTGGTCGGTCCGACCTACACGCAGCACAACCCCTCGTTCGCTGACGGCAAGGACGCATTTGTCACCGCACTGGCCGGGATCGAACCCGTTACCGAAGACAAGGCCACCAAGTTTCCACGGACGGTAGCCGAGGGCGACTTCGTCTTTGTTCAGACCTTCGCTTCGTCCGGTGAGGGAACGGCCGGCAGCGGCTCGATGGACATCTTCCGATTCGACGAGAACGGCAAAATCGTCGAGCATTGGGACGCCGTCCAGGACTACCCGTCGACGACTGCAAGCGGCAACACCGTGTGGGACGACGGTCGCTGAGACGGCAACTCCGAACAGTTCAGAGAGGGATGCGGATCAGCCGACGTTGATTCGTTCTGTGTCGCCGTCGTAGTAGTCCAACAATCTCTGATCCATCACCCGGCGCCACAGCGGTGGAATCCACGCGATCACGATCATCACTGCGTAGCCGGCCGGAAGTTGCGGCGCTTCGGCCGCGCTACGCAGACTTTGGTACCGCAGCTTCGGGTTGGCGTGGTGATCGCTGTGCCGCTGCAGTTGGTAGAGAAACAGATTGCTCACGACGTGATCGCTGTTCCAACTGTCAGCGGGGCTGCAGCGAACGTACGAGCCGTCGGCACGCTTGCCACGCAGCAGGCCGTAATGCTCGAGGTAGTTCGCGGCTTCGAGGAAGGTGAATCCGGCAACTGCCTGCAGCAGGAGCCAGGGCGCGACCTCCCAACCGAAGATACCGATCAGCGTCGCGAAGAGGACAACACTCATCGCCCAAGCGTTGAGAATATTGTTCTCGAAGCTCCAGGTTCGTTTGCCTTTCCTCTGGAGTCGAGCGCTCTCGATGCGCCATGCCGAACGCAGCCCGCCGAACACACTTCGTGGCAAGAACCTCCAGAAGCTCTCACCGAACCGTGAGCTGGCCGGGTCCTGCGGAGTAGCTACACGCACATGGTGGCCGAAATTGTGTTCCACGTAGAAGTGCCCGTAGAGAGATTGCGCAAGCGCCACTTTCGCGAGCCACTGTTCGATCTTCTCGCTCTTGTGGCCGAGCTCGTGGGCCGCGTTGATACCGACGCCGGCGACGACGCCCACCGTGAACGACATCGCGATCTTCTCCGCGATTCCCATCGGAGCGTTGATCCAGCACCAGCAGGCGAAGACCAGACCGGCGTATTGCAAGGGGAGGAACGCGTAAGTGCACCAGCGGTAGTAGCGGTCCTTCTGCAGTCGTGGGATCGCATCGTCCGGCGGACTTTCGCCGTCTTCACCGGCCAGCATGTCGATGATCGGGATGACGATGACCAGTAGCCACGCGCCGGTCGCCCAGAACAATCCGAGACGAAGGTTGTCGACGAGAAACCAGGAGATGAACGGGCTGAGTGGAATCAGCAATCCGAGCGGCCACAGGTACCTCTTGCGGTCGCGCCAGCGCGGATTTTCGCCGGACGGCGAGTCGGTGTTCTGGACAGCGTTCGATTCGGTACGCCGTGCGTCGGAAGTCGCTGTCATTCGCCGATCTCGCCTTTCGTCCCCTCGAACGATTCGCCCCACGCACCGTTCACGCTCAGCAAACCAGAACTAATGCCCGGACGGGTATGGTCCCGAAATCCAGAGCGCCCTGCTCGAAAGACGGCACGAGCGCTTGTACTCACCAGAAACTCCCCCGCACATCACTGCTCACCCCGACAGTAGATACGGACAAAATACCCCACGGATCTGCGGGGATGGCGACCACCTCCGCACGTCGCCGAGGATCGATGATCCCTGCCAAGGCAAGGTCGAACCGCGTCGCCCTCGTCGAAGTAACGGTAACCGGCAGTGACAGAAATCATAAGCAGAGGACAGGATTTCCGCTCGTAGTGGCGACCAAAAAGACTGCGCGCCCTCAACTGGTCAGTTGCGGGCACGCAGTGAAAAGGTGAGCAAGCGTCAGAGCGTTGCAAACACCTTCGTTTTCACTTCGTTCAGCCAACCGTTCGCGGTCACGAAGTCTGTGACGCTCGACTGCAATCCGAAGACGTGCCCGGCCTGCGCCGCCGGCAGCCTCGTGAAGAGGTTGTCGTCGAGGACCGCCTGAACCGCCGCACTGGTCGACCCGTCCGCGTTCAGCGGATACAGCACGACCGTCACGCCGTTCAGGATGTCGGCCAACTGCTCCATCGGATAGGACGCGTATCCGGCATCGGTGTAATTGGTCGGAACACCGGGCCCGTACGCCAATCCGAGTTCGTTGACCACCAAATTGCCGATCGCACCGGTGGGCTGCTGAACCGAGAAAGCGCCGGGCGCGTCTCCGAGTGAAATGTGAATCCACTTGTTGGTCGCGATCACGTCGGCGTACTCGCCACGGACACGTTCGAGATTCTCTTCGTAAGCAGTCCGCGTCGACTCGAGCACGTCGGTCTTGCCAATTGCCTCAGCAAGCTCGGTGGTGATCTTCTTCCAGTCGCCTCGGCTCTCTCCCTTGACGATGACGGTGGGTGCAATGCCGGACAGACGGTCGAACGCCGCTTGGTCCACCTCGTCGGCGTCGCCGACAATGATGTCGGGATCCGCCGCAGCGATCGCTTCGAAGTTCATTTCCCCGAAAGGCCCGATGGTCGGGAGCCCGTCGACGAAGGCCTGCTGCTCCGGCGTGAATTCACTGATCCACTTGCCGTAGTCCTGCACAGCAGCCGGTTTCACTCCGAGGGACATGAGCTGCCAAGGAGTGTCGTACGACGCGGCGACGACGCGCTCAGGTGAAACCGGAACCTCGATGTCCCCGTACGCCGACGCGACGGTCCGGACGTCCGTCTGCTCGGAGTCGGCCGACGACGAGGAACAGCCGGTCACCACCATCGCACCTACGACGGCAACCGCCGCCGCTGCAATGACTCTGGAACCGAAAGAAAATGATCGAATTGCGCGCACGCAGAACTCCTACAGGGTGATTGTTTAGCCAACCCTAAGTTCATTCTGCGGCACGGCACAAGTCCGATCGAGATGCTTTGAGTCGCTGTTCGGACTAGTCCTGTAGCCAATCGGTCATTGGCGCGCGCGGATGATCGATCAGGCTTGCAAACTCCCCCGGTGTCACGCCCATCGTTCGACGAAAAGCCGCACCGAACGCGCTTTCGGAACGAAAACCCGTCTTCCGCGCCACAAACGAGATGCTTCGACCGAGTGCCAGAAGTTGCATCGCGTGATGAGCCCGCAATCGCATACGCCATTCCGAGAAGGTCAATCCGGTCTCGGCCGGAAACCTTCGTGTGAGAGTCCTCGTACTGACCTTCGCGTCGGTGGCCCACTCCTCGACCGATCGGGTGTCGGCCGGGCTGGCGACCAACTGATCTGCGATCTGCCGAAGCCACGGCGTCGTCGGCAGCGGTACATCGAAAATCAGTCGCGGAACAGGTTCGACGAGGTCGATGGCAAACGCCTCGGCTCGTCGACGAGCCGCGTCGGTCAGGTCGTCTCGGGTGAGGTGATCGAGTACTTGTTCGAGCAGCGGAGGGGTGGACAAGGCCACCACACGATCCAACCCGGTCACATCGGATGCCACCAACCACGTGCACGACAATTCTGTGCCGCTACGCGCCGTCACCTCGTGGGGAACATAGGACGGGATCCACAGACTGACCCCGCTCGGCACCGTGTACACAGTCTCCGGAGTACGGACCTCGAGAACACCGTCGATCGCCCACAGCAATTCGTGATCGCTGTGGCGGTGCATCTCCCACGTGTAGTCGGAGTCGACTGACAGCCGATTGGTCGCCAAACGCAGATACCCGTCGGCACTGACGCGCAGCGGTCGCACTACGCGTTGCCACTCGGACAGTTCGTCGAGCGGACTGCTGAGCGGGTAGTCGATCTGCTCGCTCACCGCAGCGTCGACAGTTCGGGATGTCCGAACAGGCCAGGCAACCCACCGGTGTGCAGGAAGACCGTTTTTGATCCCGCCGTGATGGCTTTGTCCTTCACGAGTTGGATCAATCCCGCAAAGGCTCGGCCGGTGTACGTCGGGTCGAGGAAGATGCCCTCAGTACGAGCCAAACATCGGATCGCGCCGGCTGATGCTCCCGTGAGCGTCGAATATCCTTGTCCAACTTGGTTTCGCAGGATCTGAAGATCTGCGGCTCGCACGGTCGGACCAGGCATCTCGTCCAACAACCCAGCGACAGTCGACACCGGGTCGGCAACAGCCCCGACGTCGACGCCCACAACTCTGTCGACGCCCAGATGCGCGACAAGGCCTGCCATCGTTCCACCCGATCCGAGTGCAACCACGACGCGATCGACGCCGGCGAGTTGCTGTTCGATCTCGCGTGCGCAGTCCACGTATCCCTGCGCAGCCACCGCGCTGGTACCACCGAAGGGAATGACAAAAGGTACACCGCCCGAGTCCGCGACGGCCTGCACCGCGGCGTCGAGCGCGGATGCCGTGTCCCCACCGGCCCAGACGATCTCAGCGCCCGCGAGTGCATCCAGAACGAGATTTCCCTGCGCGGATTCCGACTCGGCACCACCGAGCACCAGCACACAACGCAATCCCAAACGGGCTGCTGCCGACGCAGTCAAGCGAGCGTGATTGCTTTGCGGTGCACCGGTAGTGATCAGAGTCGTCGCGCCGACGGCCAAAGCCTGAGCGCAGGTGTACTGCAGCTTTCGGATCTTGTTGCCGCCACCGCCCAGGCCGGTGACGTCGTCACGTTTGATCCACAGATCTTCCGGCCCCAATCCGAGTGCCTGCGCGCAACGCGCCACAGGTTCGACGGGCGTCGGCCAACTGCCCAGGCTGATCGGCGGAACGGCGGAACTCAACATTTGACGAGTCTAGTTCGACGGTCCGTCTACAGTCTGGGCTCGCCTACAGTCTGGATATGGGAACTTTCACGACGACCACACACGACGTGCCGCTGACCGTCAGCCGACCGGATTCGCCAGGAGAACCGAAGCATGCGGTGGTGGTTCTCCAAGAAGCGTGGGGCGTGAACAAGCACATCGAGAGCATCCTCGAGCGTCTCGCCGATGCCGGCTACCTTGCCGTCGCCCCGCATCTCTACCACCGCGGCGCACAGACCTCCTTCACCGACTTCCCGTCCGCGAAGGATGCGCTCATGGCACTCGACGGCACAAGCATCGGCCACGACGTACGTGCCGCCGTCGACTACAGCCGATCCGAGGGAGCAGACAAAGTCGGCTCCCTCGGATTCTGCATGGGCGGCACCGCATCCCTGTGGTGTGCCGCCGTACCCCTCGTCGATTCCGCTGTCACGTACTACGGTAGCGGCGTTGCAGAAGCCCGATGGGATGGGATTGCCGCAGGCACCGAACTTGCAGCGCAACTGCAGGTCCCGGGGCTCGGTCACTACGGCGACCTCGATCCCAGTATCCCGCCGGAGAGCGTCGAGCAATTGCGCGCAACCGCGTCCGATCTCGCCCGGGTGTACCGCTATGCCGACGCCGGCCACGCGTTCAACAACGACACTTCGGCCAGCCACTACGCCCCGAACTCTGCTGCCATCGCGTGGACCCGCACTATGGAGTTCTTCAACGAAACCCTGTGATTGCCAGCGTGAGTCAGGGCACCCGCTTGACCACCGTGCCGGTGATCTCGTCCTGAATCTGGTCGGCATCCATTGCCAGACTCTGCGCGCGACGCGATCGAGTGAAGTAGTAGATGCCGATCACGGCCACAACAAACGGAACTCCGAACACCAGCGTCATCTTGAAATCCTCGACCCACAATGTCGTGACGAGGATCGCGACCATGAGGACACCACCCAGTATCGTCCCCACCGGGAAGAACGGAATCGTGAACGAGAGGGTTCGTCCTTCGCTTGCCATCCGCTTGCGAAAGAACCAGTGCGTCACGAAGATCAGCAGCCACGTCGCCATCGCCCCGAACATCGACAGCGAGATCATCAAGGTGAATGCCTGCTCGGGAAAGAGCACGTAGACGATGGTTGCGACGGCGATACCCGACGTCGACAGCAGCAAGGCATTGACCGGTGAGCCGTTGGCCCTGACCTTGCCGAGAATGGCCGGCGCGTCACCAGCACGGGAGAGCGAGAACATCATTCGCGAAGACACGTACAGCTGACTGTTCATCGCGGACAGCGCGGCGATGATCACCACGAAGTTCAGCACACTGTCTGCGCCCGGAATCTTCACAACCTGCATCACCGTGACGAAAGGGCTTCCGCCACTCAATATCTTGTCCATCGGAGCGATTGCCAGAATCAGGGCAAGCGTTGCGATGTAGAAGACGAACAGTCGGACGATCGTCACACGGAACGCCTTCTTCACCGCCACCGCGGGGTTTTCCGCCTCACCGGCTGCAATGGCGATCATCTCGATGCTCAAGTAGCTGAAGATCGATACGATCACGGCAAACCACATGCCGGACAAACCATTCGGGAAGAATCCGCCACCGGCCGTGTAGTTGTGAAATCCGTAGTCCGGGTTCCCGCTACCGAACACTACGTACGCTGCCATCACGATGAACGCCACGATCGCGAAGACCTTGATCGTCGAGAACCAGTACTCCATCGTTCCGAAGGCCTTGACGTTGAACATGTTCACGCCGATCAGCACTCCGGAGAACAACACGATCCACAGCCATGACGGTACGTCGGCGAACCAGAACTGCATATATTCACCGATTGCGGTGACCTCGGTACCGACCGCGAGGACGATGCACGACCAGTAGAGATAGCGAACGAGGAAGCCGATCAACGGTCCGACGTAGAACTCTGCGTACGCACCGAACGAACCTGATGTCGCATGTGCAACAGTCATTTCGGCGAGGGCACCCATCAGCAGGAGGGCGATCAACCCGCCGATCGCGTAACTGATGATGACGCTCGGGCCGGCAAATCCGATGGCGAACTTACTGCCGAGGAAGAGTCCGGTGCCGATTGCACCGCCGAGCGCGATCATGCTCATCTGCTTGGGGCCGAGTTCGCGTTTGAGACCTGATTCTCGCTGCTGAATGTTTTTGAAATCACTCATGAAAGCTCCTTGCGAAAGGCGGTACCTCCCGGTCCGCGGAAACTTGGAAGAATCAGGTGACTGCGTCGCGCTCGCGGAATTCGGGGCGATCCCAGGACTTGTTCTCGAGGATGTCTCGCAACACGTCGACGGCGTTCCACACGTCGGCGTATCCGAGATAGAGCGGAGTGATACCGAACCTCAGCACTCCTGGTTCGCGGTAGTCGCCGATGACGCCCCGCGCGATGAGAGCCTTCATGATGGAATAGCCCTCGGGATGAACAAAACTCACGTGCGATCCACGACGCTCGTGCTCGCGCGGCGTGATCAACTGCAGACCGTAATCAGCGCAACGCTCCTCGACGAGGCTGATGAAGAGATCGGCCAGCGCGAGCGACTTGCTGCGGATGTCGGCCATGTCAGCTTTGAGCATGACGTCGAGACCACACTCGACGAGTGACAACGACGTGATGGGTTGAGTACCACTCAGAAACCGTCGTATTCCTGCGCCGGGTTCGTAGGCCGACTCCATCGCAAATGGTCGCGCGTGCCCCCACCACCCGGACAGCGGCTGGATTCCGGTGTTCTGATGGCGACGGTTGACCCAGATGAATGCAGGTGAACCCGGACCACCGTTGAGGTACTTGTACGTACACCCCACCGCGAAGTCGGCGTCGGCACCGCTCAGATCGACAGTGACGGCGCCGGCCGAGTGTGCGAGATCCCAGATCATGAGGGCGCCACGTTCCTGCACTGCTGCAGTGACTTCCGTCATCGCATACAGGTTTCCGGTGCGGTAGTTGACGTGCGACAACATCACTACGGCGGTGTCCGGTCCTACTGCTTCGGTGAGGTCGCCCGGTTGGTCGATCAGGCGTAGTTCGTATCCCTGATCGAGCAGCGAGATGATGCCCTCCGCAATGTAGAGGTCAGTGGGGAAATTGTCGCGCTCGGAGACGATCACCTTCCGGCTGGGATCCTGTGCAGCCGCGATGGACAGCGCGGAGGCCAATGCCTTGAACAGGTTGATCGACGTCGAATCCGTTACTACCACTTCGCCTTCACCTGCTCCCAGCAACGGGGCAAGTTTGTCACCGAGGCGGACCGGGAGGTCGAACCATCCAGCCTCGTTCCAACTGCGAACCAAGCCGTTGCCCCACTCGTCGCCGATCACTCTCGCGGCGCATTCCTGCGCGGCAATGGGACGCGCGCCGAGCGAGTTTCCGTCGAAGTAGAGAACGCCCTCCGGAATCGCGAACTCGCGGCGGAACTCCCTCAGGGGATCCACTGCGTCGGCCTTGACGCAGTCTTCCAACGAAAGTGTGGTTGTCGATGTCATGACGATTCTTCTCCTGCATGTGTCGGCGTTGAGGGTGATGAAGGCAGAGTCCGGAGCACGGCGCGTACCGGGCTGGCATCGAGGTCGAGGAACTTCAGCGGCAGTGCGATCAACTCGTAGTAGCCTTCGTCGACGTCGTCGAGGCAAAGTCCTTCGAGGATCGCGACGCTACGATCGCTTGCCGCGTGGTGCCCGTCCATGGTCTTGCTGTCCATCGGATCGAACGAGGCGCCGTCGATTCCGATCAGAACTCCACCGCGGTCGGCGAACCAGTGGGTCAGCTCCGGAGATACACCGGCGAAGTCGTTGTCCCACTCGCGCGGGTACTTCGGGTACGTCCTCAGAATCAGCCGTTGCGGCAGATGTCCGCCGAGTCGCTCCACCGTCTCTTCGACGGGCCTGATGCAGGCGGCACCGTCGACCCCCGTCATGTCGACCACCAGTGCTTCGCCGAGATAGGGCTCGAGGGGAACGGAACCAATGGTCGCGCCGTCGATGCGAGTGTGCGCCGGCGCATCGGCGTGAGCACCGATATGCGGAGTGGTGGTGATTCGGTTGATGGTGACGGCGTCACTGCCGCCGAGGTCGGACGTGACAGCGCGGGTGAAGGCGGTATCGCCTGGCCACACGGGCGTCGATTCGGAGATCGGCGGGCTGATGTCGATCAACCGCGCCCTCCAGTCGCCCGTGTGGCGGCCGATCCTCGGAAACATCCAGACCCCTTCGTCGCAACAGTCGACTGTGTCGATCTCGACCGTTTGATAATTCGATGTGTTTGGCAAAAGCTAGGATCATCGACGGGCGCGGTCAATAGATGCTGAATATTTTCGCGACGGCAGGGAGAAATCGGATGATAAATGCGATCGAACGGGCAGCTGCCGCAGCTCGGCCGAATCATGTTCGGCTCGACGACGTCGATACAGCGATTCTCCGCGAACTCGTCCGGGATGCACGCATCCCCAACAACGCACTCGCCGAGAAGGTCGGGATAGCGCCGTCGACCGCTCTGGCGCGGATGCGTGCGCTACGCGAATCGGGCGTCATCAAGGGGTTTCACGCAGACATAGACCTCGAGCTACTCGGCCTCGAGATCTCGGCGATGGTGTCGATTCTGATTCACTCCCACGCCAGGAGCCGGATGACGGAAATTGCCGAGCACCTGAGCGGATTGGATTCCGTTCAGCGAGTGTTCCTGATGAGTGGGGACCGTGATCTCCTGGTACACGTGTCGTGTGAATCCCCCACTCGGCTTCGCGATTTCGTCAGCGCGCACCTCAACGATCCGGCCATCGCCAATACCCAGACCAACCTGATCTTCAGCGAACTGAGTCAAGGCGGCTGAACTGCAGCTGTCGCCAAGGCGTCTTCGGGTGCTTCCGAGATCGACACCTCGATTCGAACTTCCCCCACTAGAGTCGAACGGCATGTTGCCACTCGGGTTGTCCATGCTCTGGGAGTCGGTGGAGTCGGAAGCCGCTCTGAAGCAGCGATTCGGATTCAACAGCTTCGGCGCAGCCACCCATTGGGTCTCGGCGGTACTCGAGCAGACTTGGGGATTGACGGCCCTCGAGTGCTCGCGAATGGCGATCAGTAACCAGAACGCGATTGTGTGGGTTGCGAGCGACCGAGGTGGGCTGGTGGTGAAGTGGTCGCGCGACACAGAGCGCTTCGCGAACCTGGAGGCGTCGACGCGCCTGCTGAGCGCACTCGCCGCGCAGGGCGTGCCCGTTCCGTCACCAATCACGTCCCTGAACGGATTGGACCGGGAAACACTGCTGGACCGGGAAACACTGGAAGGGCCTTCGTGCGCAGTGTCATTCACCGTACTGCCGGAGTTGGCGGGAGATTGGTTGGACGTGCAGGACCGCGTGGCGGTCCGTTCGGCAGGAGCATGTCTGGCAGAAATACACCGAACGCTCGGCGCCACCCATGTCGACGGATCGGTTTTCTCGTCGCGCAGCACCGGGTTGAAGGAGCGCATCGGTGGTTGGCTCGAGAATTTCGACCGCGGGTTCGCGCCTGAGGCAACGCGTAGGCTCGTGGGCCTCCTGGCGCGTGCGTCCGAGCTCGATGACCAAACTCAACTGGTACACAACGACTTCCGTGCAGCCAACATCTTGACTCGAAACTCTCGGACCACCGGAGTACTCGACTTCGACGACGTGGTGATCGACCACCGGGTGAGCGACCTGGCCAAGGCAAGCGTCTATCTGGGCACCCTGTTCACCGATTGGCGACCGACACCGATCGCGGTACGGCAGAGCCTGCGCGCCGGCTACGAATCCGTCCGTCCCCTCAGCCGATCCGAGACAGAATGGTTCGAGATCCTCGAACTGTGGCACGGCCTGATGGCAATCCCGGGTGAGAACGACACCGCCGGTTGGGCATCAGCGTTGTGACAAAAGTGGGGACGCCGGTACCGGCGTCCCCACTTCGCTTCCGATCACATCAGGATCCGGCGCGGATCCATTCTTCGAGATGCGGCGCCTCGGTACCGATCGTCGTGCCGTCGCCGTGACCGGTGTGAACCTTGGTCTCGGCGGGGAGCGCGAACAGCTTGTCGCGAATGGACCCAATGATGGTCGGGAAGTCTGAGTACGACCGCCCCGTTGCGCCGGGTCCACCGGAGAACAAGGTGTCGCCGCTGAACAGTTCCCCCGCCTCGGGCAGGTAGAGGCAGGTCGACCCCGGGGAATGGCCCGGTGTGTGGATGGCCAGAATGTCCGTACCCGCCACAGCAATACGCTGATCATCTTCCGAGCTCAGATGCTTCACCCCGGGGTGAGTCATCTCCCAGAGGACATCGTCGGCCGGGTTCAGATAGATCGGAGCGTCGAGTTTCTCGGCCAGCTCCGGCGCAACGGTGACGTGGTCGTTGTGGCCGTGGGTGCAGACGATTCCGATCACCTTGCGTCCACCGACAGCGTCGATGATCGGCTGCGCGGTGTGAGCTGCGTCGACGATCACCACTTCGTTGTCGTCACCGATCAGCCAGATGTTGTTGTCGACGTCCCATGTTCCGCCGTCGAGGCTGAACGTACCCGAGGTGACGACGCGATCGACTCGCAATGTCACAGGACCACCACCGAACGAAGGACCTCGCCGCGGTGCATCGTCTCGAATGCCTTCTCGACCTCGTCGAGCTTGATGCGCTCGCTGACGAACTTCTCGAGCGGCAGACGCCCCTGCTGGTACAGGTCGACCAGAACGGGGAAGTCACGCTCGGGCAGGCAATCGCCGTACCACGACGACTTGAGGGCTCCGCCGCGCGAGAAGAAGTCCACCAGCGGCATTTCCAGCTTCATGTCCGGCGTCGGAACTCCCACCAGCACTACGGTTCCCGCGAGGTCGCGGGCGTAGAACGCCTGCTTCCAGGTCTCGGGACGGCCGACTGCGTCGACAACCACGTCGGCGCCGAAACCTCCGGTCAGCTCCTGGACTGCTTCGACGACGTCGTCGACCTCGGTGGCATTGATCGTGTGCGTGGCACCAAGTTCCGTGGCCCACTCCAGCTTTCGTGGATCCCGGTCGATGGCGATGATGGTATTGGCACCGGCCAGGCGTGAACCCATGATCGCTGCGTCGCCGACGCCGCCACACCCGATCACGGCCACCGAATCACCGCGTCCGACGTTGCCGGTGTTCATCGCGGCACCCATGCCGGCCATGACGCCGCAACTGAGCAGTCCGACGACAGCCGGATCGGCCGAGGCGTCGACCTTGGTGCACTGGCCTTCGTGAACCAGCGTCTTGTCTGCGAATGCGCCGATGCCGAGTGCCGGCGTCAGTTCGGTGCCGTCTTCGAGCGTCATCTTCTGCTCGGCGTTGAACGTGTCGAAGCAGTACTGCGGGCGGCCACGCTTACACGCACGACACTGCCCGCATACGGCACGCCAGTTGAGGACGACGAAGTCGCCCACCTCGACGTGAGTGACACCGGGGCCGACGCTCTCGACGATGCCCGACGCCTCGTGCCCGAGCAGGAACGGGTACTCGTCGTTGATTCCGCCGTCGCGGTAGGTCAGGTCGGTGTGGCACACACCGCACGCTGCAATGGCGACCACTACCTCGTTGGCGCCGGGATCGGGGATCGTGATGGGGACGATTTCGACGGGGGCACCCTTGGATCGGGCGATGACGCCGCGTACCTGCTGTGGCATGGCTTTGCTCCTGGCTTCGTGCGATTGAGGACGTGTCGTCACATGGCGCCGTGTTTTCACATTGCGATATGTGCACTCGTTGAGAGGTTAGCCCGAAGTAGGTGCCCGCAACCCTGGTCGAACTGACTGACCGACCTGGCCGAAAGGACTAGGGTGCAGGCTTCACGCCGGCCTCGGCGCCCGCGGCGGCCGCCGCACCCCGACTCTCGACGCCCAATTTCCGCAGGACCCCGGCAACATGAAACTTGACTGTGCTCTCACTGACGCCGAGTCGCTCCGAGATTGCCTTGTTGCGCCGTCCGGCCACCAGATGCTCGAGTACCTCGAACTCCCGCGGAGCCAGTTCCGTCAGGACGTCGCGGTTCGGTAGGGCGACGGGCGCGTCGAGCGGGATGGTTGCGCTGATCCGGTTCCCCCACCCGGGCGTCGACTCGGATTCGACGGTTCCACCCAAAGTCTCTACCCTCGAACGTAATTGGCGTTCCACGTCGATCACGTCGGCTTCACCACCACCGTCGTCGCGGATGTCGATCGAGAGCGAAGCCGCGTCGAGGGTCCAGGCCACCCGGATTCGCGAGAGCGTCTGCTGATCCGACAAGGCCAAGACCGCGCCGCGGACGACCGCGCGGGCGCCGTGCGCCACTTCACCGGGTAACCCACGCCCGTCGACGGGTGGCTCCACCAACTCCAACGCGATTTCCCGATGCTTGAGCAGCGAACGCAATTCCCCACGCATCCGCGCAAAAGCGGTGGTGGTCGACTCTTCGGCCAACTCGCGGTGCACGTCGACGGCCGAACGCAGGCCGATCAGGGCCGAAGCCGCAGTCTCCCTGGCCGAGGTTCGAGCACGCGTGTCGTCGAGATCCGCCGAGCGCAGCGTCGCCAGCATCGTCTCGAGGGTGGCCGCATGCACCTCCGTCATCTCTGCCACGGTGCGTGCACGCTCGGACGACGCTGCCCGCGACTCGGCGAGATATGCCGGACTCGCGTTCCGCACCTGGAGCTGAATTCCGGTTGCAGTCACCGCGAACAGTGCCTGGATCAATTCGAGGGATGCCGCCTTCACCGGTCCGGGGTGCGGCGTCAGCACGAGTAGGGTGTCTGTTCGATCGAGCATCGCGAGCACTTCACGGTCTCGGCCGGCGATAGCGCACTTTCCCCGAAATATCTGTCCGACAGTGAGTTCCGTACGGATACGGTCGAGTTCGGCGATGGTCACACGATCGACGACAGCTGGATCCCCGGCAACCTTGCGCGGCCTACCGGTGCACTCACGGGTGAAGATCACCAGAGAGGTGTGCGGCGCCATGTCCGCGATCAGCGTCGAAAATCGTCGGCCGATTTCGGGAAGTGGTCCCACCAACACGTCTCGAAGGGCGGTGATCAGTAGCGCATTGTCGGTGGTGCTCACTGTTCAACGATAACCATCCGGTTCACTGGTGCAGCGTGGTCTTCATGAGCATCACGTTGTAGTCGGACCACGTGGTGGCGAGAAAGTAGAGGTCCTGCCCCTGCGACCAGGGGTGCATGTACGCGCCGTAGAGTCCCGGAACCTCGTCGGTGCCGATCACGACGTCCGGTGCGCTCCACGGGCCGGTCAGGTCCGACGCCGTCCGCAGCACCAACGCTCCCCACTCGTTGGAGTACATCGCGACGAACTTGCCGAGATAGTTGTTGTACTGCACCGACAGTTCGCTGACATCCCCGTCGAGAACTACCGCCGCGGCAGCGGGATTGTTGGGGACCCATGCCTTTCCGTCCCAGTATTCGTACGCCGCGACGTCCGCGATGGAGGCTTCCTTGACCCGCGAAAGGCGCCCCTCGCCGAAACGTCCCGCGGGGGTACCGAAGTTGTAGACGTAACCACCGTCTTTGACGAAGGAACCCATCTGGAAGTTGTCGTTACCCGTCAACGGCAGATTGGGCCGGGACGAGGCCGGTTCGACCTGCCAGGTCTCACCGTTATCGTGTGAGGACGCGATCTGCGAGAAGTTGGTGACCCACTCGCCCGACCCTCCCCACGAGCGGATCGACATGTAATTGACGTATTGAACGCCACCCACCGAGATACCCGTCGTCGGAATGCTGCTGGTTTCGACGCCGGTGACTTTCAGACTTCCGATGATCTCGCGCGAGTGATTCGGTCGGTCGGTCGGTGAGGAGTCGATGTTCATGCCGTCGGACAGATTTCCGTCGGAGCTACGGAACAGGACGTTGCTGCGCCAGTCGCCGACCACCCCGGAGCACAGAGGATCAGATCCGATACCGACGGTGTCACCGAAAGCTGTCAGGACCTGACCTGCGCCGTTGTCCCACATGATGCCGAGATCCGTGCCGAGAACGTTGAACCGCTCGACGGTTTGGTTGGGGCTGAGCGCGCCCGTGATGTACTCGACCGCCGAGGTGCGGCCTTGCAATTCCGGCAGTTTGCCATCCGTGCCGTTGAGCCAGGGAATCGGATTGGTCGGCCCACCTGATTGATCCAAGCTCCCGGTGACATTGCAATCCCACGGGGATGCATTGGCCTGGGTCGCCCCCAAGACCGCGGTCGACGCGAGTACACACGTCACTGCTGCTGTCGATATCTTCCGCATCCGGCGCATCGCTCCCCTTTCGCGGGGGGAGATCCGGACTCTACGAGGTGTGTTGCTCGACCGGATCGGTTCATCCACCCACGAGAACACAAGGTAACAGGTAAATCGGTCAATCAGGACAAAACGGGCTTATTCGGTGGAGATGGATTTCAACCATTTCTCCATCACGGCTGCGGCAATCTCGAGCCCCTGCGACTCGGCTGCACCCAACTGATCCATGAAGATGCGCGGACCGTCCACTCCCAACGAAGCATGCAGCGAATCGCGGTACTCGGCCAGTTCCATCCACTCGCGCGCCACCGCGGAGGACGCTTCGAGGTGAAACTGAACGGCGTAACTCTGCTTGTATCGGAAGAGTTGATTCGGATACTTGGCTGAACCAGCGAGCCGCACCGCGCCGTTCGGAATGTCGAAGGTATCCGAATGCCATTGCATTGCAGGAAATGTGGAGGGCAGATCTCCCCACACGGGATCTTGCCGGCCCTCGACAGTCAAGGTGATCTCCTCAACTCCGACTTCAGGCACAGCGCCCGTGTAGACGCGAGCACCCAGCGCCGCGGCGAGCAACTGCGAACCCAGACACACTCCCCACACCGGGACGTCGCTCTCGACCAGATCGCGAATGTATTCGATCTCGGATGCCAACCACTCGACCTCGCCCTGATCGCCGACGCCCATCGGCCCGCCCATCACGATCACGGCGTCGAACCGTCGATGTGCCGGAAGCGGGTCGGTGCCCAGAAGAACAGTCTGCACGTCTCCGTAGCTCTCCAGGACAGGCGAATACGCCGCTGGGGGTTCACACTGCGCGTGTCGTAGTTCCAGAAAATGCATGTGGGCAATTCCTCTCGAATCCGGTGCCGAAAGCCTATGGTTCTATTCGACATAAGGCACATCGACGGCGTCGGATGTGCTCTGCGCTCGAATCTCCGCTTTCATCACCCCTTTACCGACAAGGAACGTCTGTGCGCGCACCACATCTCTTTCCGACATCGATTCGCCCGCCCTCAACTGCCGTTCGCATCGGACTCAGCGCATTCGTCTTGGCGTCACTTGCCGCGTGCTCAGGAACAAGCACCGACAGCGAGGCCGAATCAACATCCACCGCGACCACCACTGCAACCTCGACAACTCAACCCACGACGACTCAGGCTCCATTGACCACCTCGGTGATCGGTACGACGAATTCTCCACTGGCCACGACCCCAGTCGCCGCGGAAGTGACGCCCGCTGCAGCTCCCGCGATCATGCCCAACGTCGTGTGCATGAATCTTCAAGACGCGCAGGACACCATTCAGTCGGCCGGAGTGTTCTTCTCCAGAAGTGCTGACGCAACTGGCGCGGGTCGACGCCAACTGGTCGATTCCAACTGGATTGTCGTCGATCAGACACCCTCTGCCGGAAGTCCTTTCGGGGAAATCGAAGCCGTGCTCTCGGCCGTGAAGATCGGCGAACCGAACCCTTGCTGATCGACTGAGTTTTCGAACTTCGCAATTCCGGGAACGCTGCGCCTTACTTGACAACCACCTCCGATCTCCTTCACTGTAGTCAACATTACGAGTATCCAATATATTGGATGCGAAAGGTTGGATTGCAATATGAAGGTGCAACGAATACGGCAGAGCGTCAACTCTCCGGCGGCCATGAGCGACCCCGTCATCGGAATACTCGGAGGCATGGGGCCCGCCGCTACTGCCGACTTCTACTCCAAACTCGTTGCGCTGACACCAGGTTCGACGGATCAGGAGCACCCCAAAGTTGTCATCTGGGCCGATCCCACCGTTCCCGACCGGACATTGGCACTCACCGAGAACGGCCCTGACCCCACCCCCTGGCTGATCCGCGGTGCGCGCGTTCTCCGAGAGTCGGGCGCGACGACGCTCGCCATCCCATGCAATACCGCTCACGCCTTCCTGCCCGCCATCTCGTCCCAACTGGGACTTCCCGTCGTCCACATGATCGACGAAGTCGCTCGGCATATCCGGACGCTCTCACCCGCCGTCACATCCGTCGGACTATTGGCCACCACGGGGACGGTCCGCACCGGGTTGTATCAACAATGGCTGTCGGAATACTCGATTGACGTCCTGGTGCCCGGACCTGCGATCCAGGACGAACTGGTGATGCCGGCGATCCGAGCAATCAAGAGCGGCAACGTCGGAGACGAGACCACCGACAAGCTCGTCAGGGCCGCTGATCTTCTCGTCGAATCGGGCGCGCAGGTCGTCGTGGCCGGATGCACCGAGATTCCGCTCGGACTGCCCGCCGACGCCACAACCTGTCAGATCATCGATCCGGCAACAATTCTCGCCCGCGCTCTGCTCCGACGGGTTGCAGATGCCCGGAGACACCCTTCGATGGTCGTTTCGGGCTGACCTGCAGCAGGGAGGCTGCAGAGTACGATATCCAGTATGTTGCGTGGCGGTAAACCGGTTGAGCGAGCACGAATGAGCGACATCGCTCTCGAACGCATTCGCGAAGCGATCGTCACCGGTGAACTGGCGCCGGGCTCGAAGATCAAGGACAGCGAACTCGCCGAGTATCTGGGCTTGAGCAGAACTCCGGTCCGCGAAGCGCTCGCAAGGCTGGTCGACACCGGACTCGTGGAAGCGAAACCCGGTGCGTACACGCGCATCACCACCCTCGACCGCGGCGACGTCGAGGCAACACTCGCAGTCATCGAAGCTCTCGACCAACTGGCCGTCGTCACCGCTGTACCGAATCTCACCGACGAGATGATCGGGGCGATGCGTTCGGCCAACAAGGACTTCGCTGCCGCCGTCAAGCGAAACGACATAGGCCGAGCCCTGACCGCTGACGATCGCCTACACAGCGTCATCATCGATGCTGCGGCGAATCCGCTGTTGAAGAAGCTGATCCACCAAGTGCACCCACAAATTCACCGCATCTACTACCGCAAGTTCTCGAGCCTCCTCGGGAGCCAGGACTCCGTCGATCATCACAACAGGCTGATCAAGCTGTGCGCAGACCACGATGCCGAGGCGGCAGCGACGCTGTCAGCCGAACATCGACGCCATCTCGGCGGGCTGATCGGCGAACTTTTCGACGCCGACGAGTTCGCGCTCTCGGACTGACCGAGTCCGGGTACAAGTTTCGGCGCTTGCCTATATTGGTCATTGCCGATATAAATGACTGGTGCATGCATTCGACGTTCTCGGAGACCCAGTGCGGCGACGAATCATGGAACTCCTGTCCGGCGGCGAGCGCTCGGCGGGTCAGATCGCCGAAGCCGTGGCAGCGGAGTTCGGAATCTCGCAACCGACCGCGTCCGGACACCTGCGAGTACTCCGAGAAAACGGATTCGCCACCGTCCGCAGTGAAGGCACCAGGCGTCTCTATGCCGTCGAGCCCGCGCCATTGCAAGAAGTGGACCAATGGCTCGACGGATTCCGGCAGTTCTGGAGCGGCCCTCTCGACGCATTGGCCACAGAACTCGCACGCGGGAAACGACGCGGCTCGAAGCGGAGCAGATCTTCACAATCGAATTCTTCCGACGAAGGAGACTCACAATGACCGAGATCGCGAACCAGGACACCAGCCTCACCGCGGTGGAGCGGAGCATGGGTAACCGCGACATCGCAGAAGGTTCGGCTCGAACTGCCGTACTCAAGCGCCGCTACAACGCGTCGGTCGACGACGTCTGGGATGCCATCACGACCCCTGACCGCATCAACCGCTTCTTCCTTCCGGTGAGCGGAGACTTCCAGGTGGGCGGCTCGTACGCCTTCGAAGGCCAGGCAAGTGGCGAGATCCTGGCCTGCGACGCCCCACACCTGCTGCGACTGCAGTGGACACCGCCCGGCGATCGTGGATACAGCGATCAGGTCGAGATCCGGCTGACTGCCGACGGCCCCGACGCCACCTGGCTCGAGTTGGAGCACGCCTCCGTCGCCGATGTCTTCCGTAACGACCCGGACACCGGCTGCTACGGCGTCGGAACCGGCTGGGAAGGCCCACTTCACTACCTGGGCGAATACTTGCGCGGCACTCTCCCTGATGCGCCGAGCACCGAGTGGTACACCTTCGACGAAGCAGAGGAGCTTCGTCTGGCCAACTTCCGAGGGTGGGAGTGGGCAAAGATCGAGGCAGAGCACGGCGGCCGATAACGCCCAATTCTTCGAAAACGGTCACAGGATTGCCGTTTGCTTTGTATCGTGACCGAGCTGGACGTATGTCCAGCAGTTTTGGTGGCTTCCTTTCGTGCCACACCTGCTTCGGTCCACGAGAAGAGAGCTCCACATGGCGCCACAACCCGTAGTCGACAACGCGGCCACGACGCGACGCACGCACATCATCCGGACAGTTCTCGCTGTCCTCGTCATCGCACCGCTGTCGATTGCGGCGTTCTACATGTGGGCACTGTGGGATCCGGGCGACACGGTCAACCGCTTGCCCGTCGCCATCGTCAACGCCGATGCGGGCACAGAACTCGACGGAACACGTCTGCAAGCCGGCGATGAAGTTGTTGCCGCGCTCGTCGAGAGCGGAGACGTTGCATGGAAGGTCGTCTCGGAACAGGAAGCCGCCGACGGCGTCAACGACGGCACCTATTACTTCTCTGTCGTCATTCCGAAGACTTTCAGCGCGGATGTGGCCAGTGCCGCATCGGGTTCGGGCCGCAAGGCCGAACTCGACGTCTTGTACAACGACTACAACAGTCTGGTCGCCGGCCCGGTCGGTGAAAGCATCATCGCTCAAGTGCGCTCGGCGGTCTCCGAGTCGATCGGCGAGCAGTCCATCGACCAGGTGCTGGTCGGGTTGGGTGAACTCGGAACAGGATTCGGTGAAGCAGCAGCAGGAGCGCAACAGCTGTCCGACGGATCCTCCGAAGCGCTTGCCGGAACCAACGAGCTCTACGCTGGAAGCAAGGAACTCGCCACCGGCATGGGCGAAGCAAATCAGGGCGGCAAGGAGCTGGCCGCCGGAGCCGGCGAGCTGGCTGCCGGAGCTGGCGAAGCTGCTGCAGGCTCGGGCGAGCTGAGCAGCGGACTCAACCAGTTGGTCGGGGGCACCGACGAACTCGGCGCAGGCGCCCGACAGATCAGCGAAGTGGTCGACATGGTCACCACCCCGGTACTCGACCTCGCGGGGTCCTCGGACGCCGTCGTCGGTCAGATCGACGCCCTCACGTCGATGCTTCGAAACTCGGCCGATCCGGTCTCCGCCGGACTCGTCGAAGCCCTGGGTGGACTGCGGGCTTCCCTGACTGCACAACCGTCGGACGACGACGTGATCGGTCAGCTCGGCCAGCTTCGCGACGGCGCGCGGGAGATCTCGCGCCAACTCACCGATCCGAGCAGCGACTACCGTGGTGGGCTCCTTGCCGCCGCGGCCGGTGCAGGTGAACTCAACACCGGCCTGGGCCAACTGTCCAACGGTGCAGGCCAACTCGCTACCGGTGCACAGGAACTTTCCACCGGGCTTGGGCAGTTGGACACTGGAAGTACTGCGCTCCGTGACGGTCTCGGGCAGCTATCGGCCGGCGTCGGCGAGCTCGACGCGGGCAGCGCGGAACTCGCCACCGGTTTGTCCGACGGTGCCGCCCAGGTGCCGCAGTTCACGGACGACGAGCGCGCCACCACGGCCAATCTTCTCTCGTCCCCGGTTGCCGTCGACGCGCGGAACAACTATCCCGCAGCCGGTTTCGGACCGGGAGCCGTCCCTGCCGTGATCTCGGTGGCACTGTTCCTGTGCGGAATTCTCACGTGGTTCGTCGTCCGCCCACGACGGGGGCGTTCACTGAACTCGCACACCAGCGTGGTGCGTGAGGGGCTGCGCCGCTACCGCATTCCCGCCCTGGTCACGTTGGTCGCGGCGCTCGTGTTGTCGGTGGTGTCACTGACCGTGGCAAACGTCGAACCACCTAGTGTTCTGGCGATGATCGCAGTGATGATCCTGGTGGGTGCCGCCGCGGTCAGCTCGGGCAGGCTCTTCACCGTTGTGTTCGGAGCGGTCAACGGAACCTTCATCGCTCTGGGCGCCTTGATGATTCAGATCTTCGCCTTCGGCGCGGTATACCCCATCGAACAGATGCCGACGGTTCTGCAGTGGCTGCACGCTCTGATGCCACTCACGTGGGCGCGCAACGCCATGCGCATGGTCCTTGTCGGATACTACGGCCCGAAATTCTGGGTGGCGGTAATCGCTCTGGCTGCCTTGGTGATCGGAGCCGTCCTGTTCACCATCTGGTGGCGCCGCCGACAAGAACCGCCGACCGACGCCGATGACGACGCGCCGATCACCGAGGAGATCGTGTACCTCCAGCAAACGCAAGCGTGAGCCGGATCAGCGAACGAGCGTCGTACGCATCAACATGACGTTGTAGTCGGCCCACGTGGTGGCAAGGAAGTACAGATCCGAACCACTGGACCACGGGTGGATGTATGCGGCGTAGATACCGGGAACCTCGACCAGATTGACCAGTGTCTCCGGTGCCGTCCACGGACCGACCGGACTGGGAGCGGTTCGCATCACGATCGAACTGAACGCGTCGGCGTACATCGCCACGAACTTGCCGAGGAACTCGTTGTACTGAACGGAGACCTCACCGATGCGGCCGTCCATGACGGGTACGGCCGCAGCGGGATCGGCAAGGATCCAGCCGTTTCCGTTCCAGTACTCGTAGGCGGAAAGATCGAGGATCGCCCCCTCGGGCACGCGAGAAAGTCGAACCTCGCCGGATCGTCCCGCGGGGGTTCCGTAGTTGTAGACGAACCCGCCGTCCTTCACCATCGAGCTCATCTGGAAGTTCTCGCTACCGGCGACGGGGGCGACACCCGGGGGAAGAACCCCACCGATGTTGGGGCGCAGAGTTTCCGGACGAGTGGTCCACGTCTCGCCGTTGTCCGAGGAGGTAGCAATCTGTGAGTAGTTTGTACTCCACTGCCCGGCCTCGCCCCAGTTGCGCACCGACATGTAGCTCAGATACTGCACACCGTTCACTGCGATGCCGCTCGTGGGGATGCTGGAGGCCTCGACGCCCGGAATCTTCAGACCGGAGATGATCTCACGCGCCTGACCGGTACCGTCCTTCGGCGCGCTGTCGATGCGCATCCCGTCGGCGAGTACCCGATCCGAGCTGCGGAAGAGCACATTACTTCGCCACTCGCCCACCAAACCGTCGCAGGTGGGGTTACGACTTAGCCCGGTGGTATCGCCGAAAGCCGTCAGAATCTGCCCCGCACCGTTGTCCCACATGATGCCGAGGTCGGTACCCAGGACATTGAAGCGATCAACTGTCTTGTTGGGACTGTATGTGCCGGTGACTTTTTCGATCGCGGTAGTACGACCGGACAGACCTGGCAACCCTCCGGTGTTGCCGTTGAGCCACGGCGCCGCATTGGCCGGACCACCGCTACTACCGACGCCACTGACTCCGACGCAGCCCGGCGCAGCCATCGCCGGCGAAGCCACCGCCGTGACGGCAGCAGCTGCCAGAGCAGCAACTACCCCGAACACCCCCAACGATCTCCCCGCGCGAAACATGACTCCCCCATGGCCGGGATTGTTGGTGTTGTCGTCGTCGTTCCCCCCGAACCTCGGACAATCTAGCAACTGCAGTCACAGATAACCCAATCAGACAAAGACGCGAAAAGGACTGAAAGTCATAGTAGTTCAGACTTTCAGGCCTTTTGGGACAGAGGAGATCGGTCAGTAGGTCAGCGCGCTCCGCTCGCACCGCCGTCGAGTGGAATCACCGCGCCGGTCAGATAAGCCCCGGCACGTGAAGCCAGGAAGATGGCAAGACCTGCGGCATCCTGGGGAGTTCCGACCCGGCCCAACGGGACCGAGTCCGCCACAGCCTTTGCACTCTGTTCGTCCTCGAGGAGGAATGCCATCATCTTCGACGGGAACGGGCCCGGCGCAATGGCATTGACCGTGATCTGTTCCCCCGCAAGCGTTGCCGCGAGCTTGCGCGTCAACATGTGCACCGCAGCCTTACTGGCTCCGTACGAGAAGTTCTCCGAACCCGACACCACGAGTCCGTCGATCGATCCGATATTGATCACGCGCGCGGGATCTTCCGCCGTGGCTGCAGACCGCAACTGCGGCAACAGCTTCTGCGTCAGGAGGAAGATTGCCTTGACATTGATGTCGAAAATCTTGTCGAAGCCTGCGGCCGGAAAATCGTCGACGGGAGCTCCCCACGTGGCACCGGCGTTGTTGACCAGTACGTCGAGCGTCGGCGAAATCTCGGCGACCTTCGCAGCGAGGCTCTCGACCCCCTCGTCCGTGGACAGATCGGCCGGATGCGAAATGCAGGTGCCGAACTCCGAAAGCTCTCGCGCGGCTTCGTCACAGGCTTCGGCTTTTCGGGCCGAAATGACGACCGTCGCTCCGCCTTCGACAAACCCGCGAGCGATCATGTATCCGATGCCGCGTGATCCACCGGTGACCACAACGGTCTTGCCACTGACGTCGAACAGTCCCTCGATCAAGCTCATGCGACCTCGAAAAGCCCGGCAGCACCCATACCGCCGCCGATGCACATGGTCACCACCACGAGCTTGGCTCCGCGCCGTTTTCCTTCAAGAAGAGCATGGCCGACCAGACGAGCCCCCGTCATTCCGTACGGATGGCCGACGGAGATACCGCCGCCGTCGACGTTGTACTTCTCGGGATCGATCCCGAGCTTGTCGCGGCAGTACAGGGCCTGAGAGGCGAAGGCCTCGTTGAGTTCCCAGAGATCGATGTCGTCGACCTTCAGGCCGTGAAGATCCAGCAGACGCGGAATCGCGAACACCGGTCCGATGCCCATCTCGTCGGGAGCGCAACCCGCGACAGCCATGCCACGGTAGATACCGAGAGGCGCCAACCCGCGGCGTTCCGCCTCGCCTGCCTCCATCAGCACCGACGCCGAAGCGCCGTCGGAGAGCTGAGACGAGTTGCCCGCAGTGATGGACGAATGAGCACTGACAGTCCCGTCGGCCAGAACCGGTCGCAGACTCGACAGCCCTTCCAACGTGGTGGAAGCGCGGTTGCCTTCGTCGCGGGTCAGCGTCACGGACTCGCTGCGGATCCCACCCGTCTCCTTGTCCTGCACCTGCTTGATCGAGGGCAGCGGGACGATCTCGAGATCGAACCGACCTGCGTCCTGGGCCACTGCGGTCCGCTGCTGGGAGACGAGCGCGAACTCGTCCTGCTGCTCGCGGGTGACTCCGTAGCGCTCGGCGACGATCTCGGCCGTGTGCAGCATCGGCATGTAGATCGACGGCTTGTTTTCCTTCAGCCACGGATCAGCCGCGCGGAAGTTGTTCATGTGTAATCCGTAGCTAGTAGGTAGTGCCGTTGACATCATCCTGGGCTTCCTTCCACGGATTCGGGATATGTGGGCGAC
>NZ_JAQGFI010000028.1:0-33103 GCF_027854095.1 Rhodococcus sp. C-2 | reverse complement strand
TCGCCCACATATCCCGAATCCGTGGAAGGAAGCCCAGGATGATGTCAACGGCACTACCTACTAGCTACGGATTACACCTGTACCCGCTCTCGCGGAGTTGGCGTGCAGGAGCTGCGAACTGGACGCTGGAACAGCGGAAATCGTTCGCCAACGACACCGCGCTGAACCTGATCGCCTCGGACGGTCCGGCGAACCAGGCCAAGTCCGACAAGGGCCTGGACGAGTGGCTGCCGCCGAACGCGGCGTACCGCTGCGAGTACGCGAAGAAGTTCCTGACCGTGGCCGCAGCGTATGACCTCGCAGTCACCACAGGAGACGTCGCCGCCGCGCGCACCGCGTGCAGCGCCCGGTAACCACCACCCGTCCAAGGAGGATCCATGACGAACGACACCCACACCGCGTCCACAGCCGCCGAGCGGCGCAAGGAGCGACGCGAGATCGACAAGCGTGCACGGAAGCTTTCCAAGCGCACCGCGGAGTTCCGGCGTACCTACATAGGGCTGACTGATCTCGACGTGCCGACCTCGAGGGAGGTCGTCGAGCGCTACACCGTGCTGCGGGATTCCGGACGTCTGCCCGCGGACTCGGACGAAATCGCCGGCACCATCACATGGGTGCGGCGTTGGCACGAATCGGACGTCAACGTCCTCTACGCCGCCGTGGCGATGGTCCTCGGGCTCACCGGAACGGTGATGTCTCTCAGCCTGATGAACTGGGGAACGAGCCTCAGTTCGCTGTCGGGTGCCGATCTCGCCCGGGACGCACTGGTGGCGGCCGTGGGCGGAGCGATCGTGGCAACGCTGTTCTGGGGTGCGCGCCTGCGGCAGGTGTCGGAGACGTCCGCCGTGTTCCGCGCACATGCCGATGCACTCCTGACCCAGGTCGAGAACGCGGATCCGGCAGCGAATGTCTGACGCAGCGGTGAGGTTCCTCCTCGGAGTCGCGGCTGTTCTCGGACCCGCCTACGCCATCGCGGCGGTGAGCGTTGGGCTGGGGCCGCGGCTCCGAGGTCGGATTCCGAGCCAACACATGGGTCACAACCTCGACGTTCAGGATTGCCGCACCGTGCATCCCAGTTGCAACAATGAAAAGCGGTATTGTAAAGTCGGCGTCTGACAGGGTCGCCGGAGACACCGCTCGGGCCGACCGCACGGACTAGGCCGCGGCAGTGGCTCGGGAGCGGAGGTGACCGGCATGAACAGCACATCTCGCGTCGCCGCCGGCCTCCAGTGCCCGCGCCCACTGGTCGATCGGGGAGAAGCCCTCTGGGGCACGGGGATCGGCCGAGGGGACGTGTCGTCTTCCCAGTACGATGCCCCCATGTGTCGCTCGAAAGGTCACGGAACCGGCCGCCGCTGCCCCGGCTGCGGAAGCTACGCCGCGGCCGCAAAAGCCAACGGAAACCGTCGTCTGGGCCGTGAGGCGCGGAAGAAGGTCGTCGACCACCTCAAGGCCGAAGGACTCCTCGACACCGCCGCCGCCATCCAGGCGGCCCCGCCGAGCGTCCTTCAGGAGTTCATGGAAGGTCTCGGCATCGACCCCGAGATCCTGGGCAAGACACCGATGCCGAGCACCCACTCGAACCCGCCCAGCGCGAAACTGCTGATCGCGCAGGCGAAGGCGGAGCGGGAGAAGCTGGCCGGCCCGAAGATCACCGCCGCGCAGGCCGCTCTCGCGGCTGCCGAGGAGAACGTCACGGCGGTCGACGCCGAGGCCGACGAGGCACGAAAGGCGGTCAACCGGTACCGCTCCCGCCTGCGCAAGGCCACGAAGGCACTGGAGGAGGGGACCGGATCTGCCACGGAGGTCGCTGAACTCCAGCAGCAGGTCGACGACGCCAAGGCCGCCTACGTCGACGCCCAACGCCGCCAGCTCGAGGTCCGCGACGACCTCGCAGCCGCGAAGTTCGGCCTGCGCGACGACATGACGGACGAGGACCGCGACGCCTACTACGCCGGGCTCAGCGACGACGACGTCGCGGCGATCAGCCGCTCGTACAACCGCAGGTACGCCGAGGAGGCCGCCACGGCGTTCGCCGAGGGCCCGCTGATCGGGCCGGCGGGGGTCGAACGGGACACCACCGTCTACACGTCGGGCACCATCCCGATGGAAACCGGCTCCGCTATCGAGCAGGTCGAAGGCCGCTACCTCGACGGCGGCACCGCGATCGTGCGCCGCGGCTCCGGCGACTTCGCTGTGCTCCAACGCAAGGGCGACTCCTACTACCCGGTGGCCACGGCCCACGGCAAGCAAGACGCCCTGGCGAAGGCGAACCGCATCCCGATACTCGTCGAGCCCGGCTCGCTGCCCGAGAACGCCACCGAGATGCAGCGCCAGGCCCACGCCGCCCAGGGCGACGTCCTGCTCGAGGTCGCCCGTCAAGCGGCCGCGGGGAAGGCCGCCACATCCGACGCCCAGAACAAGATCATCAGCGACCGCTTCACCAGCGAGGTCGAGAAGCTGACCGACGCGGTCGGTGCAGGCCCGGTCCGCGCGGACATCTACGACGGCACCAAACGCCACCGCAAGCGCATGCGCGAGCTGGCTGCGGTCGCGGCGGGGGAGAAGGCCCGCACCGACGCCCTGTCGGTCGGCAAGACGCCGGCGCAGGCCGACGAGGCGTACGCCCGTGCACACCGCCGGGCGCTCGGTACCGAAACCCGTGGCGGCGGCGTGATTCCGCACTTCGAGCACAAGATCCCGCCGGACAGCCTCGGCGCCGAGAAGCACGCGAGCCTGTACCGCAGCGGCATCCGCGCCTTCGGCAAGGAGACCGCCGACGACTACGCGGTCATCCACCAGCGGGCCGGTGACCTGAAGGCATGGGGATTCTCGGTCAGCGGGGAGAAGGTCCACACCTCCGACCTCTCTGGCCTCACGGCGACGAACTCCGCGTTCGTGACCAAGGTCCTCGACAAGTCCGAGCGCGGCGCGCTGACCACCTACACCGGCGGCAGCTACACGACCATCAATGCGGCTGTGACCGGCCGAGATCCGAACCCGTCCGCGTCGACGAAGACCACCGTCGCCGGCATCGAGTCCGCGTTCGACAAGTTCAACGAGCACAACCCGAACATCGAGCCGATGACCGTCATGCGCGGAACCCGGATCCCCAGTGGCTGGAAGGGAACGCCGGCCGAGTACATCGACGCCACCTTCACCGTCGGCTCGAAGATGCAGATCGGGAAGGTCACCAGCACCACGACCAAGCAGGCCACCGCGAAGGGATTCGCCGGCCACCCGCCGTACATGATGGTCATCCGCACCCGGTCCGGTCTGCCGGTCAAGTCGATCTCCCTGCACAGCGGCGAAGACGAGGTCATCGTCCCGATGGGAACCGACCTGCGCTGCGTCAAGGTCGACCACCACGGAATCCACGGCATGCCGACGGTGTGGCTGGTCGCCGAGGACCTGGTCGCCGAGGCCGACGGCGGAACCTACACCCCACTCAAGGCCGTCGCATAGCCTGAAAACGTAGTTCTAACAGCGAAAACGACACGTCCCCCTATCGAAGAGAGAAGGCCATCATGAGTGCACTGACCGACGAACAGCTCGACGACATCCGCGAGCGCCTCGAGCAAGGCATGACCCCCGACGACATCGCCAACTACCTCGGCCGCGTCGCCGACCTCGATCTGATCGAGATCGAGCAGGTCCGGACCGCGGCCAACGAGATCGAGCAACAGCAGCAGCAACAGGGGGAGAACCCATGACAGCACCCACCGCCAGCAACCACGCCACCCAGCTCGCCCGCTACGGCAACGCCCTGACCGGTCTCGCGGCCGGCGATGCCTGGGGCTACCAGGTCGAGTTCCGCAAGTACGCCGCCATGCCCGCCTACCCCGTGCCGGCGCCGGCGGGTGAGTGGATCATCAGCGACGACACCCAGATGACACTCGCCCTGCACGACGCGCTCGTCGACGTCGAGGACTTCGCCGACATCGAGGCCGTCACCGACGCGATCGTCCGCCACTTCGTCCTGTGGCAGGTCGACCCCGACAACACGCGCGCCCCGGGCCGCGCCTGCATGGGCTCGCTGCACCGCCTCCGCTCCGGAGCCCGCTGGTACGACAAGGACGGAGCCCGCGAATCCGCCGGCTGCGGCGCCGTGATGCGCCTGGTCCCAGCAGCATTCGTCCCCGAGCCGTACTGGCTCGGCCTGACCGCGCTCCAGGCCGTGATCACCCACAAGCACCCGCGCGCGATCGTTCCGGCGCTGCTGCTGGCCGATGCGATCCGCCACGCCCCCGACCGGCACGGCCGATTCCTCGACTCCGCGCTCGCCGAAGCCGACGCGATCTACGAGGGCACCAGCGGATGGCTGACGGATCCGTACCTCGCCGCCGTCCTCGACCCGTACGCGGGGGACGTGTCATCAGTGCTGGTAAACGGTCTGAACGACGAGGTCGTGGAAATCCTGCTCGTGGCCGCGGAGACCCGGGACCGCCTCGACGAGCTCGCCCCGACCGAGTTCGGCGATCCGTGCGCCGGCATCGGCGAAGGCTGGGAATCCGCCAGCGCCATCGCACTCGGCCTGCTCGCCGCCGACATGGCCACCGCACCCGCCGGGGCCGAGACCGCCCCGCTCACCGGCCCCGAGGCCCTGGCATGGGCTGCGACGAGCAACGGCGACTCCGACTCGATCGCCTGCATCGCCGGCGCGGTAATCGGTGCCGCCCACACCACGCCCGACTACTGGGCCCTGGCCGGCCTGACGCCGCGGTTCGAGCCGCGGTACACCGCCGAGATCACGGCTGCCGCGGACACGCTGCCCGGCGCCTCCGCGACCGCCTGATCGGGGTGACACCCCGTAGGTGAAATGGGTTGTGAACTGCAAACATGACATGTCCCCTCCTCCCGTCTCGCGGGAGGAGTCGGTCGGATCCGTTGCAGGACAGCACTACAACGAGGGGGAGTCGATGCAGCCTGTGGTCACGTCAGTCTTCGGTGGCGTACTGGTCATCAGTGGGATGGTCGGGGCCGCCTGGGCGCATCGCGCAGCCGAACGTCGGGGCCGCGCCGACAACTTTTTCGCATACGCGTGGACCACGGTGGCCGTGTGGTTTGGGCTCTTGCCACTCATCGACGGCGCGCGCCTGCCTGCGACCGTGCAGGACCTCGCTTACGCGGTGGTGGTCGCTGGTGGGATCGCTGTGACCCTGTGGTGCGTCTTCTGTGGCGTGCGGGCCCGGCGGGCGGAGTTCCGTGCGCACCAGCTCGAGCGCCGGGCCGACGGCGAGCCCACCTCGCGCTACTTCTGGAGCCCGTGGAGCATCTTCGGGTGGACCCTCGGTCTCGGATTCGTCGTCGTCTTCGGGATCGGGATAGCCATCGGCTCGACTGTGGGCGTCCTTCTCGACCAGGCGACCGCCGACGACGTCGAGCGGATCGCCAAGAATCTCGCCAACGTCATCTCCGCCTGCGCCTTCGCGCTGGTGCCCCTCGCGGCTGCGGCCGGAGCCTGGCGATGGTGGAGCATCCACCGCGAAGGTCGTCAACAGTTCGCGGAACCACCCAAAGACAATGTCGCCCAGCCGGAAGTGGGCTACTACCAGTGAATACTCATCCCAGTAGGTAGTCCCTCTTTCGTGGCGGGCAGCGGGTGCCGAGTCAGTCAGCCACGCGAATCGGCTCCTCGGCCGGGACAGTGTCTGATAACGGCCCATGCCGTCGTGGATCCAGTAGTTCGATCTCATCCACCTGAAGGCTGGAAGGGCTCCCGCCAAGTACCGATCTCCAATAGCTGTTATGCGGTGTGAGCCCCCTGGCGGCCCACCCAGGCGGCCGCGAATGGAGTCCGACCGGCCAGACCGTACGTTCGTTCGTTACCCCGCAAACCCCCGTAGGCATGCGCGAAACACCCGTGAGGTCGGCGTCGTCGAACATCCATCCCAGATAGGCAGACTCCGCAAGAGCGAAGGTTGTCTCATTTCCGGTGAGGCGGGCGCCCTGGAACGACACAACCTTGCCCATGAAGTGAGAACCGTCGAAGATTGTCCGACGGGTGAAGCGAGCATCGACGAAGGATGTCTGATCGCTGGTGAAGTGAGCGTCGCGGAAGTTCGTTAGTCCGCCGGTGAAGTGAGCGTCGCGGAAGTTGGTCATCCTGCCACTGAAGTGAGCGCGGAAGAAGCTGGTGTGCCCGCCGGTGAAGTTGGCTTCGAAGAAGTCCGCCGTGCCGGTGAAGTGAGCGCCGTAGAAGGATGTGGGCCCGACGCTGAAGTGGGCGTTGCGGAAGGTCGTCACCTCGCTGGCGAAGCAAGCACCGTAGAAGGACGTTATCTCTGGGTGGGAGAAATGAGCGTTGCGGAAGGTCGTCAATTTGCCCGTGAAGCGAGCTTCTTGGAACTGGGCATCTCCTACGAATACACACGCGCTGAGATTGAGGTTGTGGAGGTGCGCGCCGGTCAGATCGAAGTTCATGTGGCTCCACGGACCGGGACGCAGGTTGGTGTGAGGGCCGGGAACTGCTGAGGACGATGTCCGTAGATGCGCCGCGATGACGCGGACGATGGTCTCGCGAACAGCGAGATCGTCGAGGAGATAGTCGTGATGCTCCTCCAGTTCGACCGACCCCTCCGAGCGCGTGACCTTCCGCTTTGTAAGGCTGTATTCCCTGTTGGAGGGGGCGTAGGGCGATCGTAGGTAGCTGCACAGGACATCGACGCAGGCTTGGGCTTCGCGGAGTCGTTTGGGTTCGTCGACGTGGTCGTCGGCCAGCCATTCGTCGGCGAGAGTTTCCATCGAGGTGACGGCAGCCATGCGGACGATGAGCGCGGGATGGAGAGGCGAGCCGCGATGGTGCCGTACCGAGTCTGACGGTCACGCTCGATGCCTTCGCGGCGATTGTCGTAGTCGGAGTTGGCCTTCAAGATGTTCGAGTCATCAAGGGCTCGTTGTCGCCGGTAGGCAAGCACCGCAGCGGGGACCGCGATCGCTGCCGCACCGATCAGGCCGACTGTCCGGCCGTACCCGGCCAGGTCGGCGGTGAACACGGAGTGGCCGTCCTCGGTGACTCGCTCGGCAAGTCCCCAAACAGCTCCAACAGCCACCACGAGGGCAAGGACCGCGAGCGTGAGAAGAAGCCACGGTGACGCAGGTTTGGGCGCAACCCAGGCCAGTTGGGATGGCCTCTTCTGGTGGTTGGCCGGCTTCCGTTTCTCCGGTCCTGGGCCCGCTGCTTTCATGCGCGAAATGTACCGGCGGATGCGGCCGCCCCGCGGCGTTGTCCAGCGCGTACAGACTCCGTGATGAACCTATGGGGTATCAGCCCCCATAGGGGAGTGAGGCAATCTGAGCGCCACTAAATCGAACAGGTGTTCTATATTGGTGGTGCGTAGGTAGGAGTTCGAGAATGACCCGTGCGTTGGAGTCGAAGGCGGAGAAGATCGCTCACCTGCGGCAACGCATTGCGCAGATCCCTGCCCGATCGGTCACCGCACCCGACCCATCGCCGGTCATCGCGACTCCACGTCGAACCCATCCTGAAGAAAGCCCAGCAGCCTTGGCGTCCGCACCCGCTCTGGGGACGCTGCCGACACCAGCTCCGATCGCAGACCTGCTGCCTCATCACGGCCTGGTTCGAGGCTCGACAGTCCAGGTGTCCGGTGCTGCCGCCCTGCGCGTCGGGCTGGTCGCGTCGGTCACCGGCGCCGGGGGGTGGGCTGCGATCGTGGGGCGGCCGAAGTTCGGGCTGCTCGCGGCCGCCGAGATGGGCGCGGACCTCGCGCGGTGCGCGATCATTCCGGACGCCGGAGATGATCCGGCGGCCGTCGCAGCCGTGCTCGTCGACGGCGTCGACGTCGTCCTGTTGTCACTCGGCGGTGCCGATGTCCCGCCCAGCCGCGCCCGGGCTGTCACCGCCCGCGCCCGACGCAACGGCGCAGTCCTCGTCGTCACCGACGGTCGCTGGCCGGCCATCGACCTCCAGCTCGACGCGCGCGTGGCCGGCCACCGCGGCCTCGGCGCCAACGGCGGCCGCATCACCGGCCTCGACCTCGAGGTCGAAGCCCGGCCCCGCGGCCAGCGACCGCGCCGCGCCACTGTCGCGATCACCGGCCAGTCCGGCGACGTCACCTGGGCGACAACCCAAATCGACCCGACGCCGCTGAAGATCGCGCAATGATCGAGTCACCCGGCCTCGACGGCTGGACCGAGCCGTTCCCGGACGTGCCGACCCTGCGGCGGCTCCAGCCCCCGGTCGAGGTCGTCGTCGACACTTCCCACGTTCTGCCGCCGCCCGGTGGTTTCACCCGCGCCGACGGACTGCCCCTTCGCGTGCGCGCAGGAGGAATAGACCTTGCCGCGGCGCGCCTCGGCACCCTCCACTCTTGGCTCCGCGTCCGGGATGGCCGCTGGCTCGCGCAGGTGTGCGTGCCGGTGCGTTCAGCGAATGGTCATAGCGGACTGGATCTCTGGCTGTGGGTCGAGGCGTCCTGTGTGTCTCCGATCCTTCCTCCGCGTAGCCATAGGGGTTGACCTGCGCAGACGACACGTCCCGGATTGTCGTCGGCGAGCGCTGCCGCCTGGTTCGAGGGGTTGACTCACTGAAGTTGGACGAGCAATTGATCGGAAACTGCTGTGGCGCAAGCGTCACCGCGAGACCATCTGTTTCTACAATACAAAGTTATATTGTATTGTTATGGGTGTTGGTGAGCGATCTCACGCCAACCCTCCGACGAAAGCAGTCCACGACACGATGCCGCCGAATTACCGTCCGACCTTCCACTACGCCGACCCCACGCTGACACCCCCGGCCCCCGGCCGAGACCTGATCATGAAGGTCGGGCTCGTTCACTCCCTGCCCGGCATCGGCCCGAAGGACGGGGGCCAGTACATCGGAATCCCTCGCGCCATCGGCCCGCGGAACACCCGACTCTGGCAACCGTACGACCAGGTCGAAATGACCCTCCCCAACACCGACGTCCAGCTCTGGAACACCCCCTTCATCACCGGGGGACACCGCCGCGGCGTGTTCAACCTGGCCGAACGCCCGGACTGGCACTGGCTGCGCTGGACGATCGCCGACCATGTCGCCCACGACACCCACGACACCGCAGCCGCCCAGGAGGTAGCGCCGTTGGTCATCGTGCCGTGCGGAGCCACCAAGGAGCCCATTCCGTCACCGGCCGGCCAGCTCTACCGAGGCACCTACCACCGCCTCGGACTCCGCGCCGCCGCCGCACTCACCGGGCCCGAGTCCGTCCGCATCATGTCCGCCCGCCACGGACTCCTGAACCTCCACACCATCGTCGAGCCCTACAACCTGCGCCTCGGCCAGCCCGGAGCGATCACCACGGACCAGCTCCGGGACCAGGCCGCAGACCAGGGCCTGCTCGACCGCCCCGATGTCGTCCTCTTCGGTGGCCGTGACTATGTCGAACTCGCACAGCAGGTCTGGCCGCACGCCCGCACCCCTCTGGCCGGAGCACGCGGTATCGGAGAACAGCAGCAGCGCCTCGCCGCCATCGCCGCCGCCGGCCACCTGAACCGACCGCACGCACCTGGAGGCGCACATGACTGCCACCGAGACCGATCCGTTGACCAACTATTTCCCGCTGAACTGGGACGACCGACCGCGCGTCGAGCAGTGGAACGGCCACATCAGCCGCCAGGACTGGCTCACTCGCGACAAGGCCGATCTGGTGAGCATCATCGAACTGCTCGACCATCAGGTCACCACGGCGAAGCAGGACGCCCTCGACGCCGGGTTCCTCGCCGAGTGGCGGATCCACAAGCTGCTCGCCGAAGTCCGCATCGGCGCCCGGATCTACCTGCATCTCACCCGAGCGCGACGTCGAGGGCGCAAGACCGCGCGCATCGACGAGCTGCTGGGGCTCGGCGCCGACAGCCCCCGACTGGAGACCGCGAAGTAGGGGCGTCAACCAGGCCCGAGTGCGCTCCCCGCAGCAGCACCGCACCATGCGATGTCGGACGTCTCCTGTAGGCATGTCGACGCACGAAAAGCCAGGAATCCTAGCGGATTTGCGGCAGCCAATCCCCTCTAAATCTTCGTTTGCGTCGCACCTCGAATCGCCCACATTCCCTCTCTCGGAAGGAAATACAGATGACCCCCCGTTTCTCGCAGGTGTACCCCTATCCTTCGAGTTCATCGGCCGAGGTGGCCGTGAACCACTACACGAGCTGGTCCGCCGCCAACTGGTTCCTCGGGTACGCATTGATCGGTGTTGCCGTGGTCCTGGCCGCGATCGCTGTGGTGCTCTGGATCGCAGGGAAGTCCAACGACGACGATTTGGGTGTCCTCGGCACCGCAGCCCTTCTCGGCGTCATCTCGGCAATCATCGGAGCCATCGCCTTCTGGCAGGTCGCGCGCCACATCGAGCAGATCGAGTGGGTGTCCCTGCTGGGCCTGGCCATGATCGGCAGTGTGACCCTGGCCTGCTATCGGGCTGCACGCAGCGACCTGGCAGATGCGTTCGAGCCTTCGTACTACGTGCGTCGTTCGGCTCTGACCTATGCGATCCCCTTCGGGGTCTCCGGGGTCATCGTGCTGGGGGTGTGCATCGGTGACGGGGCGAATCGCTTGGCTGCCTCGGTCCCGATGGCCGTGGGCACGTTCGTCGGGCTCGTGGCCGCCGGTGCGCTCGGTCTCGTTGCTTACGCGGCGTCCTCGTCGAATGCTCGCCGGTAGCGCGCGGTTGTCGCGGAGCAGCGACGTCCGACCACGGAAGGCTCCACCCCAGCCCCCTGGACCGGGGCCTTCCGCGGTTGTCGCCATACTGCCGTGCCTGGTCGGGCCTGCGCTGAGCATCCTGGCGTAGATCCGAGGTGATCTGAGGCGGGGCGAGTAGAGGCGGCCACTACGAGAACAGGGAGAAGAAGCCATGCGAGCAACCAATCTCCGGGTAGAGCGAGCAGCCGTCGCAGCCACAGAACTGTCGCTGGCACGCTGCGCTGAGCTGTATCTGGCGCTGCCGGTCGTTGACCACGGAGCCGATCTGATGGCCTACCAGGTGGATCCGTTCCGCGTGGCAAAAGTCCAGGTCAAAGGATCAACGCAGGGAATGAAGGTGTACCGGCAGTACAGCCAGAGCCCGAAGATCGTGTCCTACGTCCTCGATCCGCTGGGGGCGGCCGACGTCGTCCTGCTGTCGGGGCAGGAAGCCTGGGATCTGCCATTCGAGTACGTCACTCGCGGCGGCGCTGCCAGCGACCACCGACGGGACAACGACTCCTACAACTGGGCGCGGCGGTCACAGCTACTCGAGTCGATGCTCGAGTCACGCCGCGCCACACCCGAACGCTGGCTCGATCTCTTCGAGCGGACAGCGACCCCCACGCACGCCAGAGAGGACCGGCCGGCAGAAGAAGCCTGACGATGAGTGCCCCTACCTGCTGGAATGGCACGTCCCCCTTCCCTTCATCGTTCGGCATTCCCCAACGAAGCGCGCACAACGAGGTCCACCCGTGTGGCTACGTGTCCTCCTGGGGGGCGTTGCGAACTCCATGACGCGATCGACACCCTGCCTGGGGTTCCGTGGTCTCGGGCGGGCCTTCCGCTGTCAGGTGACCGCGTCGACCGCAACGGGCTCGAAAGACAGGATCGCCAGCCCAGGTAGTCGGTGCACCGGACGGTCGGCGTGATGGCGAGGAGTCGCCTCGGGGTGGGTGAGATCGCGTACCTGGACGTTGAGAAGCCTGGCGAGCGCGACGGTTTTCCCACATCGGGTACAGATGCCCTGCCTCCCAGCGATCAACGTCCGGCTCCTGTACCCGGCATGCGAGATCGACCTGTGGGCCGACGTGGCTGCCGTGGTCGAGCAGCGTGCTGATGTACCAGGGGACGAGCTTGCCAGCCCGCCACAGCTCACGGTCGTCCTCGTCCGGATCGGTGAACGGACCGGGCACAGCGAACTGCTCAGCGATCCGGCAGAAGCGCGCGGTCTCCGCCGCGGACATCCCCTTCAGGCGCTCACCGGCATCCTTCGGTGTTCTCCCATCGCGGGATCTGTCGCGGGCCGATCGGCGAGAAAAGATCGAGGGCACAGTGCATCTCCAGAGTGGCGTGGGGATCGGGGTTGGTCGATTCAGACGCTACGCACCGCATTTCGGGCTTCGGCTCGGCTGAAGTAGTTCGACGAGGTCGACAGCGGGGACGTGTCATCTATGCAGGTAAACGGGCATAGCGTCAGAGTCTTTGGTTTCGGCCCGCCGCGGCCGCCGATCCGCCGGTCGATAGCATTGCAACAGAGCGAGAGGAACCCCCATGCAACCTGGACAGCAGGTCCGACTCGGTGCTGGAGGAGTCTCCGTTTTCACCGTCGTCAGCGTCGAAGACGGCGGCACCGCGATCATCGAGGCGACCGTAGACGCGCCCGGCAAGTACCCCTTCTCGGTCCGCCTCGCGGATCTCGTGCCCGCGACCTGAGCCCGCTGGGTCCGGGCGTCGGCCGGATCGCCGCGTGCTCGGTCAGCGGGGACCACTGCACGTCAGATGGTGTTGCGGAGTAGATCGAGCTCCCAGACCACGAGATCGAGTGAATCGAGAAGCCTGGAGATCTCGGGATCGCGTCGCAACTCGGCGAGCACCGCGGGGTCGCCGGCGAAGTGCAGCTCGGCGATCTGCTCCCGCTCGTCCTCGGTCATATCTGTTTGGACGCAGGCGAGGCGTTGTCGGTTCCAACTGCGCGACGGCGCGGCGTACGTGGGGACGCCGACGTAGAAGCCGCCGGCACCATAAGGTGTCGACGGCTCCGGCCCCGTCATCAGGAACGCTACGCAGTGCAGGTCTTCCCGATCCTGGGGTGACAGTGCCTGTCATCGCGGCCTCTCGGCACGCGGTCGCTCGCAGCGACGCAAGGGGTGGTACCCGCAGGCACTGCCACCTGTAGTTAACGGCACCGCCGTGGCCAGCATTCCGGGCGCCGAGGGTCTACGCGCCGTGCTCGCGAGGAGGGGACATGTCATCACTGCTGGTAGATGGTGGTCTGAACGGTCCCGGAGGGTCCGTTTGCATCGGGACAATCCGCATAGGGCGCGTTACCCGCATATCCTGCGTATGCTGGTAGCAGAGTTTAGGAGGTGGATTCATGTCGCAGGGATCTGAATCAGCACCGCAGGATCTGCAGGATGCCTCCCGGCTGATCTACATGTTTGCCGCCAGAGGTGAGAATGTCGGCGTCGTCGCTTTGCCGGAGACAGCTCCGTCGTTCTTCGTGGACTGCCGTTCGGGTGGCCCGGACATGCCCGTGTCGAGGCTGACATCGGACGCGTCGGCCGCCGTATGGCGCGACGCGGTGGCGGAGTGGCTGCGGGACGCACACCCGTCACCTCGGCGGCCCCTGCACGCCGACACACCTCATGACTACTCACTGTGGGTGACGCGGTGCACATCGGACGCCCAGCCGGGTGGCCTGGTGTTCGTTCAGGACATGCCCGCCGCCGACTCATCGCCCGAAGACGCTACGGAGGCTGATGCTGACGAGTGGGGGCCGGCGATCCCGGACGAGAAAGTCGCCACCCTCGAGCAGGCGAACCTGAAGCTCCAGGTAGAACACCGTCGCCAGGAGCTGAGCGCGTCGATGTCGAGGACGCAGGCAGCCGACCTGCTCGGTGTCTCGCCGCAGACGGTCTCGGAGTGGGTCGCCCAGCACAAGCTCGTCGGGCTCAAGGACGGCCGGGAATGGCGTTTCCCTGCCTGGCAGTTCACCCCCGACAACGCGGAACCGGTCCTCCCGGACCTGGACCGACTCGTGGCCACCTTCCCCGGTGGCGAGGTGAGCTTGTCGCGGTGGATGAACCGGGCGAACGACAACTTCGCCGGCCGCACCCCCGCACAGGAGATGGCCCGCGACAGTGACCATGTGATTGCGATCGTCGAAACCCTGGCCGCCACCTGATGGCCAAATCGCTCGACCAACCCGACAGACCCCTCCCCGACGCCGACTACCGGTGGATCTGGACGCCGGCCGACGGTGCCACTGCACCGTGGTATCGGGTCTATCACCGCACCGCCCACGTCCCGGACGGGGTCACCTTCCGGACCTTCGGCCCGCTCAACCGGTTCGATCACCACACGCCCCCGATCACCGCGAAAGCGCTCGACCCGGACGGGCGGTCGGTGATCTATTTCGGGGTCGATCTCGCGACCGCGGCGTGCGAGGTGTTCGGAGAAGCACTAACCGCGCATGTGTGCTCGAACTTCCGGGTCACGCTGGTGCGGCCGGTACGGGAGATCGTCACCTACGATCTGGACCAGGCCAATGCGGCGATGGCCATCGGAGCGGTCCCGGCGCTCGCATCGGGTAACGAGGACCGTGAGCTGACCCAGCAGTGGGCCCAGGCCATCTACGAGGACCAGCCCGCTGCGACGAAGGTGGAAGGCATCCGCTACCGGACCGCCTACCGCGGCGACTACTCGATCGCGTTGTGGGACTGTCCCGATGCTGTCGAGGTTGCCCTGGATAAGGATGGGCAGCCTCTCGACATCCCCCTCAACGTCGGACGAGGGCGACATCTCCTGCTGGACGCACTCTCCGGCAGCGGTATCTCCACCACCTTCATCGCCGACGCCGACTGCTTGAAGTGCAACACGGCCCGGTGACTGCCATCCGGCAGAACTGGCCGACTTAGACGCGCTCGACCTCGAGGGTGAACCCGTCGGCGGCGGCCAGTCGTTCGGTGAGCGCATCGCCCATCGCGGCGGCCGGGGTGAGGATCCCGGCCCGTTCGGGCAGCGTGTCGAACGCCAAGGCGAGGCCAGATCCGTTCTTCCTGCTTGGTGAGTATGCGAGATCGGCGCGACCTCGCTCCGCACGTCAAGCCTGTCGACCACGAAGGCTGGCTATCTCTCGTGCTGTGCAACCGGCCGCGTGTGACTGTTTCGAGCAAGATGGGGTCATGACACGCGAGTGGCGGAGTGACGAGGTCTTGCATGGGCAGGGTCTACCGGCTGGCTGGATCGAGGATCGAATGGGTCAGCCCTTCTCCGGCACGGTCCATTCGATTTTCCCGGGTGGGTTTGAGGCGTACGCGCGGATCTTCCACCCGGCGGTCGTGTGGAATGGCCAGGAAGCAGAATCTGTGTCCTGGTCTGACGTTGCGGTATCCGGGGGGCTCACCGTTCATCCGCAGATGCAGTGGGAGTCGATCTATCGGAAAGGTGTCGACTCGGCACTTTACGTCGATGACCTGCCCGCGATCGGGAGGCTTGCACCCGGTCTGCGGCGTGAGCTTGCCGCAATGCTCGCGGAGTTCACGACCTCTCGAGAGTGTTACTTCGCTTTTTGGGAAGGCAACTTCGATGAGACGCAGATCAGCTCCGCCCCAGGTCTCGAATCGACTTCTGGGAGGCGCTACCACGTCTTCCTTGGTTCTTTGTCGAGAGCTGGCCACACCTTCGCTGGTGAGTCGCCGAATCTGTGGTGGCCCGCGGACGGCGAGTGGTTCGTGTCGACGGACATCGACTTGATGAGCACGTTCGTCGCCGGTTCGGAACGATGCATTGAGCAGATTCTTGATTCCTCCACGTTGGAGGCTTTGCGGGCAGATCTTGGACATGGCATTACGGTGTCGAGCGACACCGTTAATCCGCGGTGAAGTCTGCCGCCGCCCGCTACACCCAGGTGCCCGCGGTCCCTGTGGACGAGGTGCACCAGGCCACCATCGACCGTGAGGCAGCCATGCAGGACCTCGCGGACTGGCTCACCGCGCTCGCCGCGATGCACTCCGGCGCAGCCGCGTAACCCGGCCTCCGCAACATGGAGACCGACCGCGCCTTCCTGGCCGCCCGGATCCACGACACCCACCAGTTTCCCTCGCTCGTGACCAGCTCATGTGACCCGTTCACGTGCACCTTCGTCGCGGACGCTCTCGCGACCAAGAACGTCACCCTCACCGTCACGATCGGCGCCCGACGGTTCGACGTCGGGCCCGGGCGATGGGATCCCGCCGCCTCCGGGACCGTCGCGACGGTCACCGTGCCGAGCACCGACAGCGCAGGTGCACGCCGGCACGTGGAATCGCACGAGCCGGAGGCATGGGCCCGCGCGGTATTCGCCGAGTTCGACGACGCCGCACTGTGGATCTATCTGCTCGGCGACATTGACCCGGACACCGGACACCGGACATCCCGAGCGGGGCCTGGTCGCCTACCGCGGACGAGTTCTGCGGCGCGGACGTCGTTGTGGTCGGTGGCGGCAACTCCGCCGCCCAGCTCGTCGCCGAGATCTCCACCGAAGCCGCGGCCACGATCTGGGTGACCCTGCGGCCACCGCGGTTCCTGGCCGACGGTGTCGACGGGCGGGTTCTGTTTGAGGTCGCGTCCCGCCGCGCCGCCGCCCTGGCTGCCGGGCACTCCGACCCGGGAGGTGTCGCCGCTCTCGGCGACATCGTGATGGTCCCGGAGGTTCTCGCGGCGCGCGATCGCGGCGCGATGACCGCGCGACCGATGTTCGATCGACTCACCGACGACGGCGTCGCCTGGGGCGACCGCTATGAGAATGCCGATGTGATTCTGTGGGCCAAGGGTTTTCGGCCCGCGCTCGGGCATCTGCAGCCTCTACGACTGCGAGGCGCGGATGGCACCGTGCCGACAGTGGGCACCCGCGCCCTGAAGGAGCCGCGGCTGCATCTGCTCGGCTACGGCGACTGGACGGGTCCCGGATCGGCCACCATCCTCGGCGTCGGCCGCACAGCGAAAGCTGCGGTCGCCGAACTCGATCCCGACGACTGACCCACCACATCTGAAAGGGATCCGAAGATGAGCACACCGTCTGTGCTGTTCGTGTGCGTGAAGAACGGCGGCAAGTCGCAGATGGCGGCCGGGCTGATGCGCGCTGCCGTCGGCGACACCGTGGGTATCCACTCCGCCGGAACGAAACCCGGGCACCGCTATCAATGCCATCTCCGCGCAGGTGCTGGCCGAGGTCGGCGTCGACATCACCGGCGAGACCCCGAAACCGATCGACCCGGACCTACTTCAAGACGTCGACCTGATCGGCACCCTGGGCCGCGAAGCCGAGGTCGTGCCGCCGTACGGGACGGCACTCGAGAACTGGAACACCGACGAGCCATCCGAACGAGGAATCGACGGCATCGAGCGAATGCGACTGGTCCGCGACGACATCGCCGTCCGCATCGCTGATCTCGCCACCCGCCTTCGCCGTCCCTGAAGACCCGTGTCGGCCACCTCGACGTGGGGCGGCCGACACGGGAGGTCGTGCGGGGTTCAGCAGCAGGAGCTTCCGGCGGCAACCGGTTCCTTCTCGCCTGTCGAGCCCTCGGCGGGCGCGGCAGTACCGCAGCACACGCCGCCCTCGGAGCTCTGCGGGCCATCGAGGTGCTGCGGGCTCGACCCGAGGGTCTCCGAGTCGGCGAGGACGGTGTAGACCTCCCACTTCTCCCGCGGCCGCGTCAGGGCTAGATCCTGTGATATCCACATACCCTTCATTCGTTGTGGATAAACGTTGGTCGTTTCCGATCAATGATTGTGGGTGATGATTCCGCGGATGTTCTTGCCGTCGAACATGTCTCGATACCCTTGGTTGATGTCGGCAAGTTTGTACTCGGTGGTGACGGTTTCGTCGAGCTTGAGTTGACCGTTGCGGTAGAGGCGGAGAAGCCGGGGGATGTCGGCGCGGGCGTTGGCTTCCCCATAGAGGCTCCCAACGAGACGCTTCTGGAGCAGGGTGAAGGTCATGAGTGGGATGCTGGCCGTGGTTTCGGCGGCGGGCGCGATTCCGGTGAGAACTGCGGTGCCGGCCTTGCGGACGAGTTCGAGGGTCTGTCCGATCATGTCCCGGGTGACGACTCCGACCGTCAGGATAGCGGAGTCCGCCATGACTCCGCGGGTGAGATCGGCAGTGAGGGCGGTGGCTTCTTCGAAGCTGGTGCAGAAGTGAGTTGCGCCGAGGCCGAGGAGGATGTCCCTCTTGGTGTCGACGATGTCGACAGCGATGATGTTCTCGGCGCCGGCGATACGGGCGCCCTGGATGGCGCCTGATCCGATGCCGCCGCAGCCAATGACGACGACGGTGTCGCCGGGTTGGACTTCGGCGCTGTTGACGGCCGATCCCCAGCCGGTGGTGACGCCGCAGCCGAGGAGAACCGCACGGTCGAGAGGGAGGTCGTCATCGATCTTGACGACGGATTCCTCATGCACCGTGCCGTACTCGGCAAAGGTACCCAGGAGTGACATGGCGCCGACGTTCTGGCCGCGGGCACGGCGGCGGTATGTGCCGTCGAGCATGGTGCCGCCGAGGATGTGGGCGCCCATGTCGCAGAGATTAGAATGTCCGGTCGCGCACCACCGGCAGCGACCGCAGCCAGGGAGGAATGAGCAGACGACATGATCGCCCGGTGCGAGGCTGGTTACGCCGGGGCCGACTTCCTCGATGACGCCAGCGCCTTCGTGGCCGCCGACGGTGGGCAGGGCGATGGGCATGTCGCCAGTACGTGCGTGGTCGTCGGAGTGACAGAGGCCGCCGGCGACGTAGCGGATGAGAACTTCGCGTTCCCTGGGTCCGTCGAGTTCGACTTCCTCGACGCTCCAGTCCTGGTGTGAGCCCCAGAGCACGGCGGCGTTCATCTTCATGGTTGTCCCTATCGATCTAGGTAAATGGGCATTGACCCCGGTCACAGTCGATTGTGTTGCGTCACATTTCGGTAGGATTGAACGACAGTGCCATCTGGCTGAATGTCCGCGCCACGTTCGGGACTGTCCCCACTTCGGTTGACTCGCCGACCTGCCCCAGGGCTTCTTACCCATTTCGGTGTGAAGATCGAGCCCTGCTGAGAGGCTTCGATCAATGCCCCGACCGTATCCGCCGGAGTTCCGCTTCCGGGCCGTCGCACTCGTCCGTGCCGGCAAACCGATCACCACCGCTGCCACGGAGCTCGGCATCAGCGCTGGTGCTCTGCACAACTGGGTTCGCCAGGACCAGATCGACCGCGGCAAGCGCCCCGGGGTCGCGACCCTAGAGAGCGCGGCGCTGGCGAAGGCCAACAAGCGCATCCGGCAAGGAACGATGATGGAGTCGTTCTGGTCGTCGATGCAGATCGAGGTGCGGACAGAGCACCGCCCGGTCGACACGTCGGTGCCGACCGGGCGGGTATGAGTTTCTTCTCTAGGTGGTAGCGAAGTACACGGACTGGGTCTGCAGGCAGGCGTCGAGTCCCTCGGGGCCGAGTTCGCGCCCGAGTCCGCTTGCCTTGATCCCGCCGAACGGTGCGACCGGGTCGAGCATGAAGTAGTTGATACCGACGGTTCCGGAGCGGACCCGGCGGCTCAGTTCTTCGCCTCGCTTCTCGTCCGAGGTCCAGATAGTGCCCGCGAGACCGTACTTCGTGTTGTTGGCGATCCGAACTGCGTCGTCGACGTCGTCGTACGGGATCACGGCGAGCACAGGCCCGAAGATCTCTTCCTGGGCGATCGTGCTTTCGGGGCCGACATCCGCGAACAGCGTGGGTTCGACGAACCACCCCTTGGCTAGCTCCCGAGGTCGTCCACCGCCTGTGACGAGTCGGGCACCCTCTTCGACGCCCTTGGCGATGTAACCCTCGACACGAGCACGATGGCGCGCCGAAACGAGGGGGCCGATCTGTGTCTGCGGGTCGAGGGGATCGCCGACAGAGGCGCCGGATACGAGCGCGCAGAGCACGTCGAGGGTCTCCTCGTACCGTGAGCGCGGTACGAGGATGCGTCCGTTGGCAACACAGGTTTGCCCGTTGTTGAGCAGTGCGATCTGGAAGAGCCCTTCGAGGTTCGACATCAGATCGGCGTCGTCGAGAATGATCGCGGCCGACTTGCCGCCGAGCTCGAGCGTCACCGGGCGCAGCAGATCGCCGCACGTGGCGGCGATCTGCCGGCCGACGGCGGTCGATCCCGTGAAGGTCACCTTGTCGACCCCCGGGTGGGACACGAGGTAGGAGCCAGTACTCGCACCACCCGGCACGATGTTGATCACGCCGTCAGGGATGCCGGCGCTCTGCGCGGCCTCAGCCATCACGTACGAGTCGAGGACCGTCTCGGGGCTCGGTTTGAGCACCACCGTGCATCCGGCGGCGAGCGCAGGAGCCATCTTGAATGCCGTCACAAGGTTGGGGTAGTTCCACGGCACGATTGCCGCGACGACGCCGAGGGGTGTCCGGCGAACCTGCGCGCGTCCGCCGAGGAGCCCATGACGGGTTTCCTCGACGTCGGTGATGCGGACGAGATCCGCGTAGTAGCGGAAAACGGTTGCCGGGAGCGCGGACTCGAGCATCGCCGCGGTCGTGATGGGCATTCCGTTCTGCTGCGAGACCCGTCGGGTGATCTCGTCGGCGCGCGCCTCGAGCTCGGTTGCGAACTGCTCAAGGACCCGGGCCCGCGCCCGAGGCTCCCATGTCGACCAACCTTTCGGGTCGTCGAAGGCGCGGCGGGCGGCACCGACGGCTGCATCGACGTCAGCCGGCGACGCCTCGGGCGTGCGGCCGATCAGCTCTTCGGTTGCCGCAGAGTGTATTTCGATCACCGATGTAGATGCAGTTGCGGCGAGCTTGCCGCCGATGAACAACGAGTCGTATTCGAGCATGGAGTCCTCCGTGCGCTTGGTTGTCACATGTCGTGCTGCCTCGGATGCCCATGCCGCCGTACGTGTCTCGGTCGACATCGTTGGGTCCGCCGTGTTCGATGCTCCGGTCATGGTTCGCTCCTCGGAGCTGTACAGGTGGTCGTCCTCATGGTTTCCCTATCGGTCCAGGTGTGGGCATCAGCCTCGGTCGCTATCGAGTGTGCTGAGTCACATTCCTGTACGCTTGTACGACAGCGCCAGTTGACTGAACGAGCACGCCATACCGGATCGGACAATCTGTGTGCCCTAGCTCCGACGACTGGCGCGAGGATCGATGGCAGGACATGCGGAGGTAACTCGTTTGTTGACTACCGGAGCGCTCGACGTGGAGAGCATTTCAGCGACCGATCGCGCGACCCAATGGGAATCGGCAACCTCAGCGTTCGGCTTCTCGCTGGCGATGGGTGCGGTCGCCCCTGAGGCCCCGTTCCATCGCGAGTACCTGCGCCGTCGGTGGATCGCGGAGCTGGCACTCGTCGATCTTCAGTGCGGCCGCTCGTCGGCGGCACGTACGACCAGCACGATCGCCGACAGCGATCAGCGGTACATGATCTTGTTGATGATCGAGCGCGGTGAGGAAGTGGTAGCGCAGGGCGGCACGAGGACGGCGCTGCGGCCGGGCGACGCGCTCCTATGGGACTCCACCCGCGCCGCGCGCTTCGACATCCAGCGCAACCTCCGCAAGCGGCTGTTGATGATCCCCGAGCGGGTATTCGAACCAATGCAAGCCGTCGTCCCTCAGGGGGACAGATTCGTTAGCTCGCCCGCCGCGCGACTGCTGATGAGCTATCTCGATTCGCTCTGGGTCGCACTGCCGCAGCTCTCATTGCAGGCAACGATATCGGCGCGCAACGCCACACTCGAGCTGATCGAGGGCGCATTGAGGCCCGGAACCGATCTGCCGGTGAGCGGAACCATTCCGGCGCTGAGGACATCAATGGACCGGTGGATCGACCAACACCTGGCAAGGCTCCACATCACCCCGACGGAGGTCGCGGCCGCACATGCGGTGTCGGTCCGCACGGTTCATCGGGTGTTCGCCGAGACTGGCGAAACTTTGGGGAGTGCGGTTCGGAGGCGCCGCCTCCTCCGCGCCCGGGCGGATCTGGCGGCAACGGATCTGTCTATCTCCTCTATTGCGGCACGCTGGCAGTTCTCAGATGCCAGCCATTTCACCCGGTCGTTCAAACTGCAGTTTGGGCTGTCGCCCACTGCCTACCGGGCAGACGCGCGGCAGGGCGAAGCGTCGGAGGGGGAAGGCTTCTAGTGTCCTGAGTCATTGATTGTTTTATTGACTCGGGTGCAGTAGGCCGCGGATCACATCCGCGGTCTTGGTCCACACGAAGGGTTTCGGGTTCGCGTTCCACACCAGGCGCTGACGTCGTCTTCGAGGATCTGGACGCTGTGGTGCGATGACGTCCTATCGCGCATGTCGCGAAACGATTGGGTCTTGTAGTAGCCGTACCGGCGATCGACAAAGAGGCGGTCGACCTCGATGCGCGCCGATCTCAGTCGAGGATGTACGGGCGATGACGGTGGCCATGAAGGGCCAGCGTCCCGAGCAGTGATCTTCCATACCGATCGCGGCACCCTGAACCGTGCCGGGTTCCTTGCCGCTCCTATGCTGGCGACAACTCCGGTTGGAGAGTGGATCGCCTCGAACTCTTCGGGCGTGATGTAGCCGAGGGTGCTGTGGAGCCGGCGACTGTTGAACCAGTCGACCCACTTCATCGTGCCGAACGTTGCCGGCGAGCCGTTCCTGCACGTACTCGCGCAACGCATCGCTGCCCACCAGCTTCGCAACCTTCGGACGTTGGCGGCCTGTTGCGCCTTCCACTGCGCCGCCAGGGACCTGCTATCCGCTTCGGGTCGCCGCGTTGCGGCGCAGCTCACGTGAAATCGTTCCCGGGTCGAGTCCGATTCTGGCGTGTCCCCGGTGAATGAGTTCGCCCTGTTCTAGAGTCCTGTGGCCCAGAATCGGGTCAGAAGGGACGATGAAACACATGGCTGGCCGGAAGAAGCACTCCGCAGAGGACATCGTGCGCAAACTGCGCCGTGCGGACGAACTCGCTGCCGCTGGCAAGACGAATGACGAGATCGCCGCCGACCTCGAGGTGTCGTCGGCGACGTTGTACAACTGGCGCCGCTCGTACGGCGGCATGGACGTCGACGCCGCCAAGTAACTACGCGAGTTGCGGGAACAGAACAGCCGGCTCAAGCGACTGCTCGCCGAGGCCGAACTGGAGATGGACGCCCTGCGAGAGGTGGCGAAGGGAAAATTCTGAGCCCGGACGCCAAGCGCCGTGCCGTCGACATGCTCAAAGAGGTGCTGAGCGTGTCCGAGCGGCTCGCGTGCAAGGCGGTCGGGCTCGCCCGCTCCACCTACCGCCGGATCCCGCTCGCACAGACGCCGGCCGACCCGGACGCCGGCCTGCGGGCATGGCTGCGGACGTATGCGAAGGGCTATCCGTGTCACGGGTTCCGGCGCGCGTGGGCGGCGCTCCGCTTTGACGAGCACCGGGAGGTGAACAAGAAGAAGGTGCACCGCCTGTGGCGGGAGGAGGGCCTGCAGCGACGGGTCCACAGTGCCCGCAAACGAGCGGGCATCTCGTCGTGTCCGACGGTGGAGTCGGACGCACCGAAGATGGTGTGGGAATTGGACTTCCAGTTCGATTCCACGGTCGACGGGAAGTCGGTGAAGATCGCGTCGATGATCGACGAGCACACCCGTGAGTCGCTGCTGAACATTGTGGAGCGGTCGATCACTGCCGAACGACTCACCCGGGAGTTGGAAGCGTGTTTCGCGGCGGCGGGTGGCTCACCGAGGGTGTGGCGGATGGACAACGGACCGGAGTTCATTTCCCAAGCGCTGCAATCGTTCTGCGCGGGAAGGGTGGGGTTGGCGTACATCCCGCCTGGGACGCCGTGGAACAACGGGTACATCGAGTCGCTCAACAACCGACTGCGCCGGGAGTGCCTGGGCTACCTGACCCCGGTCGAGTACGCTGCCCGATGCAGTCACCGGTACTTGCCGGTGGGCTGTGAGATCGCCTGAGATCGGTATCAATCACAACCTGGCTCTGGAACCGGGTGGACCGACTATCGGGGACCTGCCAATTCGGCGGGCGATCTTTCGGACCCCGAAGTCCTGGGCGCGCAGTAGAGCGCGATCTCCTCGCGTTCGGCGAATGACAGGTAGCGGCCCGTGGGGTCGTCCAGACTGATCGGTGGCATCCCGCCAGCGTGATGGAACCAGCGGGAGCCGACCGGCCATGACACGCCAACAGCGTCCGCCGCCTGCAACGTCGTCACGCCAGAGGCGATCCGCCGCCAGAAATCCCGCTGCACCGCACGCGACGGGCCCGGCGATCGCATCGGTGGCTGCAACGCCCGATCCGCCGCCCACTGCCGCCGCGCACCCGACGGCGCCTCCGGCATCTGCTTCCCACCACCCCCCATCGCGCACCTCCGTGATTGAGGTGTTGCGACGACCGATTGAATCCGTCCTGACTGCCGGCATCGCTGTGATGAATGAGCCCGTCGGCCACGGCATGGCCACCGTGGTCGCGGCGCCCCAACGCCATCTTCAACGCCGTGGTGACCATGGGGGTGTCCTTCACGCTCGATGCGTGCCAGCCGACGATCGTGCGGGAGAAGCAGTCGATCACGAACGCCACGTAGACGAACCCGGCCCACGTTCGGCAGTAGGTGAAGTCGGTGACCCATTTCCGGTTCGGCGCCTCGGCGGTGAAGTCCCGATCGAGCAAGTCTGGCGCTCTCCGACTGTCCTTGCCGCCGAGCGTGGTCCGGTGCCGGCGGCCGCGGACGACACCGGACAGGCCCTCGGCGCTCATGAGTCGGTCGACGGTGCAGGCGGCGACCTGGTAGCCGCCCAAACTTATCGCGTCACGTTCGATGTGCCAATGTTCGGCGACGAGCATTGGTCCACGATGCCACTCCTGTGGCTTGCGCCGAAAAAGTGGGCGACCCGCACGGCCTGTCGATCGTTAGTCCTGGGGACGGTCTCGAGTGACCCCGCGGCGAGCGCCGTGGTACGGCCGATGTCGCCCGTCTGTGCGCCGATGGTCTGGCAGCTGCGATCACAGCGACCTACCGATGAGTTCCTTCATGATCTCGTTGGTTCCGCCGTAGATCTTCTGTACCCGTGCCGCGGCGTACATCTGGGCGATCGGGTACTCCATCATGTAGCCGTAGCCGCCGAAGACCTGTAGGCAGCGGTCGATGATCTCGACTTGCTTGTCGGTTCCCCACAGCTTGGCCATCGAAGCCGTCGCTGGATCGAGGGTGCCGTCGATGTAACGCTGGATGCAATAGTCCATCAGCGTCTTACCGGCGAGGACGTCCGTCTTGCATTCCGAGAGCACGAACTTGGTGTTCTGGAAGTCCAGGATCGGCTTGCCGAAAGCGAGCCGCTCTTTGGCGTACTTGACGGTCTCAAGTACCGCGGCCTCGGCCATCGCGATGCCAGCCACACCTATGATGAGGCGTTCTCGCGGCAACTGCTCCATCAGCTGGATGAAGCCCTTGCCCTCTACGCCGCCGAGCAGGTTCTCTGCGGGCACACGCATGTCGGTGAAGGAGACCTCTCGCGTGTCCTGACCGTGCTGGCCGATCTTCTGCAGCACGCGGCCTCGCTCGAACCCCTTGAGTCCCTCGGTCTCGGCGACGAACAGCGAGATTCCCTTGGCCCTGAGTTTGGGGTCGGTCTTCGCGACGATAACAAGCAGGTCGCAGTGAGACGCGTTGGAGATGAAGGTCTTGGACCCGTTGATCACGTACTCATCGCCATCCCGGGTCGCGGTCGTGCGCACAGCCTGCAAGTCGGACCCAGTACCGGGCTCGGTCATCGCGACGCCGATCACCATCTCGCCGCTGGACATCTTGGGGATCCACCGTCTCTTCTGCTCGTCGGTGGCATAGGCGGAGATGTAATGGGCGACGATCGTTGAATGCACGTTGAATCCGAAGGCTGTGTCGTGGGCCAGGGCCAACTCCTGCTGGACGACAGCCTCGTGTCCGAAATTGCCTCCGCCCCCGCCAAACTCATCTGGAAGCCCCAGGCACAGCAGTCCGGCGGAGCCCGCCTTTGTCCAGAAGTCACGGTCAATCTGATGATTCTCGGCCCAACGCTCCTGGTTGGGGGTGGCTTCCCTTCTGAAGAACTCGGCCGCGTGCGTCCGTAGTGCTGCCTGATCCTCGGTCTCCCACGGGGAGCGGTATTCGGGGAACAACTTGCTCATAATTTCTACCTTCCGGTGAACTCGGGTGTGCGCTTGCGCAGGAAGGCCGCTTGGCCCTCGTGGCTGTCTGCGGAGTGCACGGACACGTGGAAATTGCGCCTCTCATGCTCGAGGCCTTGAGACAGAGACGTCTCGAACGCGCGCAGTGCGGCATCCTTGGCCAGGGCAACCGCGAGTGGCGAATTCTTCGCGATGCGCTGTGCCATGGCGAGGGCGTGGGCGCCCGCTTCGCCGTCGGTGACCACCTCGGCGACCAGTCCCGCGGCACAGGCCTGCTGGGCCGAGCGGGAGTCGCCGGTCAACAACATCGCCATAGCTTTCGACTTGCCGATGGCTTGGACCAGCCGCTGGGTGCCGCCGCCACCTGGAATCACCCCGAGCTTGACCTCGGGCACCCCGAACTCGGCCGATTCGCCCGCGATCACAATGTCGCACGCCAGCGCCAGCTCACAGCCGCCGCCGAGAGCCAGGCCCTCCACTGCGGCGATCACCGGCTTCGGGAAGGTGCCCAGGTCAGCCCAGATCTTGCCGCCCAGTGCCTTTCGCTCGCCGAGCAGCGAATCGGCGCGGATCTGGTCGAAGGCGCTGATGTCCGCGCCGGCGCAGAAGACCCCGTCGGAGCCGGTCAGGACTACTGCGCGAACCGCGTCGTCGGTGCGAATGCTATCCAACTTAGCGTTGAGTGCGGACAACAACTCCTCGTTGAGTGCGTTCTTCGCCTGAGGCCGGTGGAGCGCCAGCACCACGACAGGGCCCTTGCGGGACGACACCAGGACATCGCTCATGACTAGGCCTCCTTGTAGATATCGGCGTGCTCGGCGCGCATCGCCTTCTTATCGAGCTTGCCGACACTGGTGCGGGGCAGCGCGTCGACGAACAGGACTGTGTCCGGCAGCTGCCACTTCGCGAACTTGCCGGCAAGAACGCTGTTGATCTCCTCGAGCGTGAGCTCCGCCCCGTCCACAGTGACGACAAGCACGACTGGGCGCTCCTGCCACTTCGGGTGGTCGACGCCGATGACAGCCACCTCCTGAACCTTCGGATGGCCCATGATCGCGTTCTCCATGTCGATCGAGGAGATCCACTCGCCGCCGCTCTTGACGACGTCCTTGATGCGGTCAGTGAGCTTGAGGTAGCCGTTCTTGTCGATCCTCCCGACATCCCCAGTCCGCCAGTAGCCGTCGAGGAAGTGCCCGCCGTCGTCGGCGAGCTTGTGGTACCGCTCAGTGATCCACGGCCCCCGTACCAGGATCTCGCCCTGGCTTGCCCCGTCGTGAGGTAGATCCTTGCCTGCGGCGTCGACGATCCGGATGTCGATGCCAGAGACGGGAAGGCCCTGGCAACGCTTGAGGTCCCACGCCTCCTCAGTGGAGAGCACCCCGCGCAGAGAAGGCTTGACCGGACCGTTCACCGTGACGATCGGCGTGGTCTCGGTAGCGCCATAGGCGTGGATGACGTCCGCGCCAGCGATCTCGCGGAAGTCGCGCATGAGCGACAGCGCGGGCTCGGTGGCGCCGGAGAGCAGTCGCGCGCGGCTGAGGTCAGGGGCGACTGCGAGGGTTTTGATGTAGTCCATCATCGGCTGGAAGATCGCGGGCGCGCCGTTGGCGACCGTCACCTGCTCGGCGATAATCTCGTCGACCAGCACCTTGGTGTCCTCGGCCAGGTACCGGCCGGGAAGCACGATCTTCGCAGCAACGTAGACGGCGGCCTGCGGCAGACCCCAGGACTGGCCGTGGAACATTGGCGTGATGAGCATGACGCAGTCGTCGCTGCGCATGCTGATGGTCGCGGCGAGAGAAATCGAGTGCAGGTAGATGCCGCGGTGCGAGTAGAAGACGCCCTTGGGACGGCCCGTGGTACCGGTTGTGTAACAGGCACTATAGGTGGAAGTCTCGTCAACTGTCGGCCAGTCGATCTCACTATCGGCAGCGGCCATCAGATCCTCAAAGTGATGAGTGTTCGGCAGCTTGGTGTTGATCGAGGACATCGGCTTGTCCGTCATCACCACCCATGCCCGCACCCCGGGAGCGTGCGGGGCGAGGGCCTCGGCGATGGGTAGCAGGCTCTCATCAACCAGCACCACCGAGGCCCCGCTGTGTGTGGCGACGTGGCCGAGGTCCTCTGGCGACAGCCGCAGATTCATCTGCAGCATCGCAGCGGCCAGGCCCGGGATCGCCCAGTACAGCTCGAAATGCCGTTTGCTGTTCCAATCGAGGATTCCAACTACGTCTGCGGGGCCGACACCGAGGCGGGCGAGCGCGTTGGCGGCCCTCTTGATTCGGCTGTACGCGTCGGCGTAGGAGTAGCGGTCCCAGCCACCATCCGGGGTTCGGAAGACGATCTCCTGCTCCGGATAGGTGCGGGCCGCGTGCCGGATCAGGCTGGTGGTGTTGAGTTGGTAGCTGTCACCGTGCGTCGACGGCAATCCCTTGACGATCTCGGTAGTCATGGCGTACCTCTCAGATTCGTTCGATGATGGTGGTGTTGGCGGTGCCGTGGGCCTCGCAGATGGTTTGCAGGCCGTATCGCCCGCCGGTTCGCTCCAGCTCGCACAGCAGGTCGGTGAGCATCCGCGCGCCGGTGGACCCGAGCGGGTGACCGAGCGCGACGGAGCCGCCGTTGACGTTGAGTTTGTCGTCGTCAATGCCGAACTCGCGCTGGAACATCAGCGGGACGCCGGCAAAGGCCTCGTTGACCTCGAACAGGTCGATGTCCGCGGCGGCCAGCCCGGCGGCGGCGAGGGCCTTGTGGGTCGCGTCGAGTACCGCGGTGAACTGCACGACGGGGTCGGCCGCTGCCACCGTCAGCGCACGGAACCGGGCTCGGGGCCGCAGGCCGTGCTCGGCGGCGAACTCCCGGTCCGCGATCAGCAGCGCGCCTGCCCCGTCGCTGAGCTGGGAGGAGTTCGCGGCCGTGGTGCGGCCGTCTGTGGTGAATGCTGCGCGCAGCGAAGCGATCTTGGCCGGATCGAGATGCTCGCGAATGCCCTCGTCTGCGTCGATCACCGGGCCGGATGGATCGTGCGGGTCGGCGGTGATCGGCACCAGTTGCGCCCGGAAGCGTCCAGCACGCGTTGCGGCGAGCGCGCGCTCGTGACTGCGGATGCTGAACGCGTCCAGGTCCTCTCGGCTCAGGTTGAACTGGAAGTTCATCAGCTCGGACGAGGGCCCCTGCGCCAACAGTGCGCCGTCGTAGCGGGCCAGCTCGAGCGGGCCATACTGCGGGCCCAGGGGTGCACCGGGCTGGAACGCGGAAGGCATCGACACCTGCGACATCGACTCGACGCCGCACGCGATCGCCAGTCGGTAGCCGCCCGCCATGACGCCGTGCGCCACGAAGGTAACGGCCTGCTGGCCGGATCCGCACTGCCGGTCGACCGTAACGGCTGGAACCGACTCGGGGAGTCCCGCCGAGAGCACCGCGTGCCGACCGATATTCGAAGACTGCTGGTCATGCTGCAGCACGCAGCCCGCAATAACATCGTCCAACAGCATGGGATCGATATCATTGCGGTCCATCAGGTTTCGTAGCGTGTGGCCGAGTAGATCGACCGGGTGCCACTGACTTAGCGCACCGCCGCGCTTGCCGACGGGCGTGCGGACGGCGTCGACGATGACCGCTTCTCGGATGCTCATGCGGGCTCTCCCTTTGCTTGCATGTAGATGCCGACGAGCGGGATGTCCGCGTCTGCGGCCAGGCCCTCCCAATCGGCGGTGGTGCGAGTGACAAACGCGCTCGCCAGTTGGTCCTGCCGGTGCTTCGCGCCGAGCAGTGCGAGTGCACGGTCCCGGAAGTGCGGCTCCAGTGCACCGAGCGCCACGTGTCCATCTGCGCTGGCATAGATCCCGTAGCTGGGTATCGCCCCACCCAGTGGCGTGCCGGGGCCCATCAGTCCGTATCGGACAGCCGCTCCTGCGTCAGCAGCGGCCTCTTCGAGGACGATGCGCCGGCACTCTCCCCGGCCTGTCCGCGCACGGCCCATCAGCGCTAGCAGCGCGGCCGAAACCGCCCGCTCCGCACCGACAACGTCGGCTACCGGCACCGTTGGCATGGTCGGCGGAGTCAGGGTTCCGTGCGCCGCCTGGTATGTCAGGTCATGGCCAGGCACCTCAACGAATTCTCCGTCGTGGCCGACGATCTCGACGAGAGACAGCGCCGGAAATTGCTGCGGGAGCTTGTCAAGACCCAGGCGGGCAGACGCTGATGGCCGCATGGCGGTGATGAGTACATCCGCCCACGAGAGTTCGATCTCGAACGCCGCTCGCTGTTCCGCGCTTTTGAGATCCAGCCTGACCACAGTCTGGCCGGACGCGAGATCTTGGTACCACTGCGGCGCCATCGAGGCCAGCGGGTCGCCCGTCGGCGGCTCTACCTTGATCACTTCCGCTCCGAGTTCACACAGCCGCGCAGCTGCGAGTGGACCGGGCAGATTGACGGCGACCGAGACCACCCGCACGCCCGACAGCGGCAAATCCTGTGACAACAGCCACTCCCTTCGTCGCTGTACTACTGTACAGTTATTGAGCCAGATGTAAAGCGGTTGGTGTGATCCGTATAATCGCGATTCATGAAGGGTGAAATGCCGTGACGGACCCGCGCGCGAGCTTCAACGACCTCACAGCGAAAGCGAAGATCCGCAATGCGGCTCTGGATCTATATGCCGAACGAGGCGAAGACCGCGTATCGATGCGAGCTGTCGCGGCGGCCGCCAACGTGACCGTCGGACTGGTTCAGCACCACTTCAAGACTAAAGACGGACTGCGAAACGCTGTCGAGCAACTGATAGTCGACTATCACGCGCAGGCTCTCGCTGACACTCCCCGCGACGGTATGCCCGCTGAGGTGGCGGCGGCTCGAGATCAGGCAGTCCGGACAATGCTTGAGGACCATCCACCGGTCGTCAACTATCTAAGACGCGCCTTGCTCGACCTGGCGGCGGGCGAGGGTAAACTGCTTGCGCGCCTGACAGAACTGAGTCGCAACGAGGTGGCCAAGTTGCGCATGGCGGGGATCGCCTCCACCAGCAAATCTGAGGCGGAGCAGGTGATAGGCCTCATGATTCGTCAACTTGGACACCTGTTCCTGCAGCCCATGGTCGACGCGATGTGGAATCAGCTATCGGGTCCGGACATGGCGGAAGCATCCAAACCATCACTGAAAGTCGAGACCGAGACCCGGCGGACGGAATCTGACGAACTTCGATGAGGCGGATTCATGCGGTCGTCGCAACGAGCAACACTGCGAGACGCTCGGCTGGAGTATGCCAGTCGAGCGTCTCGCGGTTCGTTAGGTGATCGAGCGGGCCAGCGCGGCGGGTAGTTCTCGAATCCTGGCGGCCATCGCGGCGTTGACATGTTCGGCGGAGTGACCGTCGGGCAGGTGGCGCAGCAGAGTGAAGGGTAGATAGTTCGTCGGGACGCATGGCATCTCCGGGGCCCGATAAGAAGGTCCCTAGGATCAGGCAGCCCCCTCGACAGCTCACCTTCGGCCGCCCTCCACAACGCCTGGTTGGTAGCTAGTTTGGACCGTTTCGGGCGGGTGCTGCCGGCCGCGCGGTTTATGAGGTTCACGGTTGTATCGGTGCAGCCCTGTCCGATCGGGTGTTCTTGCGCAGATCGTAGAGAACACGGTCGCCTCCTATGGCGCCGGAACGAAACAACGTCGATGACCAGGCTATCTACATTTGGCGCATCTGGCATGTTCCCCATGAATGAGACCATGCGGTTCTAGAGTCCTGTTGCTCCACTTCGGAGCCGGAAGGACGATAGAGATCATGGCTGGACGGAAGAGGCATTCCGCAGAGGAAATCGTTCGCAAGCTGCGCCGGAGCGACGAACTCTCCGCGGCGGGCAAGACCTCCGAGGAGATCGCCGCCGCGCTCGAGGTGTCGCCGGCGACACTGTTCAACTGGCGCCGCCAGTACGCAGGAATGGACACCGACGCAGCGAAGGAGCTCAAGGAACTGCGGGAACAGAACGGCAGACTCAAGCGACTGCTCGCCGAGGCAGAGCTTGAGAAGGATGCGCTGCGCGAGGTCGCGAAGGGAAAATTCTGAGCCCAGCGGCCAGACGCCGCGCCGTGGACATGCTCGTCTCGACTATGAGCATCTCGCAACGGGCGGCGTGCAAAGCCGTTGGGCTCGCCCGATCGACGTACCAACGCACGCCGGTGGCGTTGACACCGGCCGATCCTGACGCCGAACTGCGGGCCTGGTTGCGTTCCTACGCCACCACGCACCCGGTGCACGGGTTCCGGCGTGCATGGGCGAACCTGCGCCACGACGAGCACCGTCACGTCAACAAGAAGAAGGTGCACCGCCTCTGGCGGGAGGAAGGCCTGCAGGTCCGCATCCATCACCCACGCAAGCGCGCCGGCCTGAGCTCGGTCCCGCAGATCGAGGCCGATGCACCGAAAGTGGTGTGGGCATTGGACTTCCAGTTCGACTCCACCGTCGACGGGAAGGCGGTGAAGATCGCGTCGATGCTCGACGAGCACACCAGGCTGTCGGTGCTGAACATCGTGGAACGGTCGATCACGGCGACTCGGCTCGTCGCCGAGCTCGACAAGGCGTTCGCGTTGTGGGGTGGTCCGCCGCGGGTGCTGCGCATGGACAATGGTCCGGAGTTCATATCGGTTGCATTGCAACGGTTTTGCGGTGACCGGATCGGGATCTCGTACATTCCGCCGGGTACTCCGTGGATTAACGGCCACATCGAATCATTCAACAACCGGCTGCGAAGGGAATGCCTCAACCGGAACCACTGGACGAATCTGCTCGAAGCGAGAGTCGTGATCGGGGACTTCAAGGACGACCACAACCACCGACATCGCCACTCGTCTCTCGGCTATCTGACTCCGGCCGAGTACGCTGCCCGATGCACCCACACGCACCAACCAGTGGGTTGCGAGATTGACTGAATCAATCAGAACGTGGCTCTAAGACCACACGGCCCGAATATCGGGGACCTGCCACATCCGCTGGCCCGTTGAGTCAATCGTGCCGCCGTAACTGGCGGTGCGGCGAAGCATCGTCCGTAGCACCAAGGTCTGGCTTGCTTGGCCCCTGCACAGCCCCGGGTGTCGGTGCTGTTGTGGGGTTGGCGGCGTGTTGGGGTGTGTGGGGTGTGGTGCCGGTGCCGGTGCCGGTGCTGGTGGTGGGGGTGTTCGGTGGGGTGATCGGGCGCGGTGGGGAGGGGTCGGCGGGTGCTCGGTGCGGATTTTGAATTGTGTTGTGCCGCAACGGATGTTTTGAATGCTGTTGTGGTGTTG
>NZ_JAQGFI010000027.1:0-42583 GCF_027854095.1 Rhodococcus sp. C-2 | reverse complement strand
GCCGCGTTCTGGTGTGAGGCGGCGGCGAAGGCGTCCTGCTCGGCGCGGGTGATGTGGGCGGTTTCTTGTTGGTTGACCTGTTCGGTGAGCAGGCCCATGGCCTGGTCGGTGAAGATGTCGTGGAGGCCGTCGTAGGCCATGTGGTCGCGGAGGGTGACGTCGCCGTATTTGAAGCCTTCGCGGCTTTTTTCGAGCATGTGGGGTGCGCGGGACATCGATTCCTGCCCGCCGGCGACGACGATGTCGAATTCGCCGGCGCGGATGAGTTGGTCGGCGAGGGCGATGGCGTCGATGCCGGAGAGGCACACTTTGTTGATGCTCAGGGCGGGGACGTTCATGGGGATGCCTGCGGCGACGGCGGCTTGGCGGGCGGGCATCTGGCCGGCGCCGGCGGTGAGGACCTGTCCCATGATGACGTAGTCGACCTGTTCGGGTGCGACTGAGGACTTGTCGAGGGCGCCTTTGATGGCGATGCCGCCGAGGTCGGACCCGGAGAGGTCTTTCAACGATCCGAGGAGTCGACCCATCGGGGTACGAGCTCCCGCAACAATCACAGTGGTCGTGTCGGTCATGCCAGTTCAACTTTCAGTTCGGTGCCGGTTGCGGCGACTACGTCTTCGACGCTGACATCGGGGGCGAGTTCACGCAGGACGAGTGGACCTTCTTCGCTCACGTCGATGACGGCGAGGTTGGTGATGATCCGATTCACCACGCCCTGGCCGGTGAGCGGCAGGGTGCACGCGTCGACGATCTTGGGGTTGCCGTCGCGGTCGTTGTGCTCCATGACGACGATGACACGCCGGGCACCGTGGACGAGGTCCATTGCGCCGCCCATGCCCTTGACCATCTTGCCGGGGACCATCCAGTTGGCGAGGTCACCCGTCTTCGACACCTGCATACCGCCGAGGACTGCGGTGTCGATGTGGCCGCCGCGGATCATCCCGAACGAGAGGGCCGAATCAAAATATGCCGCACCGGGGTTGACGGTCACGGTCTCTTTGCCGGCGTTGATGAGGTCAGGATCGACGTTGTCCTCGGTGGGATACGGTCCGGTGCCGAGAATTCCGTTCTCCGAGTGCAGGACCACACGAACGTCCGAGCCCAGGTATCCGGGAATCAGTGTGGGAAGGCCGATTCCGAGATTGACGTACTCCCCGTCGATCATCTCTGCAGCCGCCCGCGCTGCCATCTGCTGGCGCGTCCAACCCGTCACTGTCACTGGTGCGGTCATCGTGAGGTTCCTTCCGAAGCGCTGACGGTTCGCTTTTCGATTCGCTTGTTCTGAGGGCCGGTGTGGACTACGCGCTGGACGAAGACCCCAGGTAGATGCACCGATGCCGGGTCGATTTCACCGGGCTCGACCAGACGTTCCACCTGCGCGATGGTGACCCGTCCCGCCATCGCGGCGAGCGGGTTGAAGTTCATCGCGGTCTTGTCGAACACGAGGTTGCCGTCGGTGTCTCCGAGAACAGCGTGCACGAGTGCGTAGTCGGCGTTGATCGCCTCTTCCATTACGTAACGCTTGGTTCCGAAGACGCGAGTCTCCTTCGGAGGCGATGCAATAGCGATCGAGCCGTCGGCGTCGTAGCGCCATGGCATTCCGCCGTCGGAGATGGGGCTACCCACTCCGGCCGGTGTGAAGAATGCGGGGATTCCGGTTCCGCCGGCGCGCAGACGCTCGGCGAGCGTGCCCTGCGGCGTCAGTTCCACTTCGAGTTCGCCGGCCAGGTACTGCCGGGCGAACTCCTTGTTCTCACCGACGTACGACGCGGTCACCCGTCGGATACGGCCGGCGCTCAGCAAGATTCCGAGACCGTGATCGTCGACACCGCAGTTGTTGGAGAACACCTCGAGGTCGGTTGCACTCGTAGCTGCGATCGCGTCGATCAACACGTCGGGGATGCCGCACAAGCCGAATCCGCCGACGGCCAGCGTTGCGCCGTCGACGATGTCGGCGACCGCCTCCGCTGCGGACTCGTACACCTTTGCTGTCATGTTCTCTCCCTGCCAAGCGTTCATTGAGTAGACACTCACTCACTTCGATATCCAGTGAACTATCTCCAGTTCACAGGTTCAAGGAATCTCGAACATCAACCGAGAACTGATCGACTACTGATCGTCTGAAGGAATTTCGTTCATTGAATGGACGCTAGGATGGCTGCATGCCAACTCACGGGCAATCGCCGGCCATGGTCGCGCGGGTGGCTGCACTTCTGCGAGCCCTCGGCGCGTCCGAACCAACGGGCACTTCCACCACGGAATTGGGCAAGGTCACCGGCCTCGCTCGGCCCACTGCGCACCGACTGCTCACGTCCCTGGCTGCCGAAGGACTGGTCGACCGTGACGCACGAACCGGTCGGTGGTCTCTCGGCCCGGAGTTGTACCTCCTGGGGGCGGCGGCCGGAAATCGGTACGACATCACCGACCGGGCTCGCGACGTCGTCGACGAACTTGCCCGGGTCACGGGGGAGAGCGCCTTCCTGTCGGCACGCCGAGGTGACGAGACCGTCTGCATCCTGAGTCAGGAAGGCAGTTTTCCACTGCGATCTCACGTGCTGCACGAGGGGAAGCGATTCCCGTTGGGGGTCGCGTCGGCGGGGCTTGCCATCTTGAGCCATCTACCGACGCGGGACGTCGACGACTATTTCGCCCGAGTGAATCTGGAATCGGAATGGGGTGAGATCCACAGTGAGGCATCACTCCGTGAGCGAATCGAGTCGACGCGTGTCACCGGGTACGCGGTCAATCCAGCCCTCATCGTCGAGGGAAGCTGGGGGATGGGTGCCGCGGTGTTCGATCGCAACGGTCGCCCGGCCTGGGCGCTGAGCCTGACCGGAGTGGAAACACGCTTCCGGCCCGCGCGTCATGCCGAGTTGGGAACGCTACTCCTCGAGTATGCTCATACGTTGTCGAACCGACTGAAAACACATGCAGTGAACTAGCTTTCGATAAACACGCTTTAGGCAGGAGCGTTCTTTACCTTCGTGCGCACGTGTGCCTTCTCGCCTTGCGGGCCGAACAGGTGCAAGATCTCCACCACCTGTTCATCGGCAGGCCCGAACCAATGGGGCTCGGCAGTGTCGAACTCCGCGACTTCCCCGGGGTGCAGGACAACCTCGTTCGCCCCCAGGATGAGACGCAGATCCCCGGCGAGGACGTAGAGCCATTCGTAGCCGGCGTGGGTGACGAGCTTCGGTGGACGCGGCCCGATCACCTGCTTGAAGACCTGCACTCGGCCGGGATAGCGCGTCAACGGAACGACGGCACTGCCGTTCTTGCGTCGGCTCGGGGTGAGATGGACCCGAGGATCGCCCGTAGCGGGGGCGCCGACGAGTTGGTCCAGCGCGACCCGGTGCGCTCGGGCAAGCGGCAACAGCAGATCGAGGGTGGGACGACGCTTACCCGATTCGAGGCGTGAGAGTGCGCTGACGGAGATGCCGGTGGCTTCGGACAGGCCCTCGAGGGTCAATCCGCGATCGCGTCGGAGCGTGCGCAGTCTCGGTCCGATATCGGTGATCAACTGCTCGAATTCAGCATCCATGCTGTCCATCTTTGCAGTTTCCGCAAAATTTCTACCGGCTTCGGACGCTGGAGAGCAACGATCCTTTCGACAGTCGAGTACGGCAGAGCACTTCGAGAGATGGAGTCCGACCATGAAACCTTCGAGCGGGATCGAACCGCAAGTGATCGGACTCGATGCAGGGCGGCGATGGGGCATCCTGGCGATCTGCTGCACGAGCCTGTTCGTCGTCGGGTTGGACACCACCATCGTCAACGTGGCCCTGCCGACGATCGGTGAGGGATTTCGCGTCGGAACCCGTGGTCTGGAATGGGTCGTCAACGCATACACACTCGTCCTGGCGAGCTTGCTGATCTCGTCCGGAGCAGTGGCCGATCGTTTCGGCAGGAGACGAGTCTTTCAGATCGGGCTCGTCGTCTTCGGGGTGGCGTCGATTGCCTGCGCGCTCGCTCCGTCCGTCGAGATGTTGATCGCGGCGCGGATCGTCCAAGGCGTCGGCGGGTCGATGCTCAGTCCGGTTGCCTTGGCGATCGTCGTCAACGTGATGACCGACCCGAAGGAGCGGGCCAAGGCAATCGGGGTGTGGGCCGCGGTCTTCGGCCTGAGTATGGCGGCAGGGCCGATCGTCGGCGGCGTGCTCATCGAAAGTTTCGGCTGGCGATCGGTTTTCTGGATCAACGTGCCGGTGATCTTGGCCGTGCTCGTCTTGACTGCTGTGTTTGTACCGGAGTCCCGAGCGCAGCAGTCGCGACGTCTCGACCTTCCCGGTCAGTTGCTACTGGTGATTCTTGTCGGCGGGGCGGTCGCCCTTCTGATCGAGGGTCCGCGAATCGGATGGTTCTCTGCCGCGGCGACGGCAGGGTATGTCGTTGTTGCTGCAGCGTTGGCCGCATTCATCCGCGTCGAATCACGCAAGCGCGAGCCGCTGATGGATCTGGCGCTCTTTCGCCGCAGAACGTTCTCGTCGGCTGTGATCGGCGCTGTCGTGGTGTTCGTGGCGTTGAACGCGACGCTACTGCTCGGCACGTTCTACTTGCAGCACTCCCGCGGTATGAGTCCGGCCCTGGCCGGCGCGATCACCCTCCCGATGGCTGTTGCGGCAACGGTCTGCGCGCCGTTGTCCGGAATACTCGTCGGACGCTTCGGCCCGCGGCGGCCGCTGCTGATCGCCGGTAGTTTCACGACGCTCGGTGGACTGTGCCTGGTCTCGCTCGACAACAACACGGCGATTCCGATGCTGTTGGCCGCTTACCTGTTTCTCGGTATCGGATTCGGGTTCTCTAATGCCCCCATCACCAACACCGCCGTCAACGGGCTGCCGAGATCGCAGGCGGGGCTTGCCGGTGGAATAACTTCCAGTGCACGCCAATTCGGTGCCGCTCTCGGTGTGGCGCTGGCCGGCGGCATTATCGGCGGCAGTGCATCGGTAGATGTCGCGCAGGCATCGAGGTCGGGATGGATCCTGGTTGCCGGATGTGGGATCGCAGTCCTGTTAATTGCGCTCGCATCTCGGAATTCCGAGGAACTCCCCGGCTGATCACCTCGCGCGTTCGTGGGAGCTTCACCCTGCGCGGGTGATTCCAAGCGCGTGCCCAACCGATACAGATGATGGGGTATCAGATCGTCGTATCCGAGCGGGGAGTGCCATGTGCCAGACACCTAAGGACGCAACACCGGCCACAGTCACGGCGAATCGCGAGGCAGTCGCACGGTATGCCATGGACGACCGGCAGGATTTTGCCGACGCGGATCGAGGGTTGATCGCTCCGTTGCCGGGCAAGGTTGTCGCCGATGACGGGCATACGGTCTTCGATCCCGATGCGATGGCATACCTCGGTGACGATGTTGCCGCGCCGGAGACAGTCAATCCGAGCCTGTGGCGTCAAGGACAACTGATGCGCCGAGGTGGTCTGTATCAGGTGACGGATCGCCTTTACCAGGTACGGAACAACGACCTGGCAAATTTGACGGTTGTCGAAGGTGGCGAGGGACTGATCGTCATCGACTGTATGGCGGGGGTCGAATCGGCGCGCCAGGGTATGAAGATGATTCGTGAGCACGTCAGCGACAAGCCAGTTTCGGCGATCATCTACACGCACACCCACATCGACCACTACGGCGGAGTCAAAGGGATCGTCGATCTGGACGACGTGACGTCCGGGCGAGTTCCGATCATCGCACCGGGCACGATCGCGTCGTTCGACAAGTTCGCGATCGGGGAAAACGTCGTCGCCGGAAATGCCATGGCGAGACGGTCCTTCTACGCCTTCGGTGGATTGCTCGATCTCGATGCCAAAGGGATGGTTACCTGCGGCATCGGCACGATCAGCACGAAAGGTCCACTTGTCTCGTATATTTCCCCCACTGACAGCATCACGGAGACCGGAACGAAGCGTGAGATAGCCGGTCTGGAATTCGAGTTCCTCTACGCGCCGGATACCGAGGCCCCGGAGGAAATGCACATCTGGATCCCCGAACTCGCCGCGCTGACCTGTGCGGAGAATGCCAATCATTCGCTCCACAACATCCAGACCTTAAGAGGTGCGCGCACTCGCGACGCTCGGAACTTCGCGCGGTATCTGGACGAGACTCTCGAGCGGTGGGGAGACGACGCGGCTGTTCACTACGGACCGCACACGTGGCCGGTGTGGGGTAACGAGAACCTGGTGCCGTTCATCGAATCGCAAAGGGACACTTACAAGTACATTCACGACCAGGCACTCCGTCTCGCGAACAAGGGGTACACGCCGCTCGAAGCTGCCGAGGTGATCGAACTACCGGACGAACTCGGGCGCAAGTGGTACAACCGCGGATATCACGGCACTCTGCACCACGACGTTCGCGCCGTGTACACCAAGGAACTGGGAATGTGGGACGGCGATCCGGTGTCGCTTCATCCTCATCCGCCGGTCGAATCGGCGAAGAGGTTCGTCGATCTCCTTGGCGCGCAGAAGATCCTGGACGAGGGTAAGCGGGCATTCGACGCCGCGGACTACCGATGGGCGGCAGAGATCCTGCACAAGTTGGTGTTCGCGCAACCGGAGAACGCCGAAGCGAGGAACCTGCAAGCCGACGTCTACGAGCAGATGGGCTATCAAGCCGAAGGGCCGCAGTGGCGTGGGATCTATCTCTCGGCCGCCCTGGAGCTCCGTGAAGGCGCCCAGCCCGCCCCGTATGTCACCGCGAGCCAGGACAGTGTCCTCGCGATGCCCATCGACATCCTCTTCGACTTCGTCGCAATACATCTCATCGGCGACAAGGCCACCGACGCGGAACTGCGGATCGATTTCGTGTTCACCGATCGCGGCGACGAGGCATGGACTGCGTGGGTCAAGCGCGGCGTCCTCAACGCACGTAAGGGCGCGTCACCGAACACACAACTGACGGTCTCGGGCCCGAAAGCGGCACTCGTGGGAGCGCTTCTGCAACCGGGCGCGGCCGCCGAACTGGCCAAGGCCGGGCAGATTTCGCTCGACGGAGACGAATCAGCGCTCGAGACGCTGGGAGGGTTGCTCGATACCTTCGATCCCAGTTTCAATATCGTCACGCCGTAACGAAGGGATAGCTTTCGATGTGTACACGCTTGGTCTACTTGGGGCCCAACGACACTGTGATCACTGCTCGATCGATGGATTGGAAGGTCGACCTCGGAACAAACCTCTGGGCATTCCCGCGCGGCATGACCAGAGAGGGCTGTGCAGGTCCGAACTCGATACAGTGGACGTCGAAATACGGAAGTGTTGTCGCGACGGCCTACGACATGTGCACGACCGACGGGGTCAACGAGGCTGGGCTGTCTGCCAATCTTTTGTGGTTGGTCGAGTCCGAGTACCCGACGTATGACGGTTCGACCCCGGGATTGTCGATCGCGGCGTGGGCGCAATACGTCCTGGATCGCTTTGCGACAGTTCAGGAAGCGGTCGAAGTACTCGCGTCGGAACCGTTCACGGTAGTGACCGCTGCCGTTCCCGGCGAAGACCGCCTCGCAACGCTGCACATGTCGCTCTCGGACGCCGGGGGAGACAGCGCGATCATCGAGTACGTCGGTGGACGCCCGACGATTCATCACAGCCGTGAGTACCAGGTGATGACCAATTCGCCGATCTTCGATCAGCAACTCGCCGTCAACGAGTACTGGAAGCAGATCAACGGGACCGTCATGCTGCCCGGAACAAACCGTGCCGCTGACAGATTCGCTCGGGCGTCGTTCTATGTCGATGCGATACCGCAGACGGACGATCCGCGGGCGGCGTTGGCATCCACCTTCAGTGTTATTCGGAATGTGTCGGTGCCCCTGGGGATTTCGACTCCCGATGAGCCCAACATTTCATCGACCCGTTGGCGCACCGTCGTCGATCACAAACGCACGCTCTATTTCTTCGAGTCGGCGATGACGCCCAATATCTTCTGGGTGGACGTGGCGTCGATGGATCTCGCGGAAGGGACACCCGTCCGAAAGCTCGGACTCGGACCGAACGAGAGCACCGTCTATTCCGGTGACTCCACTGACCAGTTCGAACGGGCGGAGGCATTCACGTTCGCGGGAGCATAAGGCTTCGGGGCGTAGTAAAAATCCAATCGTGAAACTTCTTGACATTTCTACTCCGTTCAGATGAAACTTTGTTGCATATTCGGGTTTCGTCAACGGAGGACGGCATGGGCATCACAGTGCAGACACGGAACGATGGTGCGCAGCTCAAACGGCGCAGGGCGCTCGTCGCCGGCTCCGTCGGAAATTTCATCGAGTGGTACGAGTTCGGTGTGTACGGGTTCTTCGCGACGATCATCGCGTCGAACTTCTTCAGCGCCGACGGCTCCGGCGACCTCGAAAGCCTGATCAAGACCTACGCGTCGTTTGCGTTGGCGTTTTTCTTCCGCCCAGTGGGGGCCGCGCTGTTCGGTCGACTCGGTGACCGCATCGGCCGACGTCCCACCCTGGTGATCGTTCTTCTGCTGATGTCGGCTGCGACGACCCTGATCGGTGTGCTCCCCACCTACGAGAGCGTCGGAATTCTGGCACCGCTTCTCTTGACGGTCCTTCGAATTCTGCAGGGATTGTCGGCCGGTGGTGAGTTCGGCGGTGCAGTGTCGGTGATGACCGAGTTCGCTCCGCCCGGACGACGTGGGCTGTACGGCTCGTGGCAGTCGTTCACCGTCGCACTCGGACTGCTCGCCGGTGCGGGGATCGCAGCACTCCTCGCTACTGTCCTCGACTCGGGACAGCTCGGTGACTGGGGCTGGCGCATTCCGTTCCTCCTTGCACTTCCGATGGGTCTGGTTGCTCTGTGGCTCAGGCTCCGCCTCGAAGAAACGCCGTCGTTCGAGCGTGCTCGATCAGTCCAGTCCGAACCGACAGCTGATGAAGCGGCGCCTGTAGTGCAGCCGACTGTCGGAGAGACAGCCAAGGCGATTCTGCTCGGAATCGGGCGGTTGATGGGGTGGTCTGCTGCCGGTTACACGTTCCTCGTCGTGATGCCGACTTATCTTCAGAGTTCACTCAACGCGACTTTCCATCAGGCACTTGTTGCTTCCGTGCTCGCCAATGCGGGCTTCGCGGTGACCATTCCGATCGCGGGTGGACTCAGCGATCGCATCGGACGACGCGCAGTCATGCTCACCGGCACCGTGATAATTCTGGTCTTGGCTCTGCCGCTGCTCAACGTCCTGCAGAACGAGCAGACGTCTCTGACAGCCAAGGGATTTGCAGTGTTTGCCGCCGGCGCCGCAGTGGGACTTGTTGCCGGACCAGGACCCGCCATGCTCTCCGAGATGTTCCCCACCTCGGTCCGGTACACCGGATTGGGACTCGCATACTCCCTGTCCAACGCGGTCTTTTCGGGCTGCGCCGGTCTGATCATCACGTGGTTGATCAAGGAAACGTCCAATCTCGATATTCCGGCCTACTTCGTGATGGCAACATGCGCCGTCAGCGCGATCGCCTTGAGTACCTTGCGAGGGAATGCCCACAAGCGGGCACTCGTCGACTGACCGCAGTTCTTCCGAATGCCGAAACGATGCGAGTAAGGGATATTTCATGAGAGTCATCGGTCTGATGTCCGGTACTTCGTACGACGCTATCGATGCTGCCGCAGCAGACATCCGGATCGACGGGGACACTCTTGTGCTGACCCCACTGGGGATGGTCAGCGAACCGTACTCCGGTGAGTTGCGGGCAGCGGTGGCTGCTGCGGTACCGCCGGCGTCCACCACTGTCGGTCAGATCTGCCAACTCGACACCGAGATCGGACAGGCATTCGCGGCCGTGGCTGCGCGGGCGAACGCGGAACTGTGCGGTGGCAGTGCGGAATTGATCTCCTCACATGGTCAGACGATGTTCCACTGGGTCGAAGGAGCGCAAGTAAAAGGCACTCTCCAGCTCGGGCAGCCGGCCTGGATAGCCGAGAAGACCGGATGCACGGTCGTGTCGGACCTGCGCTCTCGCGACGTGGCGACGGGTGGTCAGGGCGCACCACTTGTCAGCGCATTCGACGTATTGTGGCTCAACGGAAGAACTTCGGGTTCCGTCGCGCTCAATCTCGGTGGCATCGCGAACGTCACTGCTCCGGGAGGCGCTCCGACATCGACGGCAGATGGTGCCGCAGTACCGATTGCCTTCGACACCGGCCCCGCAAATGCGTTGATCGACGCTGCGGTAAGCGAATTCACCGCGGGGGAGCAGTGGTTCGATCTCGGAGGTGCTCTGGGCGCAGCCGGCACACCGAACGTCGATCTGCTCGCACAACTACTGAGCGAACCGTATTACGCGCAGCCCGCTCCCAAGAGCACAGGCAAGGAATTGTTCCATCGGGACTACCTACTCGCCGCACTGCGGGGCTACGAATCCTTGTCTCTGGCCGACATCGTCGCCACACTGACTGCACTGACCGCCCGGACCGTCGCCGATTCCGTCAAAGCACTGACGGCTACCGAAGTGGTGGTGTCAGGCGGTGGCACCAAGAACCCGACGTTGATGGCGATGCTCCGTGACGAACTGGGCGACATCGCGCTTGTCTCTTCGGACGAACTCGGCGTCACCTCCGACATCAAGGAAGCATTGGCTTTCGCGGTTCTCGGCTTTCTCACCGCACACGGATTGCCTGGAAGCATTGCTTCGTGCACCGGTGCACGTCACGCCAGTGTGCTCGGATCCCTGACGCCAGGAAGCCGTGGGCTGCCTAGAATCACATCGGTGCCGTCAGCTCCGAAAACGATGCGAATCGAGGCGTTATGACTTTGGACCGGAGTGCTCCGGCGTCCGTCGACCTGCTTGCTCGTATTCGTGCATCACTGAGTAGCCTCTCGCCTGCCGAGCTGCGGATCGCCGAAATCATCGAAGCCGACCCCAGTCTGGCCTCCACCCTGACGGTCAACGACCTCGCCGAACGAGCGTCGACAAGCACGGCGACAGTGGTCCGCACAGCCAAACGACTCGGTTTCGAGGGTTATCCACAGCTTCGTCTCGCGCTGGCGGCGATCAGCGGGTCCGGTACAGAGAACACGATCCCGCTCGGTGTGGACATCGTTGCTGCCGACTCGGCCGGTGAGGTGATGGCCAAGCTCGCCGAGTTCGAATCCGAACAGCTCAAGGGCACGGCGCAATTGACAGATCCTGCTGCGCTCGAAGAAGTTGTGTCCCGGATTCGATCCGCCCGCCGCGTCGAGGTCTACGGCATCGGCGCCTCTGGCATCGTCGCGCAAGACCTCACGTTGAAGCTCTCTCGCATCGACGTCAACTGCCGGGTTCATCTCGACCGAGACGCGGCCATGGTCAGCGCCAGCTTGCTCGGACCGGACGACATCGCAGTGGGGATCTCACATTCAGGTGAGACTTCGGATGTCGTGGAACCACTTGCCCTTGCCCGTCGAACCGGGGCGTCGACGGCTGCGATCACCGGAGGGGCACGATCGACGCTCGCCGTGCAGTCACATCACGTTCTGCTCACTGCCGGTAGAGAATTCGGTTTCCGATCGGCTGCGATGGCAAGCCGCACCGGTCAGCTGTTGGTAGTCGACACAATTTTTGCGATGGTGGCGCACTCGCTGCCCAGCGCACTCTCTGCTCTACAACGAAGCCATGATGCCATTGCTTCGAAGCGGCACTGACGAGGAGTCGTCGCTGTGAGTACTGACGAGGAGTCGTCGCTGTGAATACTGACGAGGAGTCGTCGTAATGAATATCGATCGAGGAGGACTCGCCACAATGCAATTGGAAATGCTCTCCACCGAGAGACCCAACCCTCTGACCCGCGATCTCGATGTCATGTCGGTGTCGGGTCTGCTGACGGTGATGAATCAACAGGACGCAATCGTGGCCGACGCGGTAGCAGCGGTACTACCCGCCATCGAAGCCGCAGTCGACTTGATCGTCGCGGCCCGAGCACAAGGTGGTCGACTGATCTACCTGGGAGCGGGGACAAGTGGGCGTCTGGGAGTTCTCGACGCAGTGGAATGCCCTCCGACGTTCGGGACCGATCCGGGCGAGGTGATCGGCATCATCGCCGGTGGCCCAGGAGCGTTTCTGAACGCCGTCGAGGGGGCAGAGGACGATCCGCGAGCGGCTGGGGTCGATCTCGACGCAATCTCGTTGAACGCCAACGACGTCGTGGTGGGTCTGGCTGCCAGCGGTCGTACCCCCTACGTCATCGGGGGACTCGATCACGCCCGCGAACTCGGCGCTGCAACAGTGGCAGTCTCGTGCAACCGGAACGCGGCAATGAGTTCTCACGCCGGCGTGGCCATCGAAGTGGAGACCGGGCCCGAAATCCTCACCGGATCGACGAGGCTCAAGGCCGGAACTGCGCAGAAGATGGTGTGCAACATGCTCTCCACGGCCAGTATGGTTCGCTCCGGGAAGGCATTCCACAATCTGATGGTCGATCTTCGGCCGACCAATGCCAAGCTTGTCGATCGTGCGAACCGGATCGTCGCGGCAGCCACCGGAGTCGATACCGAGATCGCTGCGGAGACCATCGACAATGCCGATGGTCATGTGAAGGCAGCGGTCGTCATGTTGTTGGCCGAATGCGACTTCGCCGAAGCAACCGAACTGTTGGACCGCGCTTCGGGTTCGGTACGTGAGGCCATCGTCGGAGCCGGCACGAGCAGTGAGGATGTCTGAATGGAAATCGTCATAGTTCCCAGTCCGGAGGACGGCGGGCGAATCGCTGCAGATATCGTTTGTGGCGCAATCGAAAACGGAGCGCGGACGCTCGGCCTCGCGACCGGATCGTCACCGCTGCACACGTATCGAGAGCTGGTCAAGAGGCATCGAGAATCGGGAGTGTCGTTCGCGGCGATGAGCGCGTATCTTCTCGACGAGTATGTAGGTCTCACGTCCGATCAGCCGCAGTCCTACGCGCACACCATCCGCACGGAACTCGTGGATCACCTCGACATCGACAATGCGCGAGTGTTCAGCCCCGACGGCGGGGCCGCGGATCCCAGTGACGCTGCCCGGCGTTACGACGCTGCCATCGCCGAAAACGGTCCCATCGACGTGCAGATCCTCGGCATCGGCCTGAACGGACACATCGGTTTCAACGAGCCCTCCTCCTCGCTTGCATCGCGCACCCGAGTGAAGACCTTGACCGAGAGGACCCGCGCCGACAATGCACGGTTCTTCGCAGACCCAGCCGACGTACCGCATCATGTGATCACGCAAGGGCTCGGAACCATCAGTGATGCACGGCATCTCGTCCTGATCGCGGACGGCGCCCGCAAAGCGCCCGCCGTCCGGGCCGCGGTCGAAGGTCCGGTCTCGGCATTCTGCCCGGCGTCGGTGCTGCAGCTGCATCCACACGTGACCGTCATAGTCGACGAGGCAGCTGCCGGCGAACTCCAACTAGCGGACTTCTACCGCTACACAACCGAGCACAAGCCTGCAGAGCAGGGTTACTGAAAAGCGGGCTGCTGAAAGCGGACTTGATCTCCAGCGCAGTTGAGGTCCTAGCCTCGGGGGATGATCAACGCCAGAGGTCCAGCGGTATCCCCGCCTGCGGCGCCCCGATTCTTCTCACCACCGCTCAGTGTCGCGATCGTCGGAGCGGGGCCGGCGGGAATCCACGCCGCCGGCGCTCTCGCCGAACTTGCGCCCGGCACCAAGACAGACGTGTTCGAGCGTCTACCGACGCCGTACGGACTGGTGCGCTACGGTCTCGCACCAGGGCACCCCGAGTCCGAAAAGTTCGCCCATTCTCTGCACACCACGCTGGTCGCCAGTGAGTTCCGGCTGTTCTGCAACGTGGAGATCGGAAAGGACCTTTCCGTCGATGACCTACGTTCGTCCTACGATGCCGTGATCATTGCAACCGGTGTGCCGCGGGATGCACCTCTCGACATTCCCGGCGTCGAGCTTCCAGGTTCTTTCGGTGGCGCCGAGTTTGTCGGTTGGTACAACGATCACCCGGACAGCTCGCCGCAGTGGCCGCTGAACGCGGAATCGGTCGCAGTGATCGGAGGTGGCAACGTCGCACTCGACGTCACCCGTATGCTCCTCGCCGAGGCGCAATCGCTGCAGGCCACGGACGTCTCCGACCAAGTTCGGGAAGGGATCGCCGGCAGTCGAGTTCGCGAAGTACACATCTTTGTCCGGCGCGGACCAGCCGACGCTCGCTTCTCCCCGAACGAGTTGCGCGCTCTCGGTGAACTACCCGGCGTAGATGTTGTCGTCGATTCTGTCGATGTCGTACCGGACCGGCATGTCGAGCGGATGACCAAACAGTTGGCGCACACCCGACTGACAGTCGAGACACTCCGTGGTTTCGCGGACGCTGCTTCTGCCGATCGGACTTCCCGGCGCCGAGTTCACCTGCACTTCTACCGACAGCCGGCGCAGATTCTCGGCAGCGGGAAAGTCGAAGCACTCCGCGTCGAGCGGACAGACCCGGACGGATATGGTCACGTCACCGCTTCGGGTATCTGTACCGACTATCCGGTTCAAGCTGTGTACCGGGCAATCGGATTTCTCGGGACGCCACTTGCCGGGGTGCCTTTCGATCACGGACGCGGCAATGTTGCGCACCAGGGCGGCGCAGCGGTCGACGAGAGCGGCTCGCCGATCGCAGGTTTGTTCGTGACGGGCTGGATGAAGCGAGGTGCCGCCGGGCTGATCGGTGCGGCTCGGCCTGATGCACGCCAAACCGTCGAAACCTTGCTGCGACAGTTGGATTCGGCATACGAGCGTCGAGCCGGCCACGGCCGGATCGCGGAGGTCCTCAGGGCCGGCAGAGTGGTGCCCGTCGATTGGGACGGATGGCTTCGCATCGATGCCGCCGAACGTGCCCTCGGTGTGAAGCATGGGCGTGATCGGATCAAAATCAAAGAGCGCGACGAACTCGTTCGCATCGGCACGGAGTCGGCAGTTCACGCCGAATAGATTCGCTGGGGTCTGGAGTACCACCGGGGTTACGCTGAAGTGAGTCACTCCGATTCATTGTGATCGAGGTGCGGAACAGAAGTGTCATGAATGAACGTGGTGCGCAGGCCAGTGACGCGACAATCGCGAGCGGGCCCCTGACCGAACGGGGCACCGTCACCGAGTTGCGCCCCTCAACGCTGCCGGTGATGCGTGACGGCCAGAACGGTGCAGACGGCCTCGGCCGCCTTGTGGCGGATTGGGAGGAGGGACGAACCCCGTCCGACCTGAGCGACTATCTGCCTGATCCAGCCAAGATTCGTCGGGCGGCGCTGATCGAACTGGTCGGAATCGACATGGAGTACCGCTGGCTGAAAAATGATTGCCCGAAACGGCTCACGGATTACTGTGCCGAGTATCCCGAATTACTCGAAGAACCATTACCGGCCGAGCTCCTGTACGAGGAGTTCCGGCTGCGGAAGCAGGGTGGGGAGGACGTCGCAGCAGCCGAGTACCTCAGCGAGTTTCCTTTGCAGGCAGAGAGTTTCGAGCAGATGTTCGACCGTGATTCGATGGCGGGTCGCGAAGACGTGATGATGTTGGGGCTCTCGGGTTTCGACGAGTTCGAAATCGGGCAGCACCTGGACGATTTCGAACTGGTGTTGGAACTCGGGCACGGCGCATTCGCCCGAGTGTTCCTCGCTCGGCAACTCTCGATGCAGCGGTGGGTTGCGTTGAAAATCTCGCGCAACGTCGGAGTCGAGCCGCAGACTCTCGCCCAGCTCGACCATCCCAACATCGTCCGGGTCTTCGATCAACGGCTGCTCGAGGAACGCGCACTGCGAGTCCTGTTCATGGAATACGTGCCGGGTGGGACCCTGCTCGACGTGGTCAAACTTGTCCGCGTGACACCGCAGGCGCAGCGGTCCGGACAACTACTTCTCGACGCCATCGACAAGACCCTGGCGAAGAAGGGAGAGATGAAGCCCAGCGAGACGAGCCTGAGGAGCGAGATCGCTGCGATGTCGTGGCCGGAGACCGTGGCCTGGATGGGGATGCGACTGGCCGATGCCCTCGAGTATGCGCGTGAGCACGGCGTATTACATCGGGACATCAAGCCGGCGAATGTCCTGCTCAGCGTCGAAGGCATCCCCAAGCTCGCCGACTTCAACGTCAGCTCGAGCGAGGAGGTCTCGACCGAGGACGCTGCATGTTTTGTCGGAGGCTCGCTTGCCTACATGTCTCCGGAGCAATTGGAGGCCTGTGCGGTGGGGGCGCCTGGCACACTCGACACCCGTAGCGACATCTATGCACTGGGCGTGATGTTGTGGGAACTCCTCACCGGGAGTAGGCCTTTCACGGACGACGGTACGGGGGAGAGCCCACCGTCGCCCAAGAAGGCGCTCGAGGCCCGCCGGCGCGGGGTGGATCCCGCAGCCGAGGCACGGCTACCGGACGACTGTCCGCCGGCGCTGCGCCGAGTTCTGGTCAAGTCTCTCTCGCCGGAGAGAGACGGAAGGTGGTCTGGCGGCCGAAAGTTGGCTCGTCAGTTCGCACTGTGTCTGGACCGGTCTGCTCGCAATCTGGTGGACCCACCGGAAGGGAGTCCACGTTCGTCGTTGTGGAAGTGGGCGCTGCCGATAGTGCTTGCCGCGATCGGAATTCCGAATCTTCTTGCGGCGGGCTACAACTACTACTACAACAAGATGCTGATCATCTCGGGTCTCTCGCCGCAGGCTCAGCAGCATCTCGAGCAGGTTCATCTGGTCATCGGGGTGGCTGCGTTCTCTCTCGGTGCCGCAGCGATCCTGTATTGGTGTCGGCTTGCACTCACCGTGCCTCACGGACTGCGCAACGGTCAGACGTACAGCGCGGAGGTCTTGAACAAAGCGCGTACCGCGACGCTGAATGTCGGACATCGCGCGGTGGTGATCGCATTCGGTCTGTGGGTTCTGGCCGGTATCGCATATCCGGTCGCATTGCAGATTGCCGCCGGCGGGATTCCGCAGCGAGCCTACGTGCACCTGATGTCGTCGCTGGCGGTGTGCGGCGCCGTCGCAGTCGCGTATCCGTTCTTCATCCTGACGTACTACTCGGTTCGATGTCTGTATCCGATCTTGTTGTCACACGGCGAGTTACGAAGCGACGACGGCCGCGATATACGTTCACTGGGTCGCAGCAGCACGCGTTACCTCGCAGTCGCGGCGTCGGTTCCACTGGTGGGAATCGCGGGGCTCAGTTTTGTCGGTTCGGGTGCCGGTGAGGAACTCAACGCAACAGTCCGTGCGCTGTGTTTGGGCGGTATCGCCGGATTCATCGTTGTGTATCAACTGTTTCGACGGATCGAAAGTGATCTCCGAGCACTGCTGCGCGTCGTGTCTCTCGAGGTGTCGGCGTCTCCGTAAGTGCCGAACAACCGTATTCGAGTCGGCCTATGTGGAAGTGCTCTTGCGTGGTCGGCTGCGACGAACTGCTTTGGTGCGAGGCGGAGACTTCTCTTCCGATTCTTCCTGAGGGTCGTCGCGCCAGTGAATCTCGATTTCTATCTCGACTTCGTTGCCGTCGACTTCGATCTCGAGTTCCCACCGAACCTGTTCCGGAACACTGATTTCGATCGAGTCCCCACCCGACCCCAGCTCCACTTCCGATCCACTGGCGAGGGCTTGACCGAGGGCGATGAGTCGGTCGGCGACTTCCTGCCGTGAGAGTTCTGACTTCCTCTTGATCTCCAGTTTGGGCACGAGCACTCCTGACCTCGGCGGATTCTCCCTTTCACGGTAGTTGGACGAAGGGGAGATTGTCGGAGTTTGTGGAACCACACAGCAGGACGCGTCGACGCGCAACAAACCTGAAGGCGCTGTTGGGGGCGTGAGAAACAGCGAGGAATCCGGCTCACTTCCAGCACGGACGAATCGGTCGGGAGGGCCCTGTCCGCGATGATTTTCGCGAAAGTCTGGGTTCAGTCCAGAAGATTGCGCAATAGTGGAAAGGTGCCTTCGACGCCGGATTATGCAGCCCAACTGCGTAACGCTGAGCTTCGCGTGACTCGTCCCAGAGTCACGGTGCTCGAGGTTGTGCATGCACGCCCACACGCAGCCACCGAGACTGTCTTCGATGCTGTGCGGGCTGTTCTGCCGGGGGTGTCGCGGCAGGCGGTCTACGACGTGTTGCACGCTCTCACCGACGCCGGGCTGATCAGGCGGATCCAACCGTCCGGATCGGTGGCGCTGTACGAGTCACGCGTCGGCGACAACCATCATCACGTCGTCTGCCGGTCCTGTGGGGTCGTTGCAGATGTCGACTGCGCAGTCGGAGAGGCACCGTGTTTGACGCCGTCGGCGCACAACGGTTTCGTTCTCGACGAAGCCGAGGTCATTTACTGGGGCCTGTGTCCCGACTGCTCGACAACTCAGAGTTTGCGATCACAAACGTGATCGAAGTCCGTTCTACTCGCTCATGGAGGGATTACCGTGTCCGATAGTTGCCCGGTTGCTCACGACGGAAACACCGAGAGCACCAGCGAAAGTGAAAACCCCGCAATCCCGTCTCCGACGCCTACCGGGAATCGTCCGAGAACAAACAGCGACTGGTGGCCGAATCAGCCGGATCTCTCTGTCTTGCATTCACATTCGTCGAAGTCGAATCCGATGGGTGCCGACTTCGATTACGCCCAGGAATTCGCCAAGCTCGATGTCGAGGCGCTAAAGCGCGACGTCATCGCGTTGATGACGGCGTCGCAGGATTGGTGGCCGGCCGACTACGGGCACTACGGCGGACTCTTCGTGCGTATGAGCTGGCATGCTGCCGGCACCTATCGCATTGCAGACGGCCGCGGCGGTGGCGGCCAAGGTGCTCAGCGTTTCGCCCCGCTCAACAGTTGGCCGGACAACGCCAGCCTCGACAAGGCCCGGCGCCTGCTTTGGCCCGTGAAGCAGAAGTACGGAAAGCAGGTTTCCTGGGCCGACCTGCTGGTGTTCGCGGGCAACTGCGCCCTGGAGTCGATGGGGTTCAAGACCTTCGGCTTCGGATTCGGCCGAGAAGACATCTGGGAGCCCGAGGAGATCTACTGGGGTCCCGAGGACACCTGGCTCGGCGACGAGCGTTACAGCGGAGACCGTGAGCTGTCCGGACCGCTCGGAGCCGTGCAGATGGGCCTGATCTACGTCAATCCCGAAGGACCCAACGGGCAACCGGATCCGGTAGCGGCCGCCCGCGACATCCGAGAAACGTTCGCCCGCATGGCGATGAACGACGTGGAGACAGCTGCGCTGATCGCCGGCGGTCACACCTTCGGCAAGACGCACGGAGCCGGACCGGCCGACCTCGTCGGACCGGAACCGGAAGGTGCTCCCATCGAGCAGCAGGGACTGGGCTGGAAGAGTGCCTTCGGCACGGGTGTGGGTAAGGACGCGATCACCAGTGGTCTCGAAGTCGTGTGGACTCCCACTCCGACGAAGTGGGACAACACCTTCTTGGAGATTCTGTACGGCTACGACTGGGAGCTGACCAAGAGTCCGGCGGGTGCGTGGCAGTGGATTCCGAAGGACGGCGCGGGGGCGGGCACCATCCCGGATCCGTTCGATTCGTCGGCCGGACGCACCCCGACGATGCTGACGACCGACCTGTCCCTACGCCTGGATCCGACGTACGAGAAGATCACCCGGCGCTGGCTCGATCATCCGGAAGAATTCGCCGAAGAGTTCGCCAAGGCTTGGTACAAGCTCCTTCACCGTGACATGGGACCGGTCACGCGCTACCTGGGACCTTGGGTTCCCGAGCCGCAGCTGTGGCAGGACCCGGTTCCCTCGGCCGATGATCAACTGATCGGGGACGCAGACATCGCGATCCTCAAGAGTCGACTTCTCGACTCCGGGCTGTCCATTTCGCAGTTGGTATCGACGGCGTGGGCGTCTGCCGCGAGCTTCCGCAGCACGGACATGCGCGGCGGCGCCAACGGTGCGCGAATCCGACTGGAGCCGCAGAAGAATTGGGAAGTCAACGAGCCCGCAGCTCTCTCCGCGGTGCTTCAGACTCTCGAGCGGGTTCAGCAGGACTTCAACCAGGCTGGTGGAGCCAAGGTTTCTCTCGCCGACCTGATCGTTCTGGGTGGTACAGCGGCCGTCGAACAGGCTGCGAAGAACGCCGGACAGGACATCACGGTCTCGTTCACTCCGGGACGTACGGACGCAACGCAGGAGCAGACAGACGTCGACTCGTTCGAGGTACTCGAACCCCGGGCCGACGGATTCCGGAACTACCTCAAGGGAGGCGAGAAGATTCCGGCAGAGATTCTGTTGGTCGACCGCGCGTACATGCTGTCGCTGACCCCGCCCGAGGTGACAGTGCTGGTCGGCGGACTTCGCGCGCTGAACGCGAACTTCGGCAATACCCGTCACGGGGTGTTCACCGATCGTCCCGAGACGTTGACCAACGATTTCTTCGTCAACCTTCTCGACATGGGTACCGAGTGGAAGCCGTCGAAGACGGACGAAAACGTCTACGACGGCGTTGATCGCGTGACGGGCGATCCGAAGTACACGGCAACTGCGGTCGATCTCGTTTTCGGATCGAATTCGCAACTGCGTGCACTCGCCGAGGTGTACGCCAGCGCAGACGCCAAGCAGAAGTTCGCCGAGGACTTCGCCGCAGCCTGGACCAAGGTGATGGACCTCGACCGGTTCGACGTGAACTGATCCAGCAGATCGTCGACGACGCCCCGCGAGCTTGTTCTCGCGGGGCGCCGTCATTTCACGCGCACGATAGCGTGGTCGTGTGGCCGATCAATTTGCGCTGGTACCAGCGGTGTACGTGCTGTTCTGTCGAAGCAACCCGGTACAACGGCGCGAGGTGCTGCTGCAATTGCGCGAGGGCACGGGATTCATGGACGGATACTGGGCTCACGCTGCTGCGGGCCACGTCGAACTGGGGGAGTCGGCGATCGACGCTGCCGTTCGGGAGGCTGCGGAAGAACTTGGTGTCGAGTTGCTTTCCTCGGAACTGAAGCCGCTGACCGTGTTGCATCGCCGCCACGCGGACGGGAGCGAACCGGTGGATCATCGAGTGGACTTCTTCTACGAATGCCGCACGTGGTCGGGTGAACCACGCCGGATGGAGCCGTTGAAATCTGCAGATCTGCGGTGGTGGCCGGTTGACGAACTCCCGGAGAAGTTGGTCGACCACGAGCGTTTCGTAATCGAAGCCCATCACTCCGGTCAGCTCGCACCCATCCACAGTTACGGCTTCTGACCGGGTGACGATCTGATTCAGGCTTCGCTGGCAACGATGACCGGGCAGTGTGCTTTTCGAATCATCGCACTGCTCGTGGTGCCGAGAGCGGTGTCGTCGAACGAGCCTCGCCCACGCCGACCCACGACGAGAAGCCGTGCCTCGGTGGAGAGTTGTTCAAGAATGGCAACCGAGGGGCCGTCGAACTCGATCTGACGGATCGCGACGCCAGGGTAGAGCGTGGCCCAACCCGACAGTTGCCACGTCAGCGGCGTCGAGTGCTGGGGCGAGTGCCCGGATGCGACGTCTCGACGCAGTTCGGCCTCTGGCGGCGCTGCGTGCACGACGACCAGTTCGGTGTTCGCTGCCTCTGCTTCCTTGAAGGCGATGGCCAGAGCGCTTTCGCTGTAGGCGCTTCCGTCCAAACCGACGACAACCGGCAAGGCTGCCGCAGCGCTGCTTTCACGCGGTGTTCCGACTCTTGCGAACGAACATGTCGGTCCAGGTGCGGCGGGATCGTCCTGTGGTGCGACGATCAAGGCGGCCTCGGACGTCAACGCGGTGAGGATTGCGGTGTTCTCCCCGGAGATCAGATCGGTCCGGATCCGAAGATCTGGCGACACCGACTCGGCGATCTGAATGGCCTCCATGAACAGGCCGGTCGGCGATGCCGAGGTGTTCAGATCGGCGCTCGGAGCTACGAAAACGATTCGCATCCAGAGACCGTGGCGATGTGCGAACTCAGCCGCCCACGTGATCACGTCGGGGCGCAGCGGGGATCCGTCGATGCACACGACCACCGCTCCGTCCGCGGACCACTCCGAGGTGATGAGGTCAGTCGATAGTTCGGGCTTCATCGTGAACTCCTCGGGCTGTGTCTGTTGAATGCGAACTAGCTTGCAGGACAGTGCCGAACAGCAATCCTGCTCCGATTATCTAGCACGCGGCAGTCGTCAGGGGCAACCACACGAGCGTCGTGACAGCGAACATGAGCACGAGCAACGGGGCGAGGAGATGGCCGGGTTTCGCTCGGCATTCGTGGTGCTGCTTTTCTGCCCAGGCTCGGTACTTCGTGCCGTCATTCATGTTGTTTCACCTCAGTTCTCACGTCGGAAACCGACTTGTGACCAAGCAGTCCGACATGCGCCTCGTCGCGCATTCTTTCGACCATGTGGGGGTAGTGCAGTTCGAATGCCGGCCGCTCACTGCGGATTCGGGGAAGTTCGGTGAAGTTGTGTCGCGGTGGTGGGCAGGACGTCGCCCATTCGAGCGAGTTTCCGAAGCCCCAAGGATCGTCGACGGTCACAATTCGGCCGTACCGGTAGCTCTTGAAAACGTTCCAGATGAACGGAATCGTCGAGGCTCCGAGCACAAACGCGCCGATGGTCGAGATCGTGTTGAGAAGAGTGAAATTGTCCGATGGCAGGTAGTCCGCGTACCGCCGAGGCATGCCCAGGGCGCCGAGCCAATGCTGGACGAGAAATGTTGCGTGAAAGCCGATCAGGGTCAACCAGAAATGGATCTTGGCGAGCTTCTCGTCCAACATCCGGCCGGTCATTTTCGGGAACCAGAAGTAGATTCCGGCGTATGTCGCGAACGCGATTGTCCCGAAGAGGACGTAATGGAAATGCGCGACAACAAAGTACGAGTCGGTGACATGAAAGTCCAAGGGCGGGCTGGCAAGGATGACGCCGGAGAGTCCGCCGAACAGGAATGTGACCAGGAAGCCGACGGAGAACAGCATGGGCGATTCGAAAGTCAACTGCCCCTTCCACATGGTGCCGATCCAGTTGAAGAACTTGACTCCGGTGGGAACTGCGATCAGGAAGGTCATGAACGAGAAGTAGGGGAGGAGAACGGCGCCGGTTGCGTACATGTGGTGCGCCCACACAGCGATCGACAGTGCAGCAATTCCCAATGTTGCGTAGACCAATCCGGTGTATCCGAAGATCGGCTTGCGGCTGAAGACGGGGAAGATCTCCGAGACTATGCCGAAGAACGGCAGCGCCAGAATGTAGACCTCGGGATGGCCGAAGAACCAGAACAGGTGCTGCCACAACATGACTCCACCGGTGGCGGGGTCGAACAGGTGCGCTCCCAGGTGCCGGTCCACCCACAGTCCGATCAAGGCAGCAGCGAGCAGCGGAAAAACGAGGAGGATCAGCATGCTGGCGACCAGCGCATTCCACGTGAAGATCGGCATGCGGAACATCGTCATACCCGGGGCGCGCAGGCAGACGATCGTCGAAACGATGTTGACTGCGCCGAGGATGGTGCCGACGCCGCCGAGAGCGAGACCGATGATCCACAGGTCGGCGCCCATGCCGGGGGAGTGGAGTTCGCTGGTGAGCGGTACGTAGGCGGTCCAGCCGAAATCTGCCGCACCACCAGGTGTTACGAATCCGGCGGACGCGATCAGGCCGCCGAAGAGATAGAGCCAGTAGCTGAAGGCGTTGAGTCGCGGGAAACACACGTCCGGCGACCCGATCTGCAGTGGCATGAGGTAGTTGGCGAATCCGAAGAACACCGGGGTCGCGTACAGCAGGAGCATGATCGTGCCGTGCATGGTGAACAACTGGTTGTACTGCTCGTTGGACAGGAATTGCATTCCCGGAACGGTCAATTCCATGCGCATGAGTAGTGCCATCAGTCCGCCGATCAAGAAGAAGGCAAACGAAGTCACGATGTACATCAGACCGATCATCTTGTGATCGGTGGTCCTGAGGATCTCGACCAGTTTCGAACCCTTCGGAGCGGTTCGGGGAATTGCATCGGCGGGAGAATCGACCTCACCGACCGGCCGGGGCGCGAGATCAACCACGACGGCCGCCTACGCACATCGACGTGACGAAAGACCGAGAATGCCTGGGACTGTGGAACATAACGCAATGATCGTGGCGACCGGGAACTCGGACGAGGGGAAAAGGTCCCTAGGATCGGAACAGAGGCATGGCGTAGATCACGTGGTCCGGTACGGTCGAGAGAGTTGTCTTCACGAGCCGAAAGAAAGCGAGATGGTCATGGCATGTCGTATCAGTGAACTGGTGCTCGGTTGCCGGGAACCCGAGGTGCTGGGCCGGTTCTGGTGCGAGGTCCTGGACTTCGTCGTGCTCGATCGAATGGACGACGGTTCGTTGGAGATCGGCCCACGCGAAGGGTTCGGCGGTCCGCAGCCGACGATCATCCTCAGTCGCAGAGACGAACCGGAGAAGGGTAAGCCCCGCCTGCATGTCGACGTCAACGCCACCGATCGCGATCAGGAGGCCGAACTGGAACGCCTGTTGAGTCTTGGTGCGCGGCCGGCCGACATCGGCCAGACAGGGCACGAACAATGGCATGTCCTGGCCGATCCGGAAGGTAACGAGTTCTGCCTGCTCAAGGCCCAACTGGATCCGCTCTGACGCTCAACGATGCTGGATCGGCAACGGACTTCGCCTGGGGCTCAGCGGAACACGCCACACCAGTTCGGTGACACCGTTCTCGCTGGTGATGTTGCTCGAGCCTCCGCACTGACGAGCGCGGGTCGCCAGGTTGTCGAGACCGTGGATTCTGGTTGCCTGGTCGATTCCCACACCGTCGTCGACGATGCTGATGACAAGCTCCTCGGTGGCCCGGATGGTGACGTCGATGGCATCGGCATGTGCATGCCGCAGAGCGTTGCTCAAGCCCTCGCGCACAACGGCTTCGGCGTGCGGGGCAAGTCGAGACGGGACGGAACTGTCGATGGTTCCCTCGAAAGTGACGCTGGGAGTGATCGACGAGTGGCCGGACAGACCGTTGACGGCATCGAGTAGTCGCCGCCGCAGGCTTGTGGGAGTAGACATCTCGCTCGTATGGAGGTCGAAGACTGCGGTGCGGATTTCACGGACTGTTCGATCGAGTTGATCGACAGAGGTGTCCAATACGGTTCGAACGGTGTCCTCGTCGCCTGGACGTTGCAGCACCCCCTGCAAACTCAACCCGGTGGCGAACAGCTGTTGGATGACGTGGTCATGGAGATCCCGCGCGATTCGGTCGCGATCTTCGAGGACGTCGACCAGTCTTTCTTTCCGTTGCTGTTCTGCGAATTCGACAGTGACAGAAGCGATGTCTGCCATCGCCGTCAGTTGCTCGATCTCGTCCACTCCCCACGGGCGGTTGCTGCGGCGTGACGCGAAGAGAACACCGCCGCCGAACGAGGTTCCGGAGAGGGGGAGTGCGACCACTGATTCGTCGCCGGAAACGTTCAGTGCCGGAACGGAACTGCCATGTGGTGCAGAGATCGGCCGCCGGCTCCGCGCAGCGTCGTCGATCACGGTCCCGGACAGATCGACGGCTGATCCGGTCGCGGGGACAGGCTGGGAATCAGCAGCATCGGCGACGTGGACTACCGGCTCTCTGCCGAGGTCGTAGCGAACGACGCACACAAGATTTCCATCCGTGAGGTGCCGCGTCGTCCGAACCAGTTCCGCCAGCGTCTCGTCGCGGGATCCGCCGCTGAGCAGACGTACATTGACGGCGGCGACGGCCTTGAGCCAGGCTTCTCGCGTCCGGGATTCCTCGAACAGACGCGCATTGTCGATGGCGATGCTCGCAGCATTTGCCAGAATCTGGAGTACAGCCTCGTCGCGGTCGTCGAATGCAGTCCGTTCTGAGCTGTCCGCGAGGTAGATGCTGCCGAACACCTCGCCCCTGACGAAGATCGGAACACCGAGAAACGTGTCCATCGGCGGGTGATTGGTCGGAAACCCTGCCGAGGACGGATGCGAGGAGATTCGGTCGGTTCGAACCGGGCACGGTTCTCGAACGACCAGGCCCAGCAGGCCGTGTCCTTCGGGAAGATGCCCGATTTTGGCAACCTGCCCCTGAGTCAAACCGGAGTGGATGAATCGGGACAAGCGTCCGTCGGGGGATTTCACGCCGAGCGCGCCGTAGTCCGCGTCGAGGAGATGTCGCGCGACGTCGACTATCTGTTGCAGGGTTTCGTCGAGCTGGAGTGTGGACCCGACGGTCAACACGGCACTGAGCAGTTTGGGAATTGCAGTCGGGTTGAGAGCAGTCAGCTCCGCGCTTCCGGCGATGTCGCCGAAAAGGCTGAGCATGAGCGCGTCGCGGCTACCTGGCATGGTGCGTGCCCGTGGTGGCGGAGAAGGGCGAGCCGGACGGCGTCAGCAGGTGAGTGGTCGCCTGGCCGGAAGGATCCGGGTGCGAAGTGCCCGCACGAAGCTTTGTCGCCAGAACTGCGGCCTGCGTTCGACGTTCGAGACCCAGTTTCTCGAGGATGCGTGAGACGTAGTTCTTGACTGTTTTCTCCGAGAGTTCTGCGTGCGAGCTGATCTCTCGATTGCTCAGTCCCTTGCCGATCAACTCGAAGATCAAGAGCTCCTGATCGGTCAACAGGGCTGCCGCAGTACCCGACTCCTGTTCGGACCGGATGCGCCGGACCAAACCGATCACCGCCTGGGTGTTCAACAGCGACTTGCCGGTAGCAACCGTGCGGATCGCCGACACCAGGTCGTGGCCGCGGATGTTCTTGAGGACGAATCCTCGTGCGCCGGCGATCAGGGCGTCGAGCAGTGCGTCGTCGTCGGAGTACGACGTGAGCATCAAAGTGGCGGCGCTCGGGTAGGTCGACGCCAGTTCTCGGCACAGTTCCACACCGTTACCGTCGGGAAGTTCTGACGTCCATGACAACCACGTCGGGTCGGCATTCGGGTATTCCGGCCGAGGCTTCGCGAACACACGACGCCTCGCCAACAACGTTGAATCCCGATACCTGATTCAACAGGTCTGCCAATCCACGACGGACGATCTCGTGGTCGTCGACCAGATAGATGCCGATCGTCACGGTGGTCACCTCTTCCAGCTCACGCCTGCCGTCGATGTTACCGGACGGTAATGTCCCGACAGGATCGGGTTGTCCGACCGATGGTCGACAAAAAACCCGCGTCGAAGGGTGCGAGACCGAGTCTCGATTGCACAGAGTCAAAGGTCCCGACCGTCACGAGATCTGAATCACCCAGATCTCGTGAGGCGGTGGGTGTGAGCTGAATGTGATTGCACCGGTGGCTGTTCGATCCGCTCAGTCGACGGGAGCGAGTTCGACGGAGACGTAGACACCCTTGCCTTTTCGGTGTGCGAGTGCCTCGCCGGGGCGATCGATACCGTCCAGTTGGAGAACGATCGGACCTTGTTCCGGGTAGAAATTGCGCCACCAACTCTTCTTGTCCGGCATGGCAACGCCGATCGTCACATGGTCGCCTTTTCGTTTGTAGGACACGGGCGCGCTGAAGGTGCGACCGGACTTGCGTCCGACGTAGGTGATGACGGTCATGGAACGGCCCAGTAGTTTGCCTACGATCGGAGCGCCGATCAGTGGTTGGACCACTACGTTCACGGCGGCGGATACACGTTGGAAAGTGTTCACGAGAAGCCCTTTCACGACGAATGCTGCACGAATTCGAATCCTGCACGGAAATGGTGCGTGCAGTAGTTCTATCCTGCTCGACCGGGATTGTCGCGTGGGCAGAAATTGGTACAAACCGGTGTGCCGAAGCGAGTAGCGTGGGGTACGTCGAGGGTCATTCGAATATGCGCGGTCAAGCCATGTCGTCCTCGACGCCAACCCGGTCTGTGGTCGAACGGCCGAGAACTGGAGCGCCGGTATGGCGTCGAACCCGTCCGATGTGTCGAATGCACGAGGGCAATCCGAGTCGACTGACGAGGATCAGAAAACACCGTCGATCTGCCCGGCGTGTCAGCACAGTATGAAATCCCACGATCCGCTCGGGGTTCGCTTCTGCGCAGTGACTGCCGACCGCGGTCTCGATCGAAAGTGCATCTGCGCTGCAGATCGCGAGGAGATGCAGCACTATTCGCGCTACTGAGGTGCATCCTGCATCCCAATCGGAGACGCACCGACCTGTAGTCGCCGACAGTGCTGGATGCCCCGAACCCGCCCTCGTCTATCGACGATCAGCACGTGGTGGTGATGTGTGCGTAGTGCACTTTTACCTGTACGACGTGCAGGGCTGCAATGTGTATGTGCGCTGCCCGCCGCGCTCAGAGGTGACCGGATAGACCGCCGGTCGCGGTGTGTGCTCGCTTCGCCGAACGACTACCTGCTCCAACGCTGCCGTGCTTACTCGATCAGATCCACCTCCCAATTCGTTCGTTGAATCTGTGTATCGACCTCGTGAATCTCGCGGGCGAGGTCGTCCGCGATTGCCCGAAGTTCGGTGACGGGGACTGCCGCGACATAGACCAATTCTGATCGGAGTTGACGACCGTAACCTCGCTCTTCGCGCCCGGACGCGGCGTCCGCAGCGGCATTGACTGCAGAGTGTCTCAGACGCAGCACATCTCGATGGGCGAGTGCATCTGTGACAGTGCCGTTTCCGAGGATCGCCTGCGCATTGGTTCGATTGATCGCGCGCATCAACCGTTCGAGTTCGCTCAGAGTTGACGTCAGCTCTTCGAGAAGGACGGCGGCGTCTTCGGCGGGAACTTCTCCCTCCTGGTGGCGTGCATTGTCGACGATCCGCTCGCGCAAGTGCGCAACCTTGCGAGTGGTGTCACTGCGTAGCGCCAGTGCCTCTGCCAGTTTCATGGATGAAGCTCCTGCTCTGACCTGAATCGGGAACTCCAAGCTAGCACTCGGTTGACAACCTGGGTCGGATTCCATTGTCTTGCTCCGTTCTTCCCAGTTCAGCATTCGAATCATCTTGGAGACAGCTGGTGCTGCGTGTCCTTCGATGAAGCGATGCAGCCGGTGGAGCACGCTGCGCACGGTCTCGGGTCGACGGGGCGGGCGAGGCATACGATGGTCCGCCGTCGATCTCGCGGTTCAGACTGAAATAGTCGCCCCGCGACGAGTTAGAGTGCGCCTTTCCTATTTGTTCGTCTTCGGGAGGCCAGGGGGATTGACCAGCGACTTGTCGACTGCCTCGTTGGTGATCTTCCATCGCTCGAGAACTTGCTCGTATGTGCCGTTTTCGATGAGATGATCTATCGCCTCGCTGATCGGTTGTACCAAGCCGTTGTCTTTCTTGACCAGTACACCGATCTGGCCCAACGCGGCCTCACCGGCTCCGGAGAACTGACCGATCACTTCGTTCTCGCCAGTCTGTGCAGCGTGAAACTGCGATGACGGGTTGGGGCCGAAGTAAGCGTCGATTCGACCGGAAGACAGCGGCAGGTAGTAGTCAGTGGTCTTCTGGTACACGGTGATTTCAGCGGGAGCACGCCCAGCTGCGAGGTTGTCCTCATTCCACTTCACCAGCAACGCCTCCTGATTGGTGGCAGCGCCGACTCCGATCTTCAGTCCGGCGATGTCTTCCGGCTTCTCGAGTGAGAGATTCCTGTCCTTTCTGACCTCGAACGCGAGAGTGTCGAGGCGGTACGTCGCGAAGTCGTATTTCTCTTTGCGCTCTTCGGTGACCGTCACGTTGGAGATGAACGCATCTGCGTCTCCCGAATCGATCCGCACCGAATTCTGCGCCCAATCCGCGACCTGAAGGTCGATTTTCAGCCCGAGCACCTCTGCAATCAAATACGCGACGTCGGTCTCGGAACCGATGACAGTCTTGTCGTCGTCGGCATAGAAGCGCAACGGTGGAGCGGTTCCAGCGTTGCCGGTGATTCGGATCGTGCCCCGGTCGCGGAACTCCTGAGGGACCTTCGCTGCGATCGAATCAACCTTGTCGGTGCTGATGCGGTTCTGCTCGGCCGACAAGTTGATACTGGATGTTGTTGCACCGGAGTGTTGCCCGGTCGATTCTTCATCTGGGCTTCCGCAAGCGGTACCCAGGAGAGTAACTGTGGCCAGGGTAGAGATCAGAAGCGTTGCGGTGCGAGGACGGGTGAACATCGGGTTCCTTCCGGGAAGAGGGTTTGTCGAAGCAGGTTGTCGAGATCACGAAGTGTGGGCTAGCTCTTCCACGCATCCACGAAGTCCACCGAGTAGAGATCGGCTTGGATGCGCAGGTCGTGAACCGCGGGAGTCGTCGCGTAGATCAGCGAAGAGGCGTGCAACGGGATCGCCAGTGCCTGATCGGCAATCAGTTCCTGAATCTCCTTCAACACTCCGTTTCTCGCATCGACGTCTACGGTCTGAGATTGTTTGACCAGCAATGCATTCAGCTCCGGAGTCGAGGCGATGCCTTTGGTCGAGCCGAGAGTGGGACTGAACACCAGCAGTACGTCACCGTCGGCGCGCAAGCTCTGGAAGTAGATCGATTCCCATGTGCCGTCGGTTCTCGCGGCGTTGTCCTCGGCAGTCGAGCGAGGTTGCAAGTTCACTGCAACTCCGATGTCGCGCAGCTGAGATTGGATCAGTTCGAACTGCGATTGGGGGAGGTGGTTGCGGTAGGCCAATTCGACGGTCAGTTTCTCACCGTCCTTGGTTCGGAATCCGTCACCGCCGACTGTCCATCCACTGGCGTCCAGCAGTGACTTCGCACCCGACGGGTCATAGGTGTACTCGGACCACAGATCGGTGTAGCCGGGCGCTTTCACCGACAAGATGCTTCGCGCTTTCTCGTCACTCGGTGTGTAGGTGGTGTCGATGATCTGCTGGGTATCGATGCCCTTCACCAAAGCACGCCGCACGTTCAGGTCCGCAAGTACCGGCGCGAACGTGGGGTTGAGCAAGAGCGAGTCGTTGATGCCGGCAGCAAGGGACGGGATGACAGTGAGTCCGGCGCCTTCTGCCCGGTCGACGTCTGTGCTCGGAATGTCGATCGCGGCGTCCAGTTGTCCTGACGTCAAACCGCCGATTCGCACCGAGGATTCGGGGACCACCAAAAAGGTGATCGAATCCAGATAGGCCTCTCCCTTGTTCTTGTTGAGTGAGGATCCCCAGTGGTACCCGTCCCGACGAGCGAGTACGACCTTCGCGTTGGTCTCCAGTTCTTTCTGTACGAACGGGCCGGAAGCGATAACGCCCTGGGCGCAGCGTTCTTCGGGCGTCTTCTTCAACGATTCCGGTGCGATGATGGCGAGCGTGTCGGAGCGGGCGGCTTGAAGGAAGCCCGCTGACGGTTCCGAGAAATTGAGTGCGACAGTGGAAGCGTCGAGTACCTCCGCTCCAGTGAAGTTTGCGAGATGTGACTTCGCAGTGGTCGCGAAGCCACTGTCTCCCAGTCTCTTCTGGCTTTCGAAGTTGTCCGCGACAACCTGCGCATCCAGACGCTCGCCGTTGCTGAAGGTCACGCCGTCCCGCAGAGCGAAGACGAATCGTCGACCGTCGTTCTGGACCTCCCAGGAGGTCGCCAACCAAGGCACGATCTCCCCGGTCTCGAGGTTCTGGTCGACGAGTTTGTCGTAGAGTGGATGGAATGCCGTAGCAGTTTGACCGTTCAGGGTCTTGTCGATGCACGGTGGAAACGTATTGATCGCAAAGGTCAGATCGCCCCCTGACACGGGCTCGGAGTCGGCGCTCGCAGCTGGCGTTGCAGTGCTGCAGCCGGCTGCAACTGCAAGCGTCGACGCCAGGATGGCGACTCGGATCGGTATGGATGAAAGCCGCGACGTCGTCATGGGCTGAGTTCCGTTCATCGTGGGGAAGTGCGAGTGGTGTCGAAGATGTGGGACCGCAGGGTCGTTCCGGTGTATTCGCGCCGGAACACGCCCCGATCTTGCAGAAGTGGCACGACGGAACTCGCGAAGTCGTCGAGCCCCCTGGGGAAGTGGGTAGCGGTCAGGATGAAACCGTCAGCTGCTCCCGATTCGAAGAGGTGCGTCAACTCGTCCGCCACTTCTTGCGGCGAGCCGACAATCTCGGGAGTGAGATCATTGCGCGCGAACAACTCTGCGGTTTCGGCGATGGTGAGATTTCGGGATTCGATCAGGCGTGTCAATCGACGCGAGGGGCCACCACCGCGGTTGAGAACTTCGGCGATCGGAGTGGACGGATCGAACTGCGACAAGTCTAGTCCTGCGGAGTGGGAGACCCACTCGATTGCCGCATCCGGATGGATCAAGGATCGCAGGTACTCCTGCCGTTCCTTTGCGATGCTCGTCGTCTCGCCGACTATCGGTTGCACAGCGGCGACGAGGCGCACCGAATCAGGGTCGCGTCCGGCCTCTTCCGCGTAGCCGCGAATTGCCTTGCGCTTCGCTCGAAGATCTTCCTCCAACGGGTCGATCGCAAAGACCAGATCTGCCCACCGCCCACCGAATTCGCGCCCTCTCACAGATTCACCTGCCTGGATGAAGACCGGGCGGCCCTGAGGTGATTGTGGCAAGGTGAGTGGACCCTGCACCGACAAGTATTTGCCCTTGTAGTCGGCCGCGTGAATCTTGCTTGTGTCTGCGTAGATTCCGCTGTCGCGATCGGCAGATACGGCGTCGCCGTCCCACGACGACCAGAGTGCGGTGGTTGCTTCGAGAACTTCGTCGCCGCGCTCGTACAGTTCTTCTCTCGGAAGCCGATCGACTTCGGGAAAGTTGTCGTTAGCCGGACCGGGTGCCGTCATCACGATGTTCCAGGCCGCGCGCCCACCGCTGAGTATGTCGAGGCTGCCCAGAGTTCTCGCCAGGTTGTACGGGCTGTTGAAGCTTGCCGAAAGGGTTACGCCGAGACCGATACGATTTGTTGCGCCGGCCACCACTGCAGCCAACTGCGTCGGATCATGTTGAAAGCCGGTCAGCAGACCGTATTTGGTGTGGCCGTCGACGTAGTGCACACGCTCAGGTATCAGTATCAGGTCGAATTTTGCTCGTTCCGCTGCTTGCGCGTATCGCTCGTAGAGCGCTCTGTCCTCGAAGGCATTCTCCGAGTACGAATGCCGCCACATTCCGGCACTGTGCATACTCGGAAAGACCATGTAGGCGCCGAGGATCATCTGTCGTGTCATCGCTGGTCCGGATTCCTTGGTGTGTGATGGATGTCAGTGGAGACGGGTCGTTCGGGGTCGGCGCTCCACCCCGACCACGACGCGACGTAGACCGCGGAGCTGATGCCGACCGCTGCAAGCGCCAGTGCGTTGTGCGACGCGGCAACTCCGCCGCCGCAATAGGACACGACGGTGGCACCACGCTCTATTCCGAACTGGTGGAAGTATTCTCGTAACTCGCGGTCGGGAAGTAGGAATCCGTTGTCGTCGAGTAGGTCAGTTGCCGGCGCTGAGATAGATCCGGGGATGTGGCCGGCGCGGAAACTGCTCGATCCTCGGGCGTCGAGCAATCTGCCGGCCGATGCCGCGCGCAGGGCGTCTTCTGCGTCGGCGAGTGTCGTGCTAGTGGTGGAAGGTGGTACGGGAATCGAATCGTTTGTCGATGTGCGTTTCCGGGCTGTAACCCATCCGGACGATCCGCCGTCCAAGTACCGCACTGAACGTCCTGCCCAGCGAAGCGTGAACCACGCGCGGGCCGCAAGCAGGGGGCTGTCCGAACTGTAGACCACGATGTGAGCATCGGCGGATACTTTCAGATCGTTCAGTGTTCTTCCGAATGCGGCGAGGTCTGGCAGCGGTCGATTCCCGTCAGTCCCGCCTCCACTGCTTTGAAAGTCGTTGATCGACAATGTGATGGACTGCGGCGCAGTAATGATTCCGGCTCCGCCCTCGCTGTTGTCTCGCACCACGTTGACGACGACGAGCGTCCGATCGGAACGAATGAGTTCGCGGAGTTCGGTTGCGGAAACAATGACTGCGCGACGCTCGATTCCCCCTGCTTCTGACATGAAAGATATTGTGTAACAATTGCTTCAGTCAAGAAAGAGATAAGATCGTGGCAATCTTTACTCATGGCGCCACGGCTGCCAGCACTTGTCCGGCATCGATGACATCTCCCACCGTTACTGTCACCGACGAGACGATTCCGGGTGAGGAAGCACGAAGGGCAGTCTCCATCTTCATTGCTTCTACGACCGCGACGACATCACCTTCCGACACCCGCGTTCCAGTCTGCAGCACTGCCAGCACGGTTCCCGGCATCTTCGATGTGATCTCTCCGTCGCTGAGATCGGAATCCTTTGCTGTATAGACTTTCTCGTCCACCTTCACGGTCCAGCCACCAACGCACACCCATATACCGGTGCCGACTCCGAGGCGCCCAGCGGTGGTTGTCAAACCATCGGCGACCAGACTGAGTGTCACCTCGTCGGTTCCACCCCTGACGACCACCGAAATGTTCCGGCCGTCGGCGGCGACAATCCAGTGGTTGCTTCGTTGTGAGATGACGGTTGTCGGCACGACGCGGCCGTCGGCAATGAGTTCGCGTCCGATCGGGTCGGATCCCAACTTGCGCAATGTCTCTCGATGTAGTCCGTGGGGGCCGGTCCACGACGACCCGGTGACCGGCGATTGTTCCTCGACGGAAGTCCACACCATCGCAACAGCAGCGGCGGTGGCCTGGAGCTCTGCAGAATCCGGGATCAACCGAGTGAGGTGCTCGTCGACGAAGGAAGTGTGAATGTCATCCGCGCGCACAGCCGGTGTCGCCAAGAGAAGTCGGAGGAAACCGATATTCGAGGTTCCACCGAAGTAACTCGAGTCGGCCAAAGCTCGGTCCAATGATTCCAGTGCGGTTGACCGCGTCGGACCGCTTGCTATGACCTTTGCGATCATCGGATCGTAGAACGGCGGAATGCTGCCGGCACCCTCGAAAGCACTGTCGATGCGAACCCCCGACGGCCAGGCTATGTCCACGGAATGTGAAGGTGCGGGCCGAAACCCGTTCGACGGATCCTCGGCGTAGATTCTGGCTTGCACCGCGAAACCCCGCAGCGCGATATGGCGCTGCTGTAACGGCAAACGGGCGCCGAGGGCGATGTCGAGTTGCAGTTCGACGAGATCGACGCCGGTCACTTCCTCGGTGACCGTGTGTTCGACTTGTAGGCGCGTGTTGACTTCGAGAAAGTAGTAGCGGTTTTCGGCGTCAACCAGAAATTCGACGGTTGCCGCATTCACGTAGCCGACGCCTCCGAGTAGTCGCAGAGCGTCGTGCTGCATGGCTCCCAGGACCGATTCGGGGACAGAACTTGCCGGTGCCTGCTCGATGATCTTCTGGTTCCGACGCTGTAGGGAGCATTCACGGGTGAAGAAGTGAACTCCTGTACCGAAGGAATCGAAGAGGACCTGAACTTCGATGTGACGCGGACGCTCCACCAGCGTTTCGATCATCAGGTCGCCGCGGCCGAAGTTCCTTTCGTTCAAACCGATTGCAGAGGTGATGACCTCTCGTGCGTCATCACCCGGATGTAGTCGAACCATCCCCTTGCCGCCGCCCCCGAACACCGGTTTCAGCAGCACCGGCACGTCGAGAGATCGAACGTGACCGAGGACGGTATCGGGATCGGCGCTTGCCTCGCCCCACGCGGTGAGAGTCGGGATGCCGGCGTCAGCGGCGGCCTTCTTCGCTCTTGCCTTGTCTCCGAGTAGAGCGATGGATTCAGCGGCCGGACCGACGAATGTCAGACCTGCAGCGACGACGGCTTCAGCGAAATCGGAGTCTTCGGAGAGGAATCCGTAACCCGGGTGCACGGCATCGCAATCCGCGGCCAGCGCGGCCGCAATGATTTGATCCGAATTGGTGTAGGACTCCGAGGGGATGTCTCCGTCCAGAAGCACGGTGTGATCGGCGAGGCGATGCCACTGTGCGTGTGAATCGACGGGGGAGGAGATCGTCAATACCGACATGCCGAGACGACGGGCCGTGCGCGCGATGCGCGTGACGATTTCACCCCGATTGGCGATGAGAAGTCGAGTCATGTTCTCACATCCTGAAGACGCCGAAGCGCGTTGTTCCGTGATTGCGGGGAAGCATGGACAGCGCGAGTGAAACCCAGGATCGCGTGTCGACCGGGTCGACGATCGCGTCAACCCAAAGCCTGGATGCGACGTACACCGACTCGCCCTGCCGGTCGTAACCTTCGCGTATCGGCCGTTTGATTTCCTCGATTTCCTCTTCCGTGAGCGGAGTTCCGCGTGTGCGCGCAGATTCGATCTTCATCAATGCCATCACCGACGCTGCTTGCTCGGAACCGACCACGGTGGTCTTCGCGTTCGGCCACACGGCCATGAAGTCAGGACCTATCGAGCGTCCGCACATCGCGAGATTTCCCGCCCCGTAGCTTCCGCCGATGACGATGCTGAGCTTGGGAACCCTGGCGCAGGCAACGGCATTGACCAGTTTCGCGCCGTGTTTGGCGATACCTTCCGCCTCGTACTGCTTCCCGACCATGAATCCGTTGACGTTGTGCAGGAACAACAATGGGATGTCTCGTTGTGAGCACAGTTCGACGAAGTTCGCGGCCTTGAGGGAGTCCTCCGAAAAGAGCACACCGTCGTTCATGATGACCCCGACGGTGTACCCCTCGATGTGGCCGGTCCCGCAGACGATGGTTCGGCCGTAATTCGCTCGGTACTCGACTAATTCGCTGGCATCGAGCAGGTGGGCCAGAACGTCGCGCGCGACGATCGGGGTTTTCGAGGAAGCCGGGATCACCGTGTCGAGCTGCTCGGGGGAGTGAAGAGGTGGTCGCGGAGATCGTGACGGCGCCCGTACCTCCCGTCGATCACCGCGGGCGACGATGTCGGCGATCATGCTCAGAGCCTCGATGTCGTCGTTGGCGATGTGATCGACGACGCCGCTGATCACCCCGTGCACGTCGGCGCCGCCGAGCTCTTGCGGTTCGACGTCGACACCGGTTGCAGCCTTGACCAACTGAGGGCCGCCCAGATAGACGGTGCCGGTACCGCGGACGATGACGGTCTCGTCGCACATCGCTGGGATGTATGCACCTCCAGCCGTGCAGGAACCCATGACTGCTGCGATCTGAACGATGCCGTCTGCCGACATTTCGGCGATGTTCTTGAACATCTCGCCGAAATGGTGCTCGTCGGGGAAGATCTCGTCCTGCATCGGAAGGAAAACACCTCCGGAATCGACGAGATAGACACACGGCAACCTCAGCCGACGAGCGACGGATTGCAATCGCAGTTGCTTCTTGACGGTCAGCGGGTAGTAGGTGCCGCCCTTGACGGTGGCGTCGTTCGCGAAGATGGCGCAGAGTGAGCCGCGGATGAGCCCTACGCCCGTGACCAGACCAGCCGACGGGAGTTGCTCGTCGTACACCTCGAATCCGGCCAGTTGTCCGATCTCGAAGAACGGGGACTGCACGTCGAGAAGAGCATCGATGCGTTCGCGAGCGGGCAATTTGCCGCGAGCCCGGTGCTTGGCGACCGACCGCTCGGGTGCCCCGTGAACGGACAAGTGTTGCGCGTCCGCAACTCGCTCGCGAATTTCCTTGTATGCCAGTAAGTTTTGCTCGCGGGTACCGGGGTCGAGTTGTGCGGTGCGTTCAATGACGGGCATGGGACGTACCTACTGTCGGTTCGGAGGAAGCTGTGCGGAGGGAGAATACGAGCGCAGTCGCTGCTGCAGTGATCAGTGCGACGATTGCCGACCACACGCGTTCATCGGATGCGAGAGGTCCGACTACAGAGGCGATGCCGGCAATTCCCTGCTGTACGAGTCCGCAGTACGCGACGGCGATGGCTCCGCCTTCAGCAAAATGCGTCACTGCTGATGCTGCCGAGTTCGGGAAGAGAAGCGATTGCCCAAATGTCAGTGCGATGTATCCGAGCAGGAAGACCGCGAGCAACGGCGTGGAACCGAGTGGGGGATACCAGCAGAGCATGAGGACGAGGCCGGCAAGCAGCATGCACAGCGCACCTCGACGCATCAACTTCTCTGAACCGACGGTTGTGGCCCTTCGATTGACGTAAAGCGCGCCGCTGAAGTAGGCGGTTCCGTAGAGGATTCCGAAGGCTCCGAATGCCCACGGTTGCAAGTCGAATCGATCGCTGAACAGGAAGGGGCTCGATTGCTGCACAAGGACTATCGCGCCGAAACCCAGGCCCCCCGCAATGGCTGGTTTGTAGAACTGGGGTGTCAGGACTATGGCATTCCACCGAACAACGCGTTCGTTGTTGTCGCGGACTGTGGTGTTCTCGGTCCTCAGTGCCACCGCAGCGAGTGCTGCTCCGAGTACTCCGAGCACGCCGAAGCCGGTTCGCCACGAGGTGAACGACGCAAGAGCGCCGCCGATCAGTTGGCCACCGCCCAGTGCCACCACAAATGCCATCGACAACAGCGACAAGCGGCTAGCCAACTCCGAACCGGTGAACTTGTCCTTCACCATCATTCGCACGATGATGGCCGCACCTCCTGCTCCGATGCCTTGAACGATCCGGCCGATCAGTAGTACGGCGGCGCTCTGGACCAAAGCCAATGCAATGCAGGCGATCACGAACAATACCAAGCTGGACAACAGTGCCGTCCTGCGTCCGAGTCGATCTGCCAACCGCCCCCACACGACCACCGGAAGTGCGGCACTGATCACGAAGAGTGTCACCGACCACTTCACCACGGAATCTTCGATGCCCAGATCCGTCGCGATCTTCGGCAGTGAAGGGAGGTAGATGGTCGTGGCCATTTGTGCTGTCAACACGACGGCACAAGCCAGCGGTGTCACTGCGACAGTGCGGTCGTCGCTCATTCCGTGACACTTCGTAGGACGTCGGCGAAGCGCTCGATCGTTGCATGTGGAAGGTCCGCCCGAAGCATCAGTCTCAGCCCGGCTTTGCCCCGGCCGATGACAGGGAAGAAGACCGCCGATGTGTAGAAACCGCTAGCCAGCAGTTTCTGTGCTGCGGTGATGGTTTGTTCTTCCTCGTGGAGCGTGACGAAGCGGATCGGGAGTCCATCGCCCGATGCCGGCGTGTCGACGAGCGAATCGAACAGTTCGACAACCGTGCGGAGTTGCCGCTGCCGCTTGTCGACCTCTCCGCTGCGGTGGAGCTCCACGGACGCCGCAATAGCACCCAGCCCGGCTACGTTCACACGCTGCGACCACGTCAACGGGCCGCCGTAGCGAAGTGCGAGATCACGATTTCGACTGCCCCCGTTCCGGCCGAGTGCGATCGCACCGCCGGAAGCACCGAATCCCTTGTTCAGTGATGTCAGCAAGAATGTTCGATCATTGAGGCTGCCGATGAGATCCAGGACCGCGCCACGCCCGTTGTGTCCGATGACCGAGGTGCTGTGCGCCTCGTCGAGAACGAGAATCAGTCCGTATTTGGCCTGTAATGCAAACAGTTCGTTCAGGGGCGCCTTCCCGCCTGTGCTGTAGACGGTGTCCGCCACGTATGCCACCTGAGAATTTGTTCGGCAAAGACTTTCGAGTTCATCGACGTCGTCGTGCCGAATGGTCACGATCGTCGTTTCGTCGGCGACGCTCGCCTTCATGGCATTGAGGCAGAAGTGTGCGTTCTTGTCGAACACCATGAGGGGAGGTTCACCGCCGGTGAGCAACCCGGACGCGACGAGGGGGAGCAAGCTCCACGCAGCGTTTGCGGCGGATCCGAGGGTGAGCACATGTGCGTCAAGCAGTTCGCTCAACGCGGCCTCTGTGTCGTCGAGAAGGCTGGAGTGGACTCTCATCCGCGAGATGGAACTGTTCAACGTTCGTTCGCGCTCGAGAGCGGCGATCGCACCCGAACGAATTCGGTCGTCGGTGTCGAGCCCCAGATACGAGTACGTGGAGAAGTTCTCGAATTCGTATCCTTGGATCGTCCGGTGTTCGAAACCTGCGACGCGATCGGCAGTGAGATCGGCCAGACCCTTACTGACTGCGCGATCCCAGAATGGGTCGCTCAAATCAGCAGCACGCCTGAGGTTGGAGTACAGATTCCTATCTTTCAAGCTCTCGGCAACCGTCATTTCGCGGCTGTTCCCTTCACTGGATTCGATAGCGGAATTACTGCGTTGATGCACTGAGGGGCATCGCCGTCAGTTGACATTGCTCATTGAGAACGAAAGACAATTCGATGTCAAGCATTACGGAATCGAGACGCCGAGAAAAAGGAAGAAACCCTATGGTTTGAAACTAGTTGAATCTGTAACTTAAGACGTTGTTGCAGTTCAGGGACGGTGATGATTTATCACGATTTCCCGTGATAAATCGGATAATGCCGTGAGTCACAGACTTGTGTGCACTTCCACGTGATGTTCGAAGAATATTATGATCCGCATGCGTCAAAGGGTTGGCACGGAAGCGATAAGGCTTCTGTCTCATATTTTTCGAGGATCTCGTGGAGGTTCGGCAATCAGGCGATCCTGTATCTGGAATCGATTTTCTTCTTAATGAATTTCAAAACGTGTTAGGTCCGCCTATCGAATTCTTTACTCGGAGTATGGATGATCCGGCAATGAATCATCCTCGTTGCGACCACTTGCTGCGCAGAAGCATCAGTGCGGTAAGGGTGAGGCCCCATCCGATTGTGGACAGTGCGACGCCCACGCCTGCCTGTCCGGTGACATCGGCACTGGCGTCGATGCTGAATGCTGTGGTGAATCCTGCAGCAGTGCCGGCAGCGGCCGTCATACCGCCGGCCTTCATCCATCGCGAGCAATGGGCGGAACCGAAACACGCCAGAATCACTGTCAGTCCACAGGCGACGACCTGCCAGGTGGGGAACTGTGTCGGAGCAGGCAGGCCGGGGCCGCGGAATCCGCCTTTGTAGTCGGCTGACCAGCTGAGCCAGCCCACGCAAGACAGAAAGCCCAGTGCAAAGGCCAACAGGCCGGTGCGCCACAGTCCGAGTGAGCCCGATCCCGTGTGCCCGCCGCCGAGGGCGGTCGTGGAGTGCTCCAGGCCAGTTCGTTCCGAACGCCAGATTGTCCAGATGATGCTCGCGCCGATAGTTGCGGGCACGCCGACGAAGATGAATGCAATCCAGAGAAACTGCGGCCAGGAGAACTCGAGATCGACAGTCATGGTCGGAGTATGCGCGTACTTCGAATCATGTGCGCCCATCTGTCAATCTGGCGAGTTGCGGGTCAACCTTCCTCGACCTTCTCCACATGTGTACTTGTAGGGTCCAGGTCGATATTCCGTGTGTTGATCAGTCGAAGCCTGGGAACCGGATCGCCCGTGGTGTCGTCGATCAAGATCGAGTGTGGCTCACCGTCATCGAAGGCGTGGCGCTCTCCCCACTGTCGCAGGCTAATGATCACGATGAACAGATCCATACCGCGTTCGGTCAGGATGTACTCGTTGCGGGTACCTTGCGCGTTCGGTTGGACTTCGAAGATTCCCTGCTCGACAAGGACTTTGAGCCTGTCCGTGAGAATGTTCTTTGCGATGCCCAGGTTTCGTTGAAACTGACTGAATCTCGATGACCCGTCGAAGGCGTCACGCACGATCAGCAGCGACCATCTGTCGCCGATGATGTCGGCCGCTCGGGCCGTCGGGCAGTGCGGGTCTGTCCATTGTGCGCGATCCGGCATCGAGTTCCTCATTGGTTGCGTTTTGAAACTGTATTGACGTAACCTCCAAATGGTATCAAAACGCAACCAAGTTGAGGTGGAAGTGCCTGTACGTCATGCTGTCGAGAACTCGCGGGGCAAGTTGAAAATGTCTCGCGGACTTCGCCTGTTGCTCGCAGTGCTCTGCGGGGTCTCGGTAGCCAACATCTACTACGCACAGCCGCTCCTCGGGCAAATAGGCTCGGATCTTTCCATTCCTCCGGCCGGCCTCGGTTTCGTAGTCGCACTCGCCCAACTCGGTTATGTGGTGGGGTTGATCGTGTTGGTGCCATTGAGCGATCTCGTGAATCGAAAGAAATTGATCGCAATCCAGATCGTCGCTGCTGCAACGGGAACGATGCTTGTTGCTCTGGCCACCACGAATCTGCAGCTGTTGATCGGGATGGCGGTCGCAGGCACGTTCTCGGTAGTTGTTCAAGTCATAGTTGCCTATGCTGCGGCAATCAGTGACCCGGACGAGCGGGGCGCAAACATCGGTGTCATCACCAGCGGCGTTGTCGTCGGCATCATCCTCGCTCGGACTGTCGCCGGCGCAGTTGCGGATCTGGCAGGCTGGCGGGCGGTCTACGCGGGATCCACTTTCATTTCGGTACTGGTCGCGGCCGTCGCGCTGACGATGCTGCCGAAAGATCCTCGTTTGCAACACGATAGGCGTTCGTACGTGCGTGCAATGGGGTCTGTCGTGACGTTGACGCTTACGAACCGACTGTTTCGCACCCGGGCCCTGATCGCCTTGTTCCTTTTCGCGTCCTTTGGTGCTTTGTGGAGCGGAATGGCCCTGCCGTTGAGTGAGGAACCATGGCGGTTGTCGACCACACAGATCGGGCTCTTCGGAATCGCAGGATTGGTTGGAGCATTGGGCGCGGTCGGTGCCGGTCGGTGGGCCGATCAAGGCAAAGCGCAACGCGTCACCGGGGCGTCTTTGGTCGTTCTCTTGCTGTCGTGGGTATTCAACGCGCAGGCGACGCACTCGCTGGTGTTACTCGTAGTCGGTGTTGTTGCGTTGGACTTCGCCGTACAGGCTGTTCATGTCACGAGCCAGAATCTGATCGTCGCGAACACACCGGAATCGTCGGGGCAGATCATCGGTAGGAGCAATGATCAGAACCTGTGGATGGTTCTCGGCGAGGCGGCGTGAGTGGGCGCACCTTCCCGGGAATGATCTGAAA
>NZ_JAQGFI010000026.1:0-45563 GCF_027854095.1 Rhodococcus sp. C-2 | reverse complement strand
CAGGAATCCTCCAGAATCGAGCGAACTGGTCAGGTCCGCTACCGAATTAGACTCCCCAATTATATAGGTTGACCTGCACAAATAGGCGCTAGAATCGTTTCTCACGTCCCCGGCGCACCCTGTGCCGGGGACGTGAGAAACGATCATCACGCCCGACTGCCGGCACCACCGCGTACGAGGTACGAAAGGCCGCCAACGACGTGGAGTGCCAACTCTTCGCACTCGGGCTGCGGTCCGGACTGGGAAACACTTCGTATCGTCTGAACCCCCAGCGAGCCAGACAGAACCAGTGATCCCGCACAACGCCCCGAGACAATCACGGCCGTCTCCGCAACCGTCTAGGTGGCCGGCACCGCGGTGATGGCGTCCACACAAGTGACGAGCACGTCGATCAAGATCGGAAGGACAGGAAGGAAAAAGGATCTTTTCGCTTCTACAGAGCGGAGCGCAGCGGAGCATCCTCTTGGGGGACACCGCAGGTGGCCGGGCAGGCGGATGCAGTAGGTGATCCGACCGACCGGGTTGAGTGCCAGGCATTTACTCATTTGGAGCTGAAAGCGGCAAGCGGATCGTTTCCGCCTCCGCACTTAAAGACGATCAGCCTTGTTTCACCTAGTCATAAAGTGTGAATGCCCAGATTGCGAGCCTTCGCGCTACAGCCGACGTGACCGACGTCATGTTCTCGCAAATGTTCGGTTATCACGTTTTGCGCTACCGTCAGTTACATCAAGTTGGTTGCGGTCGATGCAGCCTTCGCGTCACAGGAGGTTTTCATGTCCCGTCCACGTATGGCTGTAGCTGCACTGTTGGTCCCGGTCGCGGCCGGTGCTGTGGCCCTCCTCGGGGCGGGTGCCGCTTCTGCCGCGACCCCGTATTCCGGCAACGGATTTGTCGGAGTCAATTTCGATCAGAACGAGACCCGATTCATCGCCGACACCAATGCCGGCAACCTCCTCGGCCCCATCCCGGATCGGGGTTGGCGCGTGAACCTCGGCCCTGGTTCCGTCTATCAGCCCACCGGGAACGTCGTCTACGCCACCGTCGACCAGATCGTCGACGAGGCAGCTTCACACGGAGGTCGTGTCTCCATCACGCTCAGCGACCCGGCGCTCTGGAATGGCACGTACGTGACCGGTTTTCAGCGCTGGTGACATAGGTCGATCTCGCATTTCCAGCGCCGGTGAGCACCTCGCTCACCGGCGCTTTTGCGTGTCATCGGTCCATCCTTCAACTCGCACTGTTGGTTTCTATATGTAAAAAAGTATGTACGTATCTTTTTGGTAGCGTTGGGGTGTGGCCGCCGACAGCATACGGATAACACCTGCGGTTCAAGCGGTGCTTGCGCTCCTTCTCCGACATCCGAAGAAGGAGATCTACGGATATCGGGTCATGGACGCGCTGGGTTATTCGAGTGGAAAGACTTATCGCATTCTCGCCCGGTTGACGGGTGCGAATTGGTTGGTCCGCCACGATCCCGGATTGGATAGCGTTTCGGGGAAGCCACGCGTGACGTACTCGATCGCTCCAGCGGCGCGCAGCACCATCAAGGCAGCGTTGGCGGACGCCCGCGAGCGTGAACGGCGAGGTAGCCGGTTCCGAGCACACGGCCCTCGGCTGCCACCTTCGATCGAGTAGCGATGTTCAGGTGGCCGGCACTTCGGCGATGGCGTCGGCCGTCACGAGCATGTCGATTTCGACGAGGTTGGTTCCGCCGGCATCGGTGACCCGCAGGGTTACCCCGGCCAACCATTGCCCATCGTGCATCCTTGCCCAGAATTTGAGAACGCCGTCGAGGTATCCGGACATGTAGAGCGCGGACGTTTTCACCCGCATGCTCACATGATCGGCGCGTGACGCTCCCCCGCGCCCGAGCGGGAGCGCGCGGCCGATGTCGACTTTCACTGCCCTCGGCTCGGCGAATGTCCTGATCACAGGGTGATCGGGCCAGCGTTCGGTCCAGTGGTCGGTATTGATCACTGCGCTGCCCTCAATGGCGGTACCCCGGCGGCGAGGGTGTCGTCGACGGTGGCGGGGACCGTCACATTCGAGCACACGCACTGGCGTCAACCGCGCAATAAGCGGGCAGCGTCTCCCTGGATAGTCCCTGTAGGTGCGATCGAGGGCATTTCCTGGCGTGAGGCCACCGCATCCAAGTCCGCCGAGATGAGATTGCTCCTTCGCGGACGCAAAGGGCATAACCGCGACGGCCGTGCTGACTTCAACTACATCACTGGCAAGGACAAGATCGGCGCGCTGGTCGCCGCACTCAATGCAGCCGTTCAAACTGCCGAACCGATTCTTGGCTTCGGCGACGATTTGACTCCGCAGCGGGCGCCGGCGCCGGCTGCGGTGTCGGTCAATGTGCCGGTGGATCCCACTGTTGGCCCACCTCCTCCGGAGAAGGCCACCTTCGGCGGGTTCAAGCTCGACGGCAAAATCCTGACGTACAAGGGACAGCGCTACAGAGTCGCTGGGATCCGAGCGTCCGTCGAGATCGGGGGCACCCAACAACGTACGACCCTCACGCGCATGGCGCTAGGTACAGCGATCAACCCGGGCGCCGGAACCATGATCGGTGCGATGGCCAAGAAACAATCGCACAACCTCTACCTGACGATCGAGTTCCCGAGCGGCACAGAGATCATGGTCGAGGTTCCCGGCAATGCCGAATTGCTGGCCCGCAGTTTCGCATCCGCGCTCAACTCAGCCAGTCGAGCGGCAGAGAGCTAGCGCTCCACCGCTTGTCCCAGCATGGGACAACATCAGACGTACCTCGAAGTGCTCACTTGGACCTGACGGCCGGGTACACCTAGTGCGAGCTGCGCAAGCTATCGATTTTCAGGAATGACAGCGAGTCGGGCCGGCCGCAGCCTCAACCGACCTCACGTCTACTCATCTTCGGCGCTCTGCTCGATTTCGTCGCACCATTGCTGGTACGCAGGACTGACCAGATACACCCTGACCGATGAGACGCCGATCTGGGCCGTAACCACCAGGCCCGGAAGGTCCCAGCGCAGGCCGCGGGTCGGTTCGATCCACCAATCCGTGGGCCGCTGCCCGAGCAGTTCGAACATCCGGTCCACGAGTGCATTGAAAACTTCATCCAGCTCAGGCTCCAAGTCGCTCTGACCGAGAACCACATCACTGGCACGGAAGGAGATCTCATCGATTGCTCGCGACAAGTCGGTTGTCGATATGTCCGCGACGCCCACCGACACATCGGGGCGATTGACTTCGAGATTGGTCACGGCTGCTGGCACCTGCTCATCGAGGCCGCTGAACTGCCAACCGACCTGACCGCAGAACGGCGGCAGGTCATTGACGGTCCACGTCCAGTCGAACTCAGCGGCCACGCGCACCGCCTGGGCAGCGCGTTCGATATCTGCTCGCATCTTTTACAGCTCTCTCGTAGTCAGAGTTGGTGATTCGGCAGTGGCCGTCAAGGCGGTCGTAGCCTCCCACATCACGACGAGGCCAAGTCCAACCACGACCGTCATCGCACGCATGTCATCACCCACGCACCATAAGCCGAGCAGCCACGCATGCCGTTCATTGCGTCGAATGGCCCAGACCCTCCCAGACCTCATCCACCACCAATAACCCCCTCACCGGTCTCGCCTGGCCCGCGAACACCGACAAGAAGGTTGACCAGTCGATGGTCGTCAACATCAGCATGCCGCAACCGGCCGTCACGGACGTCGACCCACGCGAGGCTGGCAAGGTGCTGACCTACGGTGCCGGCATCCGATAACCGACAACCCGCCAACCCTCACCTCGACGCCCCCACGATTGAGCCGTCGTCAACAACGATCAAGAAGGACGTAGCATCCGCACATGCACGTCGACATCGAAGGCGCCACCCGGATCGCCCGCCTCGCCGCAGCATTCGACTGGACCTGGGCCGTCGACGACCTGGAACCCTTCTGCGCACAGGCTGGATGGGAACTCGTTGAATTGGATCGAACCGGCGCCTCGATTCGGACCGGACTCCGCGTCGGTCAGCCCGAATCGATAATGTTCGGGCGGCAACACAGAATGAATTTGGATCTCGATCTTCGTCACGGACGTGGCAGATGACGCTACGCCCATGACAGTGGTGCGCCCGCTGCTGGACGAAGGGTTCACGAACCTCGATGTGGCATTTACCGCACTCCTGAGGACAGCCACGAGCGCCGAACCCGAACCAAAGGCAGCTCTCCGGTGGGACCTGCCGAAAGCGGTCATTTCACTGCACCTGGGTGTCAATGCGATCGACTTGCGTCTGACGAGTCCGGGGTATCAGGCATGGGTGGATGAGCCCGAACCGGAGGACGAGGACGAGGACTAGCGATCGAGGCCATCTCCTGACCAGGTTCAGTCGAATTCTGCTGCCAGGCGTGCAATTTCGGCAGCACGGTCAAAGTCGGTACGCATGGTCGGATCGTACTGTGAAGGTGGCACGGGGCCGCTCCTTGATGTCAGGGGGTTGGCGCGGGATCTACACCGCGCAAAACGGCTTGGCCCAAACGCTATCGTCATCGGCTATGGGCAGTGCCAACAAATGGCTCAGCGACGCTGAGATCGAACGATCCAAGGAACGCACACGCAACAATTCACAGCGAACACGAATACATCACTTCGTCCCACAGATGTATCTGCGACGGTGGGCCTCCGGACCCGAAAGCCCGCTAGTGCGGTTCACCGAAATCGCGACAGGACGCAGCGATCTCGACCTGCCGGACGCGATCGCAAACGACGAGTTCTTCTATCAGATCGTCGGTGACGACATCGACCCCGACGTGGAGCCGGACCTGTGGTTCGAAACGCACATGTCCAGGATTGAAGACGCCGCTGCGCGGTGGCTTCGATCGCTCGACAATCGCGCGGCTGGGAAAATCACCGATCCCAATCTGAGCGGGAATCTAGCCGTGTTCGTCGGCCTTCAAAGCCAGCGCACGCCCCGAGCACGTGCAGGAAACCTGGACATCAGCAGTGCTCGCGATCGGTTCAACGTCCGTGAAGCACTCGACCACCGCGCACTACTGCCTATCCTCTGCGCAGCAACAGGTATCGACTACACACCAGCACGGCACCACCAGATTATCGACGAAATCATGCTCCAACCTGAGTACACGGGGCCTAAAGCAGCTGCGATCGACACCGCCATCAAGGTTTGGAAGAAACACATCGCCCCGCTTCTGGCTCAGCGCACCTGGTGGCTCGTGACCTCCGAGCAACCGCTACTGACCTGCGACGAACCCGTCGTGCTCATCGGCTGGCCGGGGCAGCAACGCTATCCCGCCCCCGCTCTTGCCACTGCGGCACTAGTGATGTTCCCGATTGGCCCGCACCGACTCTTGCTTGCAACACCTGAAAGTCATCGTCTACGGCCACCTTTCACGCTCAGCCCGGAGGAGACCCGGGCAGTAAACCTCGAAATCGCCTCCAATGCACTCGAATTCACTTACGAGGAAACCTCCAGCGACATTTCCGCACATATGACACTGCCTCCCTTACCTCCGTTCGATCGATCGACCGCAACAAACTTTTGGGAGGCATTGCGCCCACCACCTGGTCGATGGGCAGGGCTCAACGCGCCCGAATGGCCACTCCAACGCTGGACAGCTTCCACGCCATGACCTGCGCCAAGTACAGCAGCGCGGCACTGAAAACTGGACACACCGTCAGCACATGCACACCCCGCAGGGACCTGTCATCGCCCCAGGACAGATGGCGCAAGCACGCCGGCACCGCGCATTGATCAAGACTGTTGAATCGCGACGGATAATGCACTCATGCTGGAGACGAATGTTCGAATTCCTCAGTGCGCCGCCGACGCACTCGACCAGGTGGTAGAACACCGCGGGCTCTCGCGTGATGCGACGGTTCGACAACTTCTGGCTGAGTACATCGAGGATCAACGACGACGATCCGGCGGAGACTATGACGACAGCGACAATCGGCTGACTCACATTGCAACGGTGATGCGCTATCCCACTCCAGCAGGTCGAGGCAAGCCGAAGTCCGGTGTACAGCTGCGGTTGCGGCTGCCCGAGAATGCTGCTGAAGAGGCGAAACAGCTCGCCTTCAGCGTGCCGGGACAGTCACGTGCCCGCGGCCATCGCGACTACCAAGCTCGCAGGCTCACCGATGCCGTGATGACTGCAATCGCACGGGTTCAACCATTTTCCGATACCAACCTCGAGGGGATCAAACCGCTGATCCGTCAACGCACTGCACGCGGCCTGTGGCGCCTGGTCGTTGCCTCGACCTTGTCCGGTTCAGAGTTTGAAATCCTCGAGAACGCCTACGCGGAGAAGCAGAAGCGCGACCAAGACCTCCGGAAGAGACGAGCAGTCGGGCCAGTGGGCCCGGCGAGCAGACTCGCGCACGAATTACAGGAAGGCGATCAGGCATGGCACGGCGTACGTAGACGCCTCGCCGCGAATTCCATTGCCCGCGCACTTTTGTCCGGACCGAAGACCGAACAGATGGACCGAATTCTCTATAACCAAGATGACCGGGACACCGAATGGCCAGACCTACTGATCGAACACCAGCGACTCCTTCGGGCGGACGGTGCAATCGATTCCGAGGGCCGTGGTGCCGGGCTGGTATGGCGGGCACGCCGAAAGCTCTATCTTGCTGATCTTCACACCTGGCTCGTCCACACCGAGGTCGCGCCGCCGCCAAGGCATTTGCACGCTTTGGTCATGGAGCCGCCCGGATGGACCCTCATCCTGCCGCCAACATGGCGGCCCTACACCCTCGCGTCCACGGAAACTCTCGACAACGTCTGGGCGGATCACCTCAGTTCCGGCCGGGTCCTCGACGTCACGTCCGGCAGCAACAGACTCCTCTGGCCCACAATCTTGACGCCGAGAGGTCGCCGGCCGGTACCTGGATTCGAGCTCATCACCAAGCAAGCCGGTCCGCTCAAACCTGAACTGCTCGTCGAGATGATTCTTCGTCACTTCCCCAGCCCGCAGGACACCGACTTGCTGTACGTCACGAAACCAATCCACTATCCCGGCGATGACAGCGTCCCCATCAACTTCGACCGACCGATACCCGTGCCGGCGCGGATAGCCCACAAACTCGGTCTCATCGACAGTGAAGAACGCGACCGGCTCATCAACGAAGCGATCGCAACCAACCAGCACCAGATGGAGAGGGTCATCGCTGCGGTCCGCACGAGTTCAGACGAGAGCTACAAGGCGTCGGCATTGCGGACCGCAATGGACGCCAAGGATCTGACTGCATTTTCCAAAATCGCTGCTAAAACAAAGCAGAAATTCGGCATCTCCAAGCCCTGTCACTTTGTAGAGGGAATATCGCTGGCCCGGCAGCTCGATGCCGGAGCTGATCCGGCGATGCTCACTTGGCTTGCGGGCTACCTCGTCAGCAATTCGAAGTGGTGTCTCGAAATGTCGATGGAGGCAACCTCGAAGCGCGCGTTCGGAAGGTTCCACGCTCTCACCGCACCCACAGGACCTGTTTTCTGACGCACGCCGCTGACCAGGAGCGATAGAACCTTTGTGACACCGAGCGTTTAAAGCAGGCCGCCTTGTAGCTCGAGGATAGAGGGGACAACCGTCGGGCTTGAAAGTCCCGCCGGCCAACACACCAAGGAGCGAACAGCGCAATGGCAAACATCCCGAACGCGTCAGATACCCGCGAATCTGGCGATCCTCGCACGCCCCGGGACCAGCTGAGAAAGGCCGTCGAGATAGTCGGGGCACTCGCCACGAGGTGCGGCGTCCACGAGCTGGTGAGCCAGGCCCTCTCATGGCTCTTCTCTTGAATCGCCCTCACCAAAGCCTGATTACTAGGCCTCAGACGGCCTCTGGAGTCCAGAGGGGACGCGTTTCGGCGCGCCCCTCTCCGGGCAGGGTTGTTTCAACTCGTCTCCAGTCGAATCAGAGACAGTTTCGATGATCGAAAAGGGTCGTTCGCTGCGCGGAAACAAGCGGGGCACGAGCAGATGCGTGTGGCGAAAACCGCCCGCTCGGGGACCGTGTTCGACAACCAGGCGAGCGGCTCCGCGATCCACCGGAATGTAACACCACCAACTCCGACCACAGATCACCATAGGAGCATTCGTACGTGTCGCAGAACCGTGTAGGCATTCTCAGGGATCCTGTCCGTGTCCACGAGCCGTTACGGCTCCTGAACGGGAATGTAACGGGCGAACTCGAATCACTAGTTATTCCACCGAGTCTCAACCCGAATCGAACAGCATCGCATGTAGACGACCGCGCGATACCTAGGCCACGTCACCACCCCCTTCGTCCCACGTCAGCAACTTCTGGCAGGCGATCAGCTCGGCCAGAAGAAGCGACAACCAGAAATCGACGAAAACCTTTAGCGGAGACCCACATTCGCAAGCTCGATGATGGCCTGTCTCCAATGAGTCAATGGCGGCGTCGGTGCGTCGGGAATTTTTCCCTGGTCGTCCCATCGACGGAGATCGACGGCGAGTCGGTGGTACGGGCGACAAATGAAGCGGTCGACCTCGTCGGGTGTCATCGGTCCGCCTTGCACCTCAAGACTGCGCACAGACGCTTCAGAGAGGCCATCGACATAGCCGCTGTCCGTGGCGACGAGATACCGCTTCGCCGGAACGTGGAGTGCGACGGGTTGGCCAATCTCTGCTCCGAACCAGCGAGTCAGAAGACGAGCGCCAACGACTTCGTGGCCGAGATCGTCCTCAAGGAAGTCGTTGTGACCAGCGTGCTCGTCCAAGATGAGATGACCGATGTCGTGGAGCAACGCAGCAATTTGAGCAGCGGAGTCGAATCCGGCCTGCTCAGCGAGATGCGCGCACTGCAGACCATGCTCAAGTTGAGTGACTGATTCGTCGTAGCGGCTTTGCCCTGCCAAAGTGAGATACTCGAATAGACGATCACAAAATGCTGACGCACCTATCTCTTGGAGCGAGAGCTCTTGCAGTTCCTGCGCGGTGATCGTCACGCTTGGCCTTCCTTGTTCGATGAACTGGCGGGTTTAGCGGTACCTGAGAAATGCCCGATGAGGCTCAACTGATCCGGTTGATCGGCAAGATCGTGTATACGTTTTGCGTAGTACGACTCTCGAAGCTGACCGTCGGATTCACCGTTGTAGGTGAGGTATATTGCGCGGCGGGTGGAGTCCGAAGTGTTCGCTCCGCTCCGGTGGGGGACGTAGCAGTGAAAGAACACCAAACTACCAGCGGAGACGGGCAGTGGCTCCCACGAAAGGTTTTCGGCTACCTCAGGTTCGACGCACCCGCGAGCATCGGTGGGCAATTGCGCGGCGTGCATTTTGCGCGCAATCTCCAAGCAGCCGTTGGCCAAAGTGGAGTCATCGACAGCGACCATGCACGCTATCGTGTTCGACACGTAGGGGTAGGCGGGGGCATCCTGATGAGCTGCGAAGCCGCTTCCGCCCGGCGCCTTGTAGTTGATCTTCTCCTTGTACAGAACTGCGGTCTCCCCCAAGAGGGAGCTAGCGATATCGGGGATGCGACCAACTGTCAGCAATGTTCGTAGTCCGTCGTGATAGGGCACGAAGTTTTCGGTTCGGCATCTACGTGTGCCGCCGTCCGCGATCGTTTCGTCGTACTGCAGCAACTGATTCGGTGTTCCCGGGCGGTGTTCGATATCGAACACCCACTGCTGCAACTCTTGGAGCTCGCGGGCGCTCAAGGCGTCCTCGACCACCAGTAGTCCATCGCGGTTCCAGTTGTCGAGATCAATTGTGCTGGTGGCATTGTCGCGCAAGGTCGTTCTACTTTCTCTGGTGGTCCATCGTGTGCTGCTGTGGGCCGGCACGGGAGAGGCACCGACCCACAGCAGCGGTCTGGTGTGTCGTGAATTCAGCTGATGAGGGGCCGCCCCATCGGCAGGGGAGAGCCGCCGGTTTCTTCCCACATCGCCGCGACATAGAAGTAGATTGCTACCGCTACGAATAGGAAGACAAGCCACCCTCCGAGCTGGGTGGCCGCGCTAGACGCCGTCAGTGTCCCAACAAGGAGGCAAACAAGAGCCAAGTCGACGATGGCGAGGAGGAATGGGAATGACCAGGGCAGGCGAATTACGAGCAGGGTGAGGATGGTGATGGTCACCAACCAGCTTCCGATCCACATCGCGCTGGTGGTGGTGACTTGATCGGGGTCGATGCCGAACCAATCGTTCCCGAGGCCGAGTGAGAGGATGGCGTAGCTCCCGTAGAAGCCGAAGAACACCGAGTACAGGGCCGCATTGACGTTCTGCCGAAGGGCTGCGGCCCAGATGGTTGCGAGGAGCAATCCGATCGAGGTCGCTGACATCACGATCGGAATTGCGGCCGACGCGGAATCAACGATGCCGGTGTTGGTGAAACCGAGACCCAACGCGCCGACGATGGTGAGCGGTAGTCCAATCAGACCCGGGTTGCCCTCGGGCAGCTGAGCGGTCTGGGTGACGGGTCGGGAGTCGGTGTGGTTCATGTGAGCGTCGACGGGTGTGTCAACGGTTGCGGTCACAGCATGTCCTTCGTTCGGATCGAACTCATCGGATGGTGGTGTCGATAAGGTCACGGTGGTGCTGTTCGGCCACGTCGGGATGGGCGCGCAGACGAACTTTGAGAATGTTTTCACCGTAGGTGCTGAGGATGGGGTTGGCGGGATCGTCACTGGCTCCGCCGCGTGCGCTATCAGCGAGGTCTGTAGGCAGGACGACGGGATCGAGCGTGGCATCGAGGCGGGGGTTGAAGAAGTAGATGGTGGAGAAGCGTTCGACGCCGGCCGGCGGGCTGACGACACGGTGCACGGTAGCCTTGTAGTAGCCATGGGTCGCGACCTGCAGCATCTCGCCGAGATTGACGACGAAGGACCCCGGCAGGCAAGGCACGTCCATGTAATGTCCGTCGGCGTGTTCTACCTGAAGACCGCCGACAGCATCTTGTAGAACGAAGGTGAGCAGTCCGAAATCTCGGTGTGTACCGACGCCCTGTGGCTGCTGCCCCGCAACTGGCGCCGGATAACGGACCGCTTTGATCGTTGCTTCAGGGTCGGGGGTGACCCAGTTCCGGAAGTGTTCTGCGTCGATGCCCAGTCCCTCGGCGAGGGCATCGAGAAGTATGCGGCCCAACCGGTCCATTTCGTCGGCCCATCTGGTCATGGTGGGCTCGAATTCCGGCACCGACTCGGGCCACTGATTCGGTCCCTGCAAGCATCGCCACGGATGATCGGCATCGTCTGCCACTGGTCGTTCCGGCCCCAGATCGACTTCCTCACGCACATCCGCTCGGCCACCGGTCACCTCGCCGCCGACGGGTGTGTAACCACGGAAATGCGGACTTTTCACCATGGCGATCTCACGCTTGACGGACTCAGGTCGAGAGAAGAAATCCCGGGAAACATTGCTGACGCGAGTGTTGAGGTCGTCATCTACACCGTGTCCGGTCAGATAGAGGAATCCGACGTGATGGCAGGCGTTGCGCAATGATTCAACGAACCTGCCCTTCGTTGCAGGATTGAGATACTCCGAGATGTCGAGGATCGGTACGGCAGGGCTTTCGTTGACGTATACGGAGCGCTGCTCTGGAGTGAGGGTCACTTCCACAGCCTTTCGCTGGCCAATTGCGCTCCGGCGGTCAAGGTCCGAAGCTTCGCCCAGGCGATTTCGGGATCGACTGCGACGAACGTCGCGAACGAGGCGAAGCCACAATCGCTACCGGGGATGACCCGATCGCGTCCCACGATGTCGGCGAATGCGACGATGCGGTTGGCAATCAATTTCGGGTGCTCGACGTAGACGCTCGAAGTGTCCAGTACGCCGGGGTAAAGGACCTTGTCCTCCGGGATGTTCGTCTCACGCCAGACGTCGATCTCGTGGCTGTGGCGGTGGTTGGCGGACTCAAACACCAGACCATTCGGGCGAAGCCGAAGGATCCGGCTGACGATCTTGTCGAGTTCGATGTCGTGGTGATGAGGGCCCTGGTAGTTGCCCCAGCACAGGTGCACTCGAACTTTCGCAGGGTCGATGTTCTCGACAGCGTGGTTGATGGCGTCGATGTGTACATCGAGTCGGTGAAGGTACTCGGCCTCGCTGAGATGGGCGTACTGGATGTGTCGCCCCATAGCGAGGTCCGGAGCATCGATCTGCAAGGTCAGGCCCGCATCGACGATGGCTTCGTATTCAACACGCATGGCTTCTGCATTCGCGAACAGGTAATCGTCGAGGGTGGGGTAATGCTTGTTCGGCAAGTAGAGGGCGATCACACCCGGGGATGCGGCGTTCATGAAGCGCTGCGTGACTTGCTGTCCGTCGACCGCGCGGGTGAAGTTGTCGAGATCCTCAGCGAGCAAGTCGTGACCCTCGTAACGGATTTCACCGACGCAAACCGGAGTCGATGTTTCGAGACCGTCGAGCGAGCTTGCGGCGAGATCTGGGTAGTCGACGAGATCCGCGATGGATAGCCCGCCGCCCTCGGGGACCTCTGCATCAACGTCGAATCCGCTCAGCCGCTCCTTTGCATAGGTTGCGTAACCGATCTTCGACATTTCACCGTCACTGATGATGTCGACGCCGACATCGAGCTGGCGCCGGACAACGGTGGCGACGGCCTCACGAATAGTTTCGGGCATGGCTGACGCGGTTGATGCGGTCAGCTCGCCGTTCTCGCGCTGACGAACCAACGATGACAGGTTTCCCGGGCGCGGGAGGCTCCCGGTGTGGGTGGTGAGTATTCGGCCATGGGACATGAAATCTCCAAATGTAGGAGCGAACAGGATGTTGCACGAACGAGATTGAAGGTCGGAAACCAACTGTGGGCAAACCGCCAATGACTCGTGTATGAAATTTTCATTCATATGAACATTTTTGGAAGAAATTTCCATCCAGTCGATGATGGAATAGTTTCATGAACGACACAATCGAGGGGACTGTCCGAGGGACTGTCCGATGGGCCGACGGAACGCCAATAAGCGGTGTCGCCGTCAGCAACGGGATCGAGTGGAACCGCACCGATGACGATGGAAGGTTCCGGCTGCACTCGTTGTCACGACCAGTGTGGATCCGCCGACCCTCCGGCGTCTTTTGTTCGCAGTGGTGGCAGCTGCCGACATCGCGCGAGCTGGACTTCACCTGTATAAGTGCCAAACAGGAGGTCTCGGCTGTCGCGCACCTCTCGGACACACACCTATCAGCGTCGGACGGAGGCGTAGAGGACGCAGTCGAACTTGCCAATCGATTCGGGGACGGAACAGACTGTGCGCAGGGTCTCGCAGTAGCACTCGACGCGGCTTACCACGCCGGCGCCCGACTTGCTTTCATCACGGGCGATCTCACCGATCACGGGACCGCTGCGGAGTTTGACGCATTCAAGGAGATCGCGGCGGCATCCCCGATTCCCGTGGAAGTGATCCCTGGGAACCACGACCATTACGGCCACCGCCACGACCCTCAGCCCATCGACGCGCCAATCGGGGACGGCTTCCTCGGTACTGCAACTACATGGCGCTACGAGCAGTCGATGGGGCCGCGATGGTGGTCTGCCGACATCGGGCCATTTCATATTCTGGCGCTCGATTGGTTCAGCTATGCGGCCGATATCGACCGCGGTGAGCAGGAAGCATTCGTCGTCGATGACCTTGCCGGGAGCGACCCACATAGACCCCTGATCGTCCTGAGTCACGACGTTCCGTCCGCCCGCATTCTAGATCGCATCGTGCACGCGGTGGATCCCACGGCATCAATCTCGATCCTCTCCGGACACTGGCATGTCGTCGTCGACCGGCAGGTCGGGCCACTTCGGTTCCTGAGCGCACCCCCTACCAGCTTCGGAGGTTTCGCATGGTCACCGCCGTCCTGGCATCTTCTGGATGTCGAACCTTCCGGGTATCTCCAACGCAACACCGAGGCAACCTGGCCTAGGCACCAAACGATATCTGTTCCGGACGCCGTGTGGCAGGCGCCGCAAGGTCATACCCAGCATGGCGGCAACCTGGTGGCGAGCGCTCGCGATCACGTCATGGTTCCCACTAGCTATGCTGGTCAGGCACACCTTTCAGCCGTCGATACGACGAGCGGGCAAACAGTCTGGAGAGCGCGACTCGACGGAGACGAGGTCACGTCGTTAACCTCGCACGGCGCGGACTCCGTTGTCGCAGTGACGTTCTCAGGTATGCTGAGCTGCCTCGATTCGAATACTGGCGAACTGCGTTGGACAAGATCACTTCCGCGAACTCGACACGCTCGCGTCCTCAATGCCCCGGTCGTCACCGAGGACGGCACTCTCGTCGTAGGCACACTCGACCACCTCACTGGACTGTCCATCGTCACGGGCACCGAACTGTGGTCGAGTCAGGAACTTGCGCCCGTAGACACGTTGATGACCTACGGGCGTGGGCTCACCTACGGGAACACCGTCGTCCTCCCGTTCAGCGGGCCCTACCGCGGGTTGACGGCAGTGGACAGCCGCGATGGAACATTGCTATGGAGTCAAACTTCGAAGTCCGCACCAACGAGTAGCCTGACCGCCGTGCAGGGAACTCGCCACGCCCTCCTACTGCGGGCCGAATCCGAAACTGTCGAATGCATCGAACTCGAGTCCGGATCCAGCGTGTGGCGCACCGTAGTCGGCGGCAGATTCACTACAGTTTCAGCTGTGCCGACCCAGGCCGGGGTCATCGTGGTCACCGGCGATGGCACCGTTCACGCGCTCGATACGAGAACAGGCAGAGAACTGACAAAGACGACGCAGCTCAGAAGTGGCCCCATAGACGGCTGGGGACCATACCGATCTACCGGCATCGGAATAGCGACAGATCCCGTCGCAGTCGGAGGTCAGGTCATTGCAACCACTGTCTCCGGGGATATCTGGGCAATCGATCCAGCGGGTGACCACAGTCGAGTCTCCTCCCTCGGCCGCCACGTCACCACCAGACCGGTTGTACTGCGCGGTGACCGTATAGCTGTCCTCACGACAGACGCCCAATTGAGCATCGTCGCCCTCCCCTCGGGCTGCGTCTCGTCTAACTCTGAGACAGAGGCGACCAGGTGACGACAACAAGCGCATCAACGGACGCCGGTCCCACGGCGTCCGATTTCGATAGTGTTCTCCGCGCACGACTTCCCACGTTGACACGAACCGCGCAGGCGATTGCTAACACTATTCTTGCCGATCCGCCTGCGGTCATCCACATGACCGTCACCGACCTTGCCGAAGCGAGCGAAACATCTCTAGCGAGTGTCGTTCGGTTCTGCAAGGACATGGGGTACAAGGGCTTTGCCGATCTGAAGATCAACCTCGCACGGCATGCGCTGCCCGCGCAGCAGGCCATCCACGAAGACGTCAACCCGACAGACTCGTCCGACTCTGTACTGCGGAAAATAGTTCGCAGCACGGCTGACGCCGTGCATACAGCTCTTGCTACCGTCGATTCGGGCAGCTTCGACGAAGCCGTCGAAGTCCTCGCGTCGACCAGGAGGTTGCTGATCGCCGGTGTCGGAACATCATGGCCGATCGTGCAGGACGCAGCCTACCGATTTCGTACCGCAGGACTGCTCACAGAAGCACCCATAGACAGTCACGGGCAGCATGTCAGCGCCAGCTTGCTCACGAACGAGGACACCTGTCTTGCCATCAGTCACACCGGTCAGACGAGAGAAACGATAATGACGCTGACCGCCGCCAAAGAAGCTGGGGCACATACGATCGCACTCACCAGCTTTTACCGATCACCGATCACTGCCCTTGCCGACATCAATTTGATCGCAGGCAGCAAAGAGACCAACTACCGCATCGAGGCGATGAGCAGCCGGATTGTCCACACAACCGTACTCGACGCCTTGTTCGTCGCAGTAAGCCTCCGCAATCCCGATGTGTCGACCACCGCTCAAACGAAGACATTGAAAGCGGTAGCCAGTCACAGGCTTTGAGTTAGAAAGTATCCACCCTTCACAGCTGCAAACAGCGGTTAGCCCATGTCCGGCCTAGTTTGAGTTATCGGAGGCAACATGGAGCACTTGTGCCACGCAACTACTGCAATTCGACAGAACGGTTCGAGATGCTTCAGAAGCACGAAGCAACCCAATCTTGATCTACGTGAAACCGAGGATCGGGTCCCCCGCTATCCGGATATCACGTATCTCCGTAAGTCGCGCCACGTATTGAGCGAGGCGTAACACCGAACTCCACGAACAGGTCCCCCGCTCGACCGCCTCCGAAAAGAAGCCACAGGCGGGCACGTTCGACGGCAGGCTAGACCTTGAAGATCGGGTCGTCAATCATAATCAACCTCCCCGTTCGAGGATCCTCGAACGGGGAGGTTGATTATGATGAACCGAGAGTGCGTGAAAAGCCGCGCCCACCTCGCACTGACGACTAGTGCAAACACGACCTCGTCCGTGGTTACGCTGCATCCTCAGCTGCCACTTGCATCAGCAATGGCTCGCCCCCGAGAACACCCGCAGTCGAGGATCGCCGCTAGCGGCGATCCTCGGCGTTGTGAAGCCGAGATACCTTCCCAAACCGACGAAGGAGACAACGGAGTCGGAGTCCAGTGTTCTCGATCGAGTGAGGGGCGTTTCGCCGGCGAGAAAATCAACGGCGAAACACCCTCTTCAGTCCCGAAACTTTTTCAGCCCGTCCGCCTTTAGCGCGCCGCTCAGGTGAACTCGGCTGCTATGGCATCGAACGCTCGGATCGTGGGAAACAGTTTGCTCGCGTCCTGGGGTAGTGGCCATGCGGACAGTTTCGCGGCGACGATCCCAGCGGTGCGGTTGACGTAAATCATCTGTCCGTGAATCCCCAGGCACAAAAGAACTTCCGATCCTTCGTACGGAAACCAACATTGATTCCGATACATTCCGCCGGGCATCCTGTTGTCTCCAGGACTGAGAGCGAAAGCCGATCGCGAATCCAACCCTCCTGCAAACGTATCGGAGATCCACGCAGCCGGGACCACTTGCTTTCCCGTCACTGCAATTCCACCGTTGAGGTAGAGCGAACCGAAGCGGATGAGATCCCGCAAGCATGCGCTGATTCCACCATCGAACATTCCGGTTCCCGCGGAGTCGATTCCGATGATTGCGTCGCTCTCGGCTCCGATTCGGCTCCACAGCGTGTCCGAAATCAGCTCGGGCATCCGAGTGCCTGTCGCCGCCTCGCAAATCCATCCGAGCACATCGGTCTCGCACGAACGGTACTCGAAGGGGCCACCATGATCCGCTTTCCGCTGAAGGGTACTCAAGAAGTCGTACATGGTGCGAGGGACATCCGGACTGCTGCGGGGTGCCCAGTCGATGGCTTGTTCGATCAATCGAACTTCGGAAGCGGGATCGAGGTAGTCTTCGGAGAAGGCGATCCCTGAGCGCATGTCCAGCAGGTGCCGCACGGTGGCACCTGCGTATCCGGACGAGGCCAGCGCGGGCACATATGCGCACACAGGGGCGTCGATGTCGAGTAATCCTGCCCCATTCAGAATGCCCACCACTGCACCGACAATCGACTTGCTGACCGACATCAGCAGATGTGATGTCTCTGTGGTCATGCCACCGAAGTATTGTTCGGTCAGCAGTGTCCCGTTGTGGGCGACGGCCCAGCCGTCGGTGTCCGTGGAACCGATGACATCGCCTACCGTGAAGGGCTGTTCGTAGTCGATGGGCGGTATGGCTATTCCACTCAATGGTGTTGCTACCGCCGGAAAGAGAGACGGCGGTTCGTTACCCCTCGAAATTGTTGCAGTCGAGAGGACGTCTGCTGTGTTCTGAAAGGTCCAGCGAAGGAATTTCGCGGTCTGCCAGTTTTCCAGTGTGATTTCTGCCCTGACATTCTCTATGCCTTGCTCGATCATTCGGTAACCTCGATTGGAATGCCCTTGTATTCAGCACGAATGGAATCGATGAGGTGCTTGGCTCTGATGGTCAATGAGGTTCCTCCATCGAGCGTCTCTTTTTGCAAGCGTCCCTTGGTGACGAGAATACCCAGATCTGCTCCTGCCCAACGGTAGTCGCCGGGACTGTAGATTCGAAGGAAGAATGCTTCAGATTCGTTCTGGAGTTGGTGCCAATCGAGTGCCGCACGCCTGAACACAAGCGCGCCGTTGGTATCGAGATAGTACTGGCCGGTCCGTGGGGTGCTCTCCAGCAATTCGGCGACTGGTGAGGTTTCTTTGATCACCATCTGACTCCAGAGGTCCACTGAAGCCAGTGATTCCCAGCGTGTGTTGATCTCGTCGACGTCAATGTCGAAGTCGACGTCCATGTATTCGAGTAGATGAAAGACGAATAGAGGCACATCGGCGTAGGCGCCGGCGGTGACGTTAGTGATTGCGGAAGCGCCGCTGATTCGCGGGTTGATCTCACCAAGGTAGACATCCTCGGTATCGGTATCGACGAGAACATCGACCTCGAAGAACCCTCGATATCCTTCCTCGCGCAGTCGATCCCCCAATCGCTGAATGAGCAAATTTGCCTTGCCACGGAGTTCTGCACTCAGCACCTCTGGGTGCATCTCGTTGCCGCACCATCCCCCGCGATACGGGGTAAGTTCGGGAAATCCGGTCAGTTCTGTCAGGTAGGGGCCGACGACGGTTCCGCATCGGGTGAGGACCGCCTCGACCGCAACGGGCCGATTGTTGATTCGCCGCATGACCTTGACTTCCTGGTCGATTATGTCGCTTGCATGGCGATCCCAGTCTTCCTTTTTGGAAATGAAGAAAGTCGTTTTTCCCGAGTCTCCGTATGGAGTTTGAAGCACCAGATCAGGTCCGAGACCCGCCTCGTCTGCTTGCTGTGTGAGACTGTCCCAATCGTCGACTCGGGTGAGGATATTGGGAACGCTGTCGACGCCTGCGTCGTTCGCGAGTTGCGTCGTCACGATCTTCGAATCAAGCCGTTCCCGCAGGTGCGCCGGCGGCAAGATGAGGTCGTATCCCAGTTCAGAGCAGATCTGTTCGGTCTCCTCGTTGAAGAACACCATAGCCACCTTGGGCTTGACACCTGAGGTGAGTCCACGGCTCATGTAAGCGCGAACTTCGGGGTTTCGTAGGAGCCAATTGTTGATCTCCTCGCCGTCCTTGAATTCTTGGTACGGCTTGTGCATTGGCGAGAAGACCCGTGGGTGTGCCCCGTCCCAGGCATCGTAGTACGTGATGTAGGAGAATCCCCGAACCCATCGATCCAGGCCGAGGAGATTGAAAGGCGTTGCACCGATGAAATAGATGGGCACATCGTTCGTGCGGAAGAAATGCCGCACCTCGGAGATGTTTCGCAACACTGTGCGACTCGACATAGCTTGCGGCGGCGCGAAGGCGGCATCCGTTCCTACGCTCACCTCGGGTGCATGCGCAGATGTGATTTGCTTCGACCGACTCTTCCGTGTTTGGGGATTCTTTGATCGCGGATGGTTGATATGCCCCATGGAGATACCTTTCATAATGCTGGGTGCTGAAGAGGAGTGTCCGCTGCACTACTGAAAGAATTCGCCTGTGAGAGGCAAGAATTTGAGGTAGTACGCGAGTGTTGATCGCGAGAACCTGCCGACGAGACAGTGCCGGCGATAAACCGGTACCGGGTGATGGCGACGGGCAGTTGCACTGATCGGCGATCAGAATACGTACGAATTGGTACTTCTGATCCGTGAAATGCGAAGAACTGTAACTGAAGTCACGGACAGGTGAGTATGACCGTCCATGTGCAGGGCGAGTATGACGTGACGCCACTGCAGGGATGACCCACCACGGTCAGCGTTCCTTCTTCGTCGACAACCCCACTGGAGGTATCTCCGTAGTTGTCGATCCGGCCGCCTGCGGTCCGGACAGAGAAGCTCATTGTCTGCGGCGCAAGTGAAGCATCAACTGACACAGGAACAACCACTTTCATCGAAGGTGTGGGTCTCACTCATCGTGAAGGTTCTCGTTCGATTTCGACCGTGCCGGATTGTCCATCCCTAGTTGCCACGGTACGCCAGTTCGCGCATGCCATCCCTGCTTGATCGAGCAAGAAAGTTGATCGGACACGCGTTTTGTGCGATCGCCTATCTTGCGTGAGGATTCCTGCGGCAAATTGACACCGACACCGACATCGAATTCTGGTTGGATCGAACTATTCCGCTAGCGCAATAGCATCGACTCCCTCAGTCCCGCGCTGACACCTCATGTGGCCGACGTCGGCCCAGAACAGGAGACCTCAATGGCGAACTCTAAAGACGTCGACGATCAGCTCGTTCTGCAAGATTTTGCAACATTGTCACAGTTCGGTGCCACGGCCGGCGGCGGAGTCGATCGCCAGGCGGCCTCTGTTGCAGATGGCCAGCAGCGGCGATGGTTCTCCGACTGGTTGCAGGATAGGGGTTTTCGCGTCGAATTCGATCGCGTTGGCAATCAGTTCGGTTTGCTCGAATTGGTACCGGGTGCACCGTATGTTCTGACGGGCTCCCATCTGGATTCTCAACCGCTCGGCGGCAGATACGACGGCGCGTACGGCGTGCTTGCCTCCGCACATGCGGCACACCGTGTCGCGAAGCGATGGGCTGAGAGTGGCGAGACTCCCAAATACAATCTTGCGGTGGTGAATTGGTTCAACGAGGAAGGTTGCCGATTCAAGCCGAGCATGATGGGAAGCTCGGTATACACGGGAAAGATGGAGCTCGAAGCGGCCTTGTCCAGCTTCGACCGCGCGGGAATCACAGTCCGCGATGCTCTCAACGACATCGAATGTGTGGGAAGTTTCGACGGGCCCTCTGCCGCAGCCTATGCCGAGATCCACATCGAGCAGGGAAGATCGCTGGAGAACGACGGCATCACCATCGGTTTGGTCGACTCCACGTGGGCAGCGCACAAGTACCAACTCGTCGTCCATGGTGCGCAGTCGCACACTGGTTCGACGATCATGGCCGATCGGCATGATGCACTGTTGGGAGCCTCGATGCTGGTGTTGGCGGCGCGCGAGCTTGCAGACGATTTCGCCAGCGCTCCGCTGCACACCTCGGTCAGTCAGATGAATATCGAGCCGAATTCGCCTGTTGTCGTGGCGCGGGAAGTGGGGTTGCACCTCGACTTGCGGTCACCGAATCAGGAAACACTCGATCTTGCTGACCAGCGGCTTTCCGCCCGTTTCGAAGAGATAGAGAAGCGGGCGCAAGTGAAGATCGAAAAGGTCACTGCACATTCGTGGGGGGTCGCGAACTTCCATCCCGACGGGGTGAAGTTGTCGATGAATCTCGCAGATTCGTTGGGACTCTCGCATCGGGAGATCATGACCGTCGCCGGGCATGATTCGGTCAACATGAAAGATGTCGTCCCTACAGTGATGCTGTTCGTTCCGAGTGTCGATGGCATCTCCCACAACGAGGGTGAGTTCACCCAAGACAGCGATGTGTGCGCCGGCGTCGATCTTCTTACCGAGACCCTCGATCGACTCGCTCACGGTGCACTCACCGACATCGACTAGGCCCGATGACAGCATACTCAGGTCAGTTCGGCGAGCGCGACGGTGGCGAGAGCGGCATCGAGAGGCTTGGTCATATCCAGACCAGTGAGCTCCTCGATGCGCTTGAGCCGATTCAATATCGTGTTTCGGTGGCAATACAGGGCCGCGGCCGTTTCGATCAGACCACCTGTTCGCAGGTACACCATCATCGTTTCGATCAGGCGGTCGCGTTCCGATTCCTTGCAAGATCTAATAGGGACGAGAACGAATTGCTGTAGGTCGCAGCCAATTTCACTGAGTTTGCGCTTCGCGAGCTGAGGCCAAGCGTCTTTCAGGTCGACAATGGAGTCCCCTGAGATACCAAGTTGGTCAGCGATCTCGGTTGCAGCGAGTGCTGCGAGTGGAATGTCTGCGATCTCGCGGGCGATCGGGGCTACGGCGACCGGCAGGGATGCGAGGAGGCGTCGCTCCTGTGCGGTCAGAGCCTGCGTGGCACCGCGCTCGATCTGCCAGAAGCCGATCATGTGACGGCCGAGTTCGTGTAAGAACATCCGGCGACCGCCGGCAGCGGCCCGGTCAGCGTTACGCCGAAGGTCTGCTCCGGCCAAGCGGGGTACCGCGACGACGCGAAAGTAGGCATCACGCGGCACCCCGAGCGCTTGCGCGATCTGAACGAAGTTGACCTCGAATTGTCCGACCGCCTCGAAGAGCAAGCTGATGTACTGCCGCTGCAGGTCCTGTCGTTCGCGAGCGAGTTCTGCCTGTTCCGCGAGATAGCTGGTCTGCGCGAGCCTGGCAAAAGTGTCTACGACGTTCCACACTCGTTCGGCGTGCGCCGCAATGACTGCAAAGTCATCTTTATCAGCACGTTCGAGCAAAGTCGACCACAGCACAGGAAAGTCCAACCTGACCGCATCCACCAGGTTCTCGAGCGGAATTCCTTGTCTTGCCCTTCTCCGTCCGAGGTTGCCGGCGATTGATTCGATCTTGGTTATCGCCTCAACGTCGATCAGAGCGTCGAGCATGAACGCGAACGTCTGCCTGCTGGTCTCGCGAAGGTCCCCGACATCGACGATTCGAGCATAGAGCGGATCACGCAGAACCCGAACGACGAACCGGTCAGTCAGAATCTCAAGTTCGTCATAGCGTTCCGATACCAGCGTGCGCCACCGCTGGATCATCTCGTCGTCATTCATGCTCACTCCTCGGTGTGCGTTCGCACAGTATGGCACCGGATTCCGGTTGTGACGTGCTATTGGACCAGGTCCATCAAACGACGAGAATTTTGCACAGCAGCCTTTCGATCCTCTCAATGTCGCGAGGATCACCCGCACAGTCAAACCATCAACGCAGCAATACATTCCGAACACGACGTTCGGTTTCTGCGGTCGTTCCGTCGCCACCCGCTTGCGACAGTGAGGAGCAAGTCGTGAGGATATCGGTACTGCAGGCGACAGCACGAATCGGAGACATCGGCGGCAATCTGTCGCGGTTGGAAGCGGCGGCCTGGGAGGCCGAGGACAAGGACTCGCAAGTTCTCGTCACGCCCGAGTTGTTCACGTGTGGATACGATCCCGCAGCTGTTCACGATATCGACGGTGCAGCCGCGCTGTCCTCCGTTCGTTCTATCGCTCGTGACACCCAGATCGCAATTGTCGTCTCCACCGTCGAACACGAGGGCGCCCAGCGCTACATCGTGGCCCACCTGGTCTCCGCGGCGGGCGACGTCCTCACCTCGTACAGAAAAACTCACCTCTTCGGCAGTGAGGTCGACTACTTCACGCCGGGACAGTCTCTGCCACAGACGGTCTCGTTCGAAGGTGTCACCGTTGCCCTGGGAATCTGCTACGACGTCGAGTATCCGGAGTTCGTGCGAACCGTCACCGACAGCGGTGTGCAACTACTTCTGGTCCCGACTGCCGTTCCGGTCCGCTCCGCATCCTCGGCAGACACCTTCGACACCACCCTCATTCCGCGCAGAATCGTCCCCGCGCGTGCCTTGGAAAACACCATCACCATCGCATACGCAAATCACGCCGGAAGAGACTTCGCGGGCTACAGCTGCATTGCTTTGCCGGATGGTGAAGTCGTCGCAGCCGGTCCCGACCTGGCGGAAGTCATCGTCGCAGAAATCTCCGCGCCGCTATTCGACGGCGCACGTCGTTCCAACCCGTATCTGGTCTCGCGTCGGCGAGATCTGTACTGACGCCATAACTCAACAGATCTCGCACTACCGCCGGCTCTCGTTTCGGGGCCGGGGGGCGGTGCAGCCTACCCCACTTCCGGAAGACAAGGAACCCCTCGTGCACGAAGCGCCCACTCACACCATGCTCATCCCCGACTTCCCCTTTCCGTACGATGATTTCGTACGACACACCGACGGTATCGGCTCCGTTCCCGCCGATACGTTCGGCACCGAGGTCGCGATCGTGGGTGGCGGTATGGCCGGCCTGATCGCAGCCTACGAACTGATGAAGATGGGCCTGCGGCCCGTCATCTACGAATCTGCTGAACTCGGAGGCCGCATGCGCGGCAAAAGATTCGGCTCAGACGGACCCGTCGCCGACCTCGGAGGCATGCGCTTCCCGCTCTCGAGTCAGACGTTCTTTCACTACGTGGACATGCTCGGGTTGGACACAAGCCCATTCCCGAACCCGTTGACACCGGCGAGCTCGAGTACCGTCGTCGAACTGGCCGGCAAGGCCCACTACGCACAAACCACCGGAGATCTGCCGCAGTTCTTCCAGGACATGGCACAAGCTTGGAGCGATTGTCTGGAAGAACGCGCACATTTCGGAGAGATGCAGGCCGCGATCGCAGATCGTGATTTCGAGAAGATCAAGAAAATCTGGAACGATCTCGTGCCGCGGTTCGATGGGACTTCCTTCTACGGATATCTTGAGTCTTCGAAAGCGTTCTCGGAGTTGCCTTTCGAGTATCGCGAAGCGTTCGGCCAGGTAGGGTTCGGCACCGGAGGATGGGACACCAACTATCCCGACTCGATCCTCGAGCTCCTGCGCGTCGTCTACGTCGACGCCGACGACCATCAGCAGCGCATCCTCGGCGGCGCGGACCAGGTGCCGTACGGTCTGTGGCGCTACGTACCTGAGGGCATCGCCCACTGGCCGGAAGGAACCAGCCTCGCGTCACTGCACGGGGGCTCACCGCGCGGTGCGGTCGCCGCGATCGCCAGGAATGCGGACGGAAACCGAATCGACATCACTGACAAGTGGGGCAATACCTCGTCCTACGCCGCGGTGATATCGACCTGCCAGTCATGGCTCCTGTCAGCTCGAATTGACTGCCAAGAAGACCTTTTCAGCCACAAATTGTGGATGGCCATGGAACGCAGTCACTACATGCAAGCGTCGAAAACCTTCGTCATGGTGGACCGGCCTTTCTGGAAGGACGTCGATCCCACCACCGGACGCGACGTCATGAGCACCACGCTCACCGATCGCATCACCCGTGGCACGTACCTGATCGACGACGGACCGGACAAGCCCGCAGCGATCTGCCTGTCCTACACCTGGAACGACGACGCCCTCAAATGGATGCCGCTCGATCCGAACGAACGTGTCCGCATGATGCTGCACTCGCTCGGCCAGATTTATCCAGGAGTCGACATCGCAGCACACATTGTCGGGGAACCCATCACCGTCTCCTGGGAAGCCGACCCGAACTTCATGGGCGCCTTCAGCGACAACCTGCCCGGGCACTACCGCTACCAGGAGCGCTTGTACACGCACTTCATGCAATCGGAGTTCCCGCCGGAACACCGTGGCATATTCCTTGCCGGCGACGACATTTCATGGACTGGCGGGTGGGTCGAAGGCGCAGTCACCACAGGTCTCAACGCCGTCTGGGGTGTCATGCACCAGCTAGGCGGTAGATCCCCGGAAACCAACCCCGGCCCCGGGGATTTGTTCGACGAACTCAAACCCATCCGCCTGGCATAGAGGAAACAGCCATGAGTAGTAATCCCTCTTCACACGAACCCCATTCCGTCGTTCAAGACGACAACGCAGCCAGAGCCCTCCTCGAAGGTGACGGCGACTACAAGAAGGACCTCAAAACCCGCCAGATTCGGATGATCGCGATCGGAGGCGCAATCGGAACCGGGTTATTTCTCGGCGCAGGTGGACGACTCGCCACCGCCGGCCCGGCACTCGTCTTCATCTACGCCGTCACAGGCTTCTTCGCCTTCCTCATGCTCCGCGCTATGGGCGAATTGGTTCTCTACCGACCGACGTCCGGTTCTTTCGTTTCCTATGCCCGCGAGTTCTACGGCGAAAAGATGGCATTCGTCGCCGGCTGGATGTACTGGATGCTCTGGGCCATTACATCGATCGTCGATGTCACCGCCGCCGCAATCTATGTGCACTACTGGCATTTCTTCACCTCCGTACCCCAGTGGGTGCTAGCTCTGGCGGCCCTCGCGATCGTTCTCTTCGTGAATCTGTTGTCGGTCAAGGTCTTCGGTGAGCTCGAATTCTGGTTCGCGATCATCAAAGTCTTCGCACTCGTGTCCTTCCTCGTCGTTGGCGGAATCATTCTCGCGTTCCGATTCCCCGTCGACGGAGGGTCTACCGGATTCTCACTCATCACAGACAACGGAGGCTGGCTCCCCAACGGAGCACTTCCGCTGGTCGTCGTGATCGTTGGTGTCACCTTCGCGTACTCGGGCATCGAACTGGTCGGCATCGCCGCGGGCGAGACGAAAAACCCCGAGAAAGTCATGCCGCGAGCCATCAACAGCGTGATCGCGCGCATCGTCATCTTCTACGTCGGCGCCGTCCTGTTGCTAGTGCTCCTGCTTCCGTACACCGCCTACAGCGCGTCCGAGAGTCCTTTCGTCACCTTCTTCACCCGACTCGGCATACCAGGCGCCGGCAATGTCATGAACTTCGTCGTCCTGACCGCTGCACTGTCCAGCCTCAACGCCGGCCTCTACTCGACCGGGCGGGTCCTCCGGTCAATGGCGATGGGCGGCAAAGCGCCACGCTTCACCGCCAAAATAAGCAAATCGGGCGTCCCTACCGGTGGCATTCTCCTCACCGCATGCATCACCCTGATCGGAGTCGGACTGAACTACGTTGTCCCCGAGCACGCCTTCGAGATCGCAATCAACGTGTCCTCTCTGGGCACCCTGACAACGTGGGCAGTGATCGTGCTCTGTCAGCTTTCACTACACCGGCGAGCACTCCGAGGAGAGCTGACTCGCCCCTCCTTCCGGATGCCCGGATCTCCTTATACCTCTTGGGCAACACTGGGTTTCGTCTTCTGCGTACTTGTTCTCATGGGTCTCGACTATCCCGTGGGCACCTACACTGTCGCCAGTATCCCGTTGGTCGCCCTTCTGCTCGCACTTGGCTGGTTCGCGGTGCGTAAGAACATTGTTGTCCTCCACACACCTGAACCCGTGCCCGTCGACAAACACCCGTAATCCACCCCTTGCACCACTAGCCAGTAGAGGAATGCCACATGACCGCTTACCGCACAATCGTGGTAGGTACCGACGGCTCGGAGTCGTCTCTTCGCGCAGTGGAAAAAGCAGCCGCATTGGCTGCCGACGAATCAGCGGCGCTGAACATCGTCGTCGCATACCATCCCGAGTCAGCCCAGGCACTTCTCTCGCTGGACGACCAACCACGAAGTGATCATGACGCCGACGCGGCATCAAAAGTCCTACGATCCGCGAGCTCGCACGCGAATGCGCTCGGAATCGCCCAGGTCGAAACCCGGCTCGTTGCTGGTAACCCTGTCGAGGTCCTGTTAGCGCTCGTTCTGGAAGTTGACGCAGACATGCTCGTAGTGGGCAATCGCGGCCTCAACTCACTCAGCGGCCGACTGCTCGGGTCAGTCCCCGCAGACTTGGCGCGCCGCGCACCGTGCGATGTCCTGATCGTGCACACCGTGCACTAATTCTGTTCCTGGTTGCGCATTCGGTCGGATCCACGATGACAGTCCGAGCGCGTAGCCGGAGCATTTCTGCGCCGCGCACGGTGGTGGCGGCAACGCGCTGACATATATTCCGCCACCACCGTCCAAGCGAACCATGTTCCGAACAAACAGCCGAACCATGTTCCGAACAAACAGCCGAACCATGTTCCGAACAAACGGCATTGGCTAGAGCTACTCACTCATCGATGGAGATAGGGACGAGAAATTGGCTTCCGACCGCACTACAACACCCCGCAATCGAATACCACTCGAACACGCCAGGTCATGGCTACTTACTGCAGCCACATCAACAGAACAATTCACCATCGCACATCACTGCACGAGTGACGCGGTCATCTACGACCTCGAAGACGGGATCCTCCCAGACCTGCGGGGCGGTGCACGACACGCATTGCGCTCGTGGCTCTCCCCAACACATCGAGGATGGGTACGCATCAATCCTGCCGGAAGCCCAGACTGGCGGGACGACTTGGACGCGCTCAGAAACCAACCCGGAGTCGAGGGTGTCGTCCTCGCCAAATGCGAATCAGCACAACACATCGAAGAAACCGCAACCCGTCTACCTGCCTCAACACCGATCATCGCGTTGATCGAATCAGCCTTGGGTATCGAACGCGGATTCGATATCGCGTCAACTCCGCACACCCAGCGACTCGCGTTCGGAATAGGCGACTTTCGACTCGACACCGCAACATCCACCGAACCCGCAGCTCTTGCCTACGCACGAGGCCGCATGGTCGTAGCCAGTCGAGCAGCCGGGATCGCCGGACCAATCGATGGCCCAACGGTCTCGAAACATGACAACCAACTCGAAATCGACCTCGGCGTTACGCGGTCGATGGGATTTACCGGCAAGCTCTGCATGCGCCCTGAGGACACCGCCCGAGTGAATACGGCATTGAGTCCCACCAACGACGATGTCCAATGGGCGGGAGACACAATCGACAGGTTGGGAATCGACGGGCACAACATCCGACATGGGAGCGACCGCCCCGCTCTAGCCCGTGCACATCGGATACACCAGATCGCAACGGTCTTTTCGAACCTCTGAGCGGCCGTGAACTCTGAAACCCCCGACTGCTCTCCGTTGTCCAGTTCCGATCATGATCTAGTCGCACATCCCCTGTCGCCTCTGAACGATCTATGGGAATGGCAGTTGAGGGCCTCCTGCCGCCAAGCCGATCCCAATCTCTTCTTCTCACCGGAGGGCGAAAGTCAATCTGCTCGAGACGATCGGGAAGCAACCGCCAAACAACTCTGTGCCGACTGTCCTGTGATCTCCGAATGCCGCTTCCACGCAGACACAGCCACCGAACGATTCGGAATCTGGGGAGGCACCACCGAAACCGACCGCAAGCGCACCAACATCCGAACCAACACAGCGTCATCAACCTCACACGAGATCGAACTGCGACGTCCACGCAAACGACTCACCATTTCTAGCACTCACTTGCCTCCCGGAAAACGTCCAGCATTTCGAGCGACTGAGCGGGGAAGAAATGAGTCTCCAGCAGCGCAATACTGAATTCGGTCCTTCGTGTCTTCTTCGCTGGCGATGCGGGCAGTGCACACCTCAAGCGTTTCCGAAACCCTCAGGGTGCTGCGTAACTTGCTTTTCGAGGTAAGGCAACTCGGTGGTCGATGAGCCGTCGACGTCGAGGATGTCGAACACAAAAGCTGAGGTCACTGCCTCTTTGCGAAGCTGCGCGATGGTCCGCAGGACGTGCATCCGGCGCTGCAAAAAGAGAGAAGGACGGCACACCGCCTGGGCCGAGTGCGACGATCCCGCCGTCAAGGACGGTTTCGCGGTGATCAAGCACAGCACTGAGTGCGTCGACGATCTCGGGGAACGAAGCGACGATGACGTTTCCGTTTCGCGACCACAGCGCCGGAGCCTTGGAATCTGTTGTGGCTATGTCTCTTTGGCCATCCCATTTCGATTCGAAGGCCCAGCGCTCCCCTGTCGGGGGCTGCCCGAGCGTGGCGAGCATCGGCGGCACTGGCTTTCCGGCGGTGGCGCTCATACCGTCCACTGTGCGCTGGTTTGTACTGGTTTCGGCCGGTTTTCGGAGGTTGAGACAATAGTGAAATGAGCGAGAATGCAGAAACGGATGAGACTCAGGGGTGGAGCCCGGCCCCGGACGAGGGCCAGGCCGGCACGGTGATGACGAAGGACGGTCAGTGGGCGTACCGCTACAAGGACGGTGCGGAGCTGATCATGATGAAGATGCCGGAGCGTCCAGCCTCCACGTAGGCCTGTGGAGTGGGCCCGCACCGGACCCCTTTGCCTTGCACAGGCTGGGTAGCGGGCCGCCGTTGTCTTGGACCCGGCTCTGGTGACCACCTCGGTTTCGGCGAGGCGGCGAGCCTGCGGTAGATCAACACCATTTGTCTCAGCGGGTTAGCCAGTCGCTACCGCTCTCCCATAGCGGGACTTATGTCTCCACTCTGCGTGCGATCGTTCTGATTTCGCGCGGTTTGCGGGAGAGACCGCTCGACATTTACTGAGCCCTCCGATCATCAGCCGTACTTTCACGTAGCTCCATACGCAGGCACCGAGTCAGCCGATCTTCTCGTCCCGGCCGCTCAGGGTCTATCCCGTGATTGTTGTCAAGCAGATACGCGTTGGGCTCGACGACTCGGCAGGCCGGACACAGCCATCCGCTCAGTACTGCGCCCTTCTGTATCCCGCCTGCACAATCCCACGGTGCAGTCCACATCGCCGGGATCATGCGCTCTGTCCACTCGCGAACAGCAACAACATCGCCCAGTTCAATGTCGAAAAGCGTGAGCTGCGAGTCGTTCATCGCATTTCCTGGATCAACTCTGCTCCAGGCCCGAGCACTTCGTCTTCGTCAGTCGCATCCTTAGCCCCTCGAAGGGCAACCATGAGGCCGGCAACGCCCAACAGGCATGTCATCGAGGCTCCTGCCATGAACAGAAGATCACCCACGCGAGGGACCGATTTCGCTTGCTGGCCGGATCCACGAAATCCACGCCTCATGCTCGTCTGCGTGCAGCGGAACAGAACCCGGATCATCTGGGTGAGCGTCCGCCCACGCTGATTGTTCTGACACAAGATCCGCCACCGTCGCCCACGTTTCCGAGGTACAAGGCGGGTTCACAACAGCCGCTTTGGCGAGCGCTCGGCGGGTAGCTCCACTGAGCCGGAGGAGCTCTGTGCCGCAAATCCCTCGATCCCAGATGTACCGAGCGAGTTTGATGGAATCGGCATATTTCGCGGCCTCCGCGTACGAGGTATGGGTGAAGTCCACGTGGGTGGTCACGGCTGCACCCGCGGGTAGCGACGGCGCCGCTCCGAGGCGGTCAGCCCACCCCAGACACCGAAACGCTCGTCGTTCGCCAATGCGAATGCCAAGCAGTCGACACGAACCTCGCATCCTGCGCAGACCCGTTTCGCCGGCCGGACAGCTTCTCCGGGTTCCGGAAAGAATGCTTCGGGATCAGTACGTTGGCACACAGCTCGCTCCTGCCAATCGACATTCCCAGCGATATCGCCTGGGTGAATCTCGGTGATGGTCATCGAAACCACATCTCCTCTACACATCGGCCTCTCGGATTGATGGGCGAACGGTAGCGAGGGACCTGGACTGCGTGAACCGGAGCGGCCGGCCGGCCGCCCTTTTCGACTTTCACATCGTGGACGCGAAGCGGCGTCCTACCAGATCAGTACACTTCTGTGTACTGCAAAACGACCGGTAGATTTCTAAGAGTTCGCTCCCGGACATGCGATCCTCTGACGCCGGCAACCCTTGTCCGGCGGCCTACAACCGACCGATGGGATACACGTGCCGACTCCAACTTCTTCCGCGCCTGGCCCAGTCATGACACGGCTCGCAACAGCGTTGTTCAGGAATGCACAAAGCGCCGGCCGAAACTTCAGGGATGGAGAACGTCACAACATCCGCCAGGGTGAAGAAGGAACTACCGAGCGGATCTTGTTGAACCTCGCGAAGACCATTCCCGAACTCCATGTCGGAGCCTTCAACCGTAGAGAGGAATCCCGCTACGGGGCGGACTGGGAATGGTGGATCTCGGACGGGTCGAGTAAATGGTTTCACCTTGTCATCCAGGCCAAGAAGCTTCAAACGCCTCCGGCGCATCCGGCCGGGAAGTACAAGATCAAGCACGAAATTCGATCTTCCGGCATGCAGCAGATCGACCTACTCGACCTCTACGCCCGAAAGAGCGGAGCGCAGAGTCTTTATGCGCTCTACAACCCCGCAGCTCGCGGCGTCCGGTACAGCGATCACAGATGCTGCCTCGGTCCCTCCGGTGACCGAATCACTGCTGTCAGCGCAGATGTATTTCTCAACCGGTTCCCACGTACCAAGGGTCTAATCGATGATGTCCCCCTAGCCGCGATCCGTGAGTACACGCTCCCCTGGTCGTGCCTGGCAAACGACCGTGTCGCCACACACGCCGTGCCACCGCCACCAGGGCCTTCCCCGCTGAGGCCTTCCCCGCTGACGTTCATGCAATTTGCTCAGTGGACAGTTATGCAAGATGACAACAGCAACTCGCTTGGCACGTTCGATTCGACCAGCCCGGCATATTCATTGCTCGTCAACTCCGCGACAATGAAAGCCCTTGCACAAAGCCAGGACTGGTTCACGCGGAACTACCGCCACTACCTCGACGACTGGAAGCGGGTAGAGAGACCGGGGTTGCCCGAAGAATGGAAGGACGCGCAGAAGATTGCCATATCTCGGCGCGAATCTTCCGACGAGCTTTTCGCGCAACAGCGAATCAGGATCTTCGACCGCGCTGAACTCCCCGCCTACGTGTCTGCCATCCTCAGCAACGAACCGATCCCCGAGGACGTCCGGCACCCCTTCTCAGACCGCGGTGCTGCTCCCAAACAGGTCCTCACACTCGTCGCACCACCCCCACCAGACCAGCCGACCGAGCCCTCGCCCGTCGAGTGGCAAAATTCGACGCATACGACCTGGTACCCGCATCGAGTAACAGGCCCCCCAATCCCGCAGTCGAACCGTTACCGGGGAAGGTGAAGTTCGCGCATGCGCGTCCGGTGCATGTAGGGCGGACGAACACCTGCCAGCCCGAACCCCGATGTGACCGGCGCATCTCGCGAGGCCACACATGGGGCCGGTGTCGTGCGTCCCAGCGTGCCGTCGGCGTGCTCGTGCGAGTACTTCCAGGGATCCTCACCTGCACGGTTCTCGAACTCCCACCGCAGAACGCGACCCTCACCGTGTGCGCGCTTCTTCCCGATCACATCGAGACCGGACAATATTGCCGCGACGGCCGTCAGGTCACCCACGCCGCGCCAGGTGACAGTGCGAGAGTTGGTGATCATCAACGGCATGTACCTCGCCCGGTAGCGGCCCTGCCGATCCGAGATCACTGCCGGCACGCTCGACGCGAGTTCCTCGAGCCCTCGGTGATCAGTTCTGCTCGCCCAGTGCCGCACCACCGGATCTCCGGCCGGGTCTTCGGGGAACGAACACGTCGCGCACCAATGCCAGTCCGCACCCGCCAGAGTGCAACGCGCAAGAGGCAATTCGAGATCCGGCGGGGCCTTCTCCGGCGAGAGCGCCGGCACGTATTCGCCGCGGTCGAGGGCGCCTGCTTTGTGGTCGGCCCACAGCTCCGCAGCGAGGATGCCGTCCAACGCGATCCCCCAGGGGCTCGCATGTGCCAACCCGGACGAGAGATGGGCCCTGACCAGGAAGGGAGCGAAGGCAGTGCCTGCGTTCACGTCAGCCACCCCAGTGCCTCGATCACGTCTTCTCGTAGCGGTTCCAGTTCCGCTCGCCAGTCCGCCACCTGCGGTCCCGGGCCGGTCAACACGGTCAGCTCCGACTCGGCGCGGACTCGGCCGTGCCCGATCGCGCTACGCCCACCCAGGAAGCCGTCTCGTGCGAATCGTTCCCACACGTCATTGAAGAAGGCGATGTCGCGGTCGGTTGCCCGGTCCAGCCTCAGGAATGTTTCGAAATGTGTTCCTGCGGGCAGCGTCTCGACCTCGAAGCGCATCAACATCGACGTCTGATGCGCCGAAGTTCCCGAACCGGGCACGGTGTCGGCATCGAAGGGCGCAGGGAAGGACTTGGTGCCGGCGTCGTCGAAGCGGCTGTAACTTTCCAGGGACATGAGCTCGAATTGCGACATCAGCACTCCCGGGTAGGGCCTGCTCATGATCGATTCTGTTTCCTTCACTCGGGGAACGACTTTGCCGACTTTCAGGCATCCGTCGATCGGCGGCGCACCGCCTCCGTTGCCTCCGAACAGACTGATCGGCGGGACCAACTCGCGCAGGCGCTGACGCCGGCGGCCGGTCAGTGAGTCGCCGGCGACTTTGCTCAGGTTGCCGCCGTTGCGCAGTGCGTGCGCCGCGGAGAGAGGTATCTGTCCTTCGTAACCGATCACATCGCGGAACAACTCCTCGGCGGTGCGTCGCAATGCTCCCCGCAGCGAGTTCCCCGACACGACCGGTACCAGCACTTTCCTCCCGTCGGGCTGCAGGATCGGTTCGCGTCGAAACAGTGTCGTCGTCGTTTCTGACTCCTCGCCCTTCTGCGAGATCGACGACAGGGCAGTCAGTTCGACATCCCATCTCACGGTCGAACGCATCAGCTGACCTTCCTCGCGGCGCGGGCAGCGGCAACTGATTCGGCCACGATGCGGGTGCGCAGGACATACGCCGTGGGACGCTCCCGCAGCAGCGTCAAAACCGGCTCCGAGTCGGCCCGCAGAAGAGCTGCCAACTCCAGCCGCTCATCGGTAGTTCGCGGCTCGGATTCGAGCGAGCGTGAGACCACTGACCACCAACGATCGAGGTCGGCTCCTCCGACATACGTCGCGACGCGGACTCGGTTCGGCAAATGCTGCGTCCAGTACGTCGCCCGGCGTCGGCCCACCCACGAATCCCAGTCCACGCCGTAGTGCAACAGCAACAGCAGCCGCTCGGCCACACTCTCCACACCCTGCAGTTGTGGGAGGCCTGCGGGGGCGGCAGCGAGCCAGCGGTCTGTCGGCGTCGTCATGCGTGCGCCTTACTACGAGACGGTTTCGTGGCCAACAGCGCCAACGCCCACCATCGGTCGACGTGGCGGTACGGGGACAGGTGATCCCAGTCCTCGAAGATCGCCGGCCACCGACGCGCCGGCACTGTGCGAAGCACTGCATACGGGGCTGCACTCTCGCCGAGCATGCGTTCACCGAAGCCATGAGAGCGCAGCCGGCGCATCGCGGCAGCTGCTGCGACATCGCGATCCGACCACGGCAAGCAGGTGTCTTCGACGGCAACGGCACCCCACCGGGCGTGCGCCAGGATGTGTTTGCGGGCCGGGCGACGCAACGGCACCACCAGCGCGATCTCCGACGTCAACGGGGCCGACAAGGTCCGGGCGAGGCGCGGCTGCGTCAGTTCGGTCATCGCCGGCGCGTTGGTGATCAGATGCATTCGGGTTCGCAGCTCCGAGGTCTGATACGCCCACCGGCACGGTGCGCAGAGCCCCTTCTCGGTCGGAGCCTTCCACGAGTCGAATGCGGTGAAGGTTCGCGAGATCGCCGAACGCGCGGGCTCGATCGGTGTGTCGGCCTTCGCGCAGCGCGCACACCGCCCCAGCTGCACAGAACCCTTCTCAGATGAACGATTCGTCGATGCACTCGTCGATGCGAACGCCGCCTCTACGACCTCTACGCACGAGGTCACCTCCTGTAGTTTTTCGTTCATCACGCTCCTCCTCCTGTGCAGGTGCCCCGAATCGGATCGGCTTCGAGGCCTTACATACACAGGAAGATCCGCCCGAAGGGCCGCGTGTGACAACAACGCCAGAAATACCCATCGAACACCAGGAAGCGGCAGAGATATGAGTGGCACCCCTCGCGCGGACGGACTAGATCTGACCACACTGCGCGCACTGCGGCGCCCACGTCCCAACCTGACCGCGATCAAAGAACGCATCGAGGAACACCTCGACAATCACGACGGATATCTCGCCTTCTCCGGCGGCAAAGATTCACTCGTCGCCCTGCACTTGACCACAGCGGTCGAGCCGAACATTCCTGTCGTCTTCTTCGATTCAGGGCTCGAATACCCACAGACCTACGAGTACATCGCCGACCTCGCCGACGCATGGAACCTCAATCTCGAAGTGCACCGAGCCGACCCACCCCTGTTGACCGCCCTCGCGGACTCCGGCGAATGGGATCACCACCTGCCCACACGAGCAACAACGCGAGCGCTCCGCGACATTCTCATCGGAGCACCCTCACGCGCGGCACATCAGACTCACGGACCGGGAGAGATATGGGGTGTACGTGCTGACGAATCAGCGAAAGGAACCGGACGCTGGTCGATGTACTACAACGCTCTCAGCAGCCGAGTCACCGAAGAATGCACCGACTGCTGCACCACAGCAGCGCAGCAGCGCCAAACACATGGCGGTGCCCTCGACCGAGCCGACGGCACACACGTTTTCGGGCCGGTCTGGAACTGGAGCAGCGAAGACATCTGGACACACATCGCCGCGCACGACCTTCCCGTCAACCCCGTCTACGACAAGCTCCGCCGCCTCGGCACCCCCGAGCAACACCTACGGATCTCACACATCCTCGACGGAGCGTTCCTCGAACGCGGCCGCATCACCAGACTCAGACGCGGATGGCCGGCACTCTTCGAAGAACTCGCCCGAGTCCTCCCCCGCATCCGCGAATTCGTCTGACCTCGAAACCACATACGCTCGAAAAGAGCTACGCTTTCGGCGTTATTGAACTGCGCGCAAACAGTTTTCACCTTCGCGAGGGAAACTCCACGGTCCCTTCGGCGGGTACGTTGGAAGCGATCTGAATCCCAGTCGTCGCCAAGGTCGCGAAAACCAACGCCTGCGCCGCAAAAACATTCGCGCGATCCACGTCCTTGTCGACCTCGTTCGCGTGAACCGATTCTTCGACGTAGTACAAAGCCTTGTTAACCCACGTAGTCGCGTTCTGAACTTTTGCCATGAGATTGAGCTCCTAAAGGGTGGGTTCATGTTGACCCGCTCAACCTTTCACACATGTACAGCCGTCCGCGACCCCAGTTTGCAACTAGGCGTTGCCCTCTCACTACGGCGACAAAAACAGCAGCAGGTCGCCACTTCGACCAATCTCGTGGGGAATCTTCCCTCACAAGATCAGGACCGCCGATGGTGCTGCGGTCTAGGTCGGTGTGGCGACCTGTTGCTCGTCGCACATGCGAGATTAGCCGAGGGCTACGACACATCGATCAGAAAGGGGGGCGCCGGCAGACTGTTTCCACTGCTCTTGCGGCGCAGCGTCGAGTCCCGATGTAGACGGACCGGGGTGCACGTGGTCTGCGTTTTAGGCCGAGCTGTCGTGCGCGGAATTCTGTTCGGACGTCTGGGGTGCATTCGCGGCGGCCGTGTTTTCTGCCGGCGACGTCGAGGATCGCTTACTCGACGCTGCGGCCTTCTTCTTTTTCGGTGCGCTGTATCCCATAGCGGCGAGTTCCTTGACGGTCCACCCTCCCGCGATCGCGCGTTCATGGGCGAGGCGGATCGTGTCCTCTGCCTCAACCCGTGCCGCGTCGATGGCAGCAAGCTCAGCTTCCGCCTCGCCGATCGCACCGACGAGAGCGACTCTCGTTGCAATCGCCTCCTGCGCCAACGATTCTGCGGCCTTGCGTGCTGTCTCCAGCGCCTTCTTGTGGCTTGACGGCGTGGTCGCGGTCATGGCAGTGATATCTCCTTCACTCGAGGTTGTGCTCGCATCAATCTCAGCGATGCTCTGTTGAGGTTCTCCGCTGTCGTTACGCAAATCGTAGTGGCCTGCGGCTGTGCTGTCGGGTGCGCCGTCCGTCACTGTCATCCCCTCCCACTGTGAGTGAGCGCAGACGCCGCTGCAGGCCCCCACTGAATCAATAGCGTCGTCAGCGCCGCCGGGATCAGGGCGGCGGCCCCGACACCACTGAGCGTCGAAACACTGCGACCTGGCCGCTCGGCCCCGCAGTTACTCACAGTGGAAGATAGGTCCGTCATCAGAGGAACCTGGCCGGGATCATGTCCGAACGGACTGCGCTGATCTGCACCAATTGACCGGTCTGAGGTGCCTCGATCATCTTGCCCTCGCCGAGATAGATCGCGACATGATTGGCGCCGTCAGCCTGCCAATTCCCGAACAGCAGGTCACCCGGCTGTGCCTGGCTCATCGGAATCTGGTGTCCGGCGCGGAACTGCTCCTGCGACGTCCGAGGCAGCACCTTGGTTCCGCCGCTTCCGATGAAGTACGCGAAACGACTCAGTCCGGAGCAGTCGTACCCGGCGATCGGGCCGCCCGTTCCATCACCCATCGACGGACCGGTCAACAAACCGCCGCCCCACTGGTAGGGAAGTCCGAGTGCCCGCATCGCAGCTTCGATGACAGCGCGAGCGAACTCGACATTGCGAGGCAGGCTGGGATCGAACTTCAAATCCGGCACCGCCGACGGTGCGAACAGGCCTGTGAGCGAGGGTATCCCGGCAGCGTTAGATGGTTGTGCGCTGAACACGGAGGGCAGAAGCGCAGGCCCTCCGGCAGGTGTCGTGTCATTCGCCGATGCGTCTTCGACAGCGGATCCGTCCGGCGCCGAGCCGGCCGGCGGAACCGAGTCCGGTCCAGGAGCAGGAAGGGCGACGTCGGGGACCAGAGCCTGTGCCTGCGGCGGGAGGATCTCTTGTATCTGCGCCGCAGCGTCTTTCAGTTCCGGGGGTAACGCACTTTCCGCCTCGGCCTGCCACGCAGGAGGAATCTGCTCCTGCAGCTGCGTCAGGGCGGTTGTTGCCTGGTCCAGGTACGGCTGCGGATCTGGAATGAACTGGGATACAGCCGGTGCCTGTTCCTCGACTACCGAGGTGATGGTGTCGGTGATGACTGGCTCTACGCCAGCTCCCTGCGCTGCCGATGCGCCGGCTACTGCGACGCCGACGATGAGTGATGCGATGTCCATGATGTCTTCCTTTGCCGGATGTTGGTGCGGCCGAGGGGGAACAACTGTCTCGATGACCGCGGGGACTTTCAGTGCGATCCGGACAGTAGAGACGGACCTGGACAGCTCAGGTGCCTGCAAGCAATCGACGCACAAAAGGCCAGGTCAACGTCCCTCCCTGGCGAGCGCTCCGACGGCTCTTTTTCTTTCACCCGAGTAACTCGTACCCGAGCCGGAGGTCATCGTCGGAGACAACGATGAGGTCATCGTCGTGTGTGCGCACCAGCCATTGCCCACACGAGAGCGGTATCCAGCGCCCTTCGGAATAGACGGCAGCGAATGCGCCGGCGTCGACGAATCGCGCGTAAGTGAGGGGTCCGAGTTGCTCCCACACATCAGGGTCATCGGCGAGAGACACCAAACGGTATGCACCAATCGCCTTGTCGGGAGTCGAGAGATCCGTCCACGCGAATTCCGTGAGTTCGTCGAGCGTGGTGTTACCGGGAATCGCATGAATAGAGTGAGACACAGGAGCCTTCACCCCATCAACGGCACCTAGTGGCCGAATTTCAGTGATGCTCATGGAGTCCCTCCCTCGGATTCTCGAGGCCACGTCTGCGCCCTCACTGCAGCGCAATTCGAGCAGTAGTCCTCGTCGACGAAATGTGTCCACCCTGGCTCGATCGCGGATCTCACGACACTGCACGATGACAAGTAGTTCGCCGGAACTTCTCGAGTAGTTCCACACGCATCACAGTTCACGGTGATCGACATCGTCAATTGTCAACTCCCGGATTCACCAGAGCTCCGCCAGTTGCCCCCACTGTCATGGTCTCTGGCTCCGGAGCAATGATCGTGACAGGAACTGCGCCACGGATCCGCTCCTCAAATCTCAGGCAGAGCCGCGCGTACACCACCAACCCTGTTTCCGAGTTCGTCATAGTGCCACTGATCCACCGTTCGTCGATCCCGTCGATGATCTGTCTCAACGTCGGCCGACGTTCCCATTCTGCTTCGCGGGCGTACCGGTTAATCGCCGCGGCAATACGTTTAGGTTCGACGCCATGTCCGTAGATGCACACCGGTATCGCTGGATGAAAGTCGGGTGGAACGAGGAACCACTCTCTGAAAAGCCCGCGCAGCCTGCCCAGTGGGGTACTGGTGATTCGCACTCCGTAGTAGTGCTCACTGAAATTCTCGGGGCCGACTGGACTGAGGACATGCGTGCCCAGTTTCGCTCGACTCGTAGCGTGTCTTCCATGCTTAGCGATTTTCTCGACCACTTTCCCTCACTTCCGTTCTCTCACTTGCGTCGAAGCGGCCGGCGCAGTCTTCGAGATCTGCAATCGTCTGCCACGCGTGCTCCCAATCCCCACCTTCGTGAGGGTCCAGTACTTCCACGGCGTTTCGTAGGGCTAGTGCAGCGACACTGAACGCTGACACTGCGGTACGGGCAACCGGCGAGTTGACGAGATCCCTGTACGGGATGTCCTGCCGCAGACGGCACCGGCGGCACAGGCGTCCGTCGATATCCGAGTCCAGCCCATCGTGGTACCAGTCCGGCGTGACGCACCGGCAGTGCGTCTTCACTTCTTCTATAACGGCTGGCAGGGAGTTCGGGCAGGGTTTGTTGGTTCCGCCGCCGCCGGCCGGGTAGCGCTCGTGAATCGTGTTGTGAGACCCATTCAGTCCGAAGCAGATCGGGCACCGTGTTACCGCCTTCGCATTCGTCTCCTCTTCCGCAGGTTCGGCAGGGGCGGAACCATCTGAACCGCCGACATTTTCGGCGGTTGCCGTACCGATATCGGGACGCGCCTTGGCGGGTTCGGTTTCCAGGAACCGGGCGATCAGACTGTGGGCGGCTTCTCGGCTGGCGATGTTGCCGTACTGCAGCGCGCAATTCGACACCTGTCGTAACTCGTCCGCCTCTTCAGTGGTGATGCGCCGGTGACCGTTGAGCTGTAGCCAGTAGAAGACAGCTTTCCCTGCTGCCAGGAAGAACTCGTCGGGCTCTGAGCCGTAGGGGACACCTTCACTGGCTTCGATCGCGACTCTTCCGATGTCGATCGCGAGTTCGTCTGCGGCTGTGAGGTTATCGGCGTCGAAACCTGTTGCCGGTTCCGCTGCGGGGGTGAGGGATCCGTTGCCGTGCTGGTGCGCGGTGGCGGCGGGTCGGGTGGCAGTCATCTGTGGTGTCCCCTTTCGATGTGGGCCTTGTTCGTTCGCCTCACGTCAGCGGCAGCTGTCACCTTGTGGGTATGTCGATGCAGCGACGTCGAGGAGTTCGACACGGACGCGGTTGTGGTGCTGTGAAGGATCGCGAGCGCGGCACGGATATCGCGGGCTGCGGCGGCGAGGTGGGTAGTGATGTCCTGATTGTCGGCTTCGGCGGCGAGGAACAGTTCCAGCTCTTCGGGGTACGTTCTCGGGCCGGTGTAGAGCCCTCGGAGTTCTTCGCGTGCATCGGCTATCCCGGCGAGGGCATCGTCGAGGGCCGCGAGCATCGCTCGGAGCCGCCGTTCGGCCGGGTCGGGAAAAACTTCTGCGGGACGGTATGTCTGAGTCATGAGCGGGAAACTCCTGTCGTGTCATGTCCCGTTTCGAAGACGGGTTCGTATGTGTCAGGAGGCGGAATAGGCCCCGGGGTATGCCGATCGGTGGGTGGGAGGACCGCGACGACGCGGGTCTCTACGCATTTCGACGGCCGGCGGCTCACATGGATGTCTCCGGCGATCAGCTCGCGCATCCGATCTGCGATGTCGCCGTCGTCTTCGTAACCGCTGCAGAAGATTCTGTCGTCCGGGCCGCGCACACCGCGCTCGGTGTCGAGGATCGTGTAGTACGGGACCCTGCGGAGGTTGAAGGGGCTGGTAAGGATCGCGAACCTGCCATCGCCGGATGTGGCTCGCACTCTCCACCATCGCCGGGACTCCGCGAATTGGACGCGGTGCCCCATTTTGAGCGCGGTTGCAGCGACCGCGGGTGATGAGGGGGGCGCGATTCGGTCGCCAACACTCGATTCGTTGCTCACGACTGCGCCTCAGAAGGCTTGGTGGGTAGGACTTCAGGGGCAAGGGCGGCGAGTGTGGCGTGGATCTGTGCGGCGCGTTGGAGGGTGCCGCGTACGCCTGCGGGGTACGCAAATCCACGGGCGTCAAACGGGTCGGGTTGCAACGCAAGGATGGACACGCGCTCGGCGAGCGCGGCGTGCTCACTGCAGGTAAGGGATTTGAAGCGGCCCGGCGCCGGGATATCCCGTAGGGCGGATTCGAGGTGCAGCCAGGGTTCTTGGTTCGAAACCGCGCCGTCCTGTGTGTCTGTGCTGTCGATGTTTGTCATGGCTGAATTCCTTTTTTCCGAGAGGTTGGGATCGTTTCGTGACGGAGATTTCGAGATTGAAGCCGAACAACATCGAGAGTCCGTAAAGATCGAATGCAGGACACCCGTTTCACCTTTGGTTTCAGTCGATAGGACCGGGGACGAGGGTCAACATCTCGACCAAGCGGCCGGAGAACAGGAGGTAGCCCATGACCCCCAGTGAAACAAGGACGAGAAACGCACGGAGGAGGCGAATCGGTTCTCCTCTGTCGCTGGCGTCACTGATGCCGTTGACCATGACCGTGCCTACCGTGATTACTGCGAAGAACCCAAGAATGGGGAGCCAGGCTCCGGTCGCAACGCCTCCCCAGATTGCGGCTCCCGCGGTGAGACCTATTGTCGCGATTACCCCGATGAGGCGGGTTCGCCTCCTCCTTGCAAGAATTTCGTTCCACAACAGGTTTTCGTCCTCAGAATCTATGGAGCTCATCTTCTTCCCCTCATTTCTGTGCGCAGGCAGTGCGCGCCGCGTCTGCATCGGCGGCAGTGATCATCAGGTGATATTTCGCGGCCACGGTGAGATATCTGATGGCGTAGTCACATTGGAATGCAGTGTTGGGTGGAAGCCAGGTGTCGAGGCCTTGATCGGACTTCGATTGGTTTGCTTTGCCTTGGGAGGCAAGTAAGTTGACGTCCGTGTCGTTGGCGAAGTTCACCCTTTGCTGCGGAGTCCAATTCGCTGCCCCCGCGTCCCAGGCTCTCGAAAGTGCCACGACATGTAATCCGTAGCTAGTAGGTAGTGCCGTTGACATCATCCTGGGCTTCCTTCCACGGATTCGGGATATGTGGGCGACGGTGTTATCTGCAGGCAGCGAGGTACGCCGATGACACCGCCGACACGCGCCGTTCGGGTGCCTCGAATTAGGCAGCGCCGGGCGTAGCTTCGACTTCAGACGAACGGGAGCGGGCTGATGGCTACAGCGCAACGTGTCACTCTCAACGACGGTACAACGACCTGGACGGTGATCGACAGATCGTTCGGTCTCGTTGAGCCGGTCGAGGCCTACCTCGAGTACGGGCGGCAAATCGACTTCCGGCCGAACACCACCCGCGCCTACGCACAGAGCCTGGCCCAGTGGTGGTCGTTCCTGGAAGTGACCGGCACGTCGTGGGATGCGGTGAAGCTGCACGACTTCGGCGACTTCATCTCGGCCCTGCGCTACGGCGAGCAGGACTCGCCGATCCGCGAACTCCGCCCCCGACCGACGCTCAGCGACAGCACGGTGAATCTCCGCATGCGCGCAGTGATGAGTTTCTACCGCTACCAAGCCGACAGCGGAACAGACGCTGCGCCGTTCCTGTGGAAGCAAGCCCACGTCCGATCCGGCCGCTACCTCTCGTTCCTCGAGCACGTGGCCAGGCGAGCGCCACAGAAGCGCGCCGCCATCCGAATCCGCGCCGCCCGCAAGGCCATCCCGGTTCTGGCGCCGACCACGATCGACGCCCTCCAAGGCGCCGAGGCCACCTACGACCCAACACTCGAGGAGTGGAGAGGTGACCTGCGATATCGGTTCCTGTGGGCAGTCCTGGCGGAATCGGGCATGCGGATCGGCGAAGCCCTCTCGTTGGAGCACCGCGACTGGAACACCGGGATCGGCGGCAAGAGCGCCCGGGTCGCGATCGTGAGCAGGCCACACCCGTACGGCCTGTCCGCCAAGTCCGGGGAACGCGAGGTCCACATCGGGTCGCGGCTCGACCGGCTCTACGCCGACTACGTGTGGTGGCTGTGCGACCGAGGCGCCGATGTCGCCCTCGATGATTGGGACAGCAGCTACATCTTCTGCAACGTGATGCGGAACCCGCTGTTCGCGCCCCTGCGTACCGAGTCGGTCTATGCGCACCTGCGCTCGATGAAGCATCACGACACCGCCCTCCCGAACCTGATGACACCGCACTGGTTTCGGCACACCCACGCCACCGCGCTGTTGCTGGCGGGGAGTCCCGTCCACACCGTCAGCCGCCGCCTCGGACACGCGAGCGTGCAGACCACGATGAACATCTACGGCCACGTCACCGAGGACGCCGAGCTGGCCTCGGTAGCGAATTGGCGCGAATACGTCGCCGGATGGGAGTACCCGAATGTCTAGCCCAGCAACCGATCCCGCCATCACGTCATGGTCGCGCAGCCCCAAGAGACTGCACCAGATCGACCCGGGGTTGGCACTAGCGGACATGTTCGACCTCACCATCGCCCGCAGGCTCTGGGACTCTCTGCCCGAAGAATGCCGCAGCGATCACTTCGACAAGAAGACGATGCCGGCGCACTACCGACCGGCGATCCGCGAAGTCAACGTCGGCGGGAGCTGGACCTCCTGCTACCTGAACTTCCGCGGTTTGCCGGAGCCGATGACCTGGGAGATCGCCTGGATCATCCACCGGCGCATCGAGCTGGGTCACTTCGTCCGCGTCATCGAGACGAATGCCGCCTTCATCCTGCTGCGCGCCGCGATGAATCACGACGACGAGTGCCGGTCGGCGCAATCGCTGCTGCACCGTTCGCCTGACGAGTGGGTGCGATCCGCACGGAAAGCACAGATGCGCGGTGCGAAGATCGGCGAATCTGCGTTCAAAGGCGGCACCTACCGCCTCGGGCACATGGCCGCCGTGCTCGGGTACGCCTATCACCGCGGCCCGTGGTGGGAGCTGAACGTCTGGAATCCCAGCCTCGACCCGAGGGTGCCCCAACGCGACCACGAACCGCAAGGTCGCACGACAATGCACTTCACCAACCTGACCAGCCTGTGGTTGCGTGAAGGAGCGAAGTACTGGCTTTCGGCGGGCCTGACCACGGAGCGGTACTCGTGGAGCACGGTCAAATCGCGCCTGGACGCCCTGAAATGGCTGCAACGCTACATCGACACCACCGCCGATCAGGGCCCGTGCCTGACAACGGACCCACACCGCCTGCGGGACTTCATCCGCGGCTTCTGCGACCTGCTCCTCGCACACCGCATCGAGTCCGGGGTACGCGCGGGCAAGGCGCTGGCGACGAACCCACGCCGCCAGATCATGACCGCGATCGAGCAGTTCTACCAGTTCATGTATGACCACCGGGATGAAGCCGCCACCGAACTCGGCATCAGCGCCTGGGCCACTCTGCGACCCGAGCACTGCGTGCTGTTCCGCCCCGAGGACAAGCCCCGCTTGGCCAACGTCAAGGCACACGACATGGTCCTCGAAGAGGATGTCATGCAGCAGATCGCCGAGGGCAGCGGCCTGCTCGCACAGCCTGTGAAGGAGGGCGGGCTCGGCGACCTGCAAGCCTTCCACATCCTGATGCTTCTGCTGCGCACCGGACGTCGCGCCAACGAGGTGCTGATGATGGACTTCGACCCGCTCGAACCGATCCTGCACAATCGCACATACGGTGATCCTGACAGCGCGGGCTTCGTCGCCCGGATGCGGTATCAACAGACGAAGATCGAATCGAACGTCGCACCCACGATCCCCGTGGACGAGGAGATCGTCACGATCATCCGAGCCCAGCAAAAGCACGCCCGAGACATGATGGCGCACTTCGGAAACTCTGACGTAACGCCGAAATACCTGTTCCTCTGCGCGAGCCGAAACCGACTGGGCGACAAGCCTTACCCGCTTCCGACAATGCATCTGCGGTTCAGCAGGCTCACCAGACTGCTCAACATCAGAGACTCCGTCGGCCGTCAGGTCGCGGTCTCCAAGACACACCGCTTCCGGCACACCGCCGCGACCAACCTGATCAACGCTGGAGTGCCGCTTCACGTCGTGATGCGCTACTTCGGTCATGTCTCCCCGGACATGACCTTGCACTACGCCGTGACCTCTGCGCAGACTATGGAGGAGGAATTCCTCCGATACAAGAAAGTCACCCGCGACGGCCGCACCGCCTCGATCGACAGCTCCGACCTCTA
>NZ_JAQGFI010000025.1:0-47802 GCF_027854095.1 Rhodococcus sp. C-2 | reverse complement strand
GCACAGCAACTCAAGCGCGCGCACCTCGAACTGGGCGGCAAAGCGCCCCCGCGGCGCTCCTCCCGGCGCTGCGCGCCGGGAGACGGAGCGGGTCGCTGCGCTCCCCGCCAGGGAGCCGCTACGCGGCTCGCGGTGGGTCACCCCAGGCAGCCGTCGAGCGGGTCGCTGCGCTCCCCTCGAAACCGAAATAACCGACACACCAACATAATTCAGCGCCACCACCGCAGCACCCCCGAACCCGAACGAGAGACGGGGACGCGCTGCGCGCGCCGCAGTCCGGCCCGCCCCGTCGCTCTCAACCCGTCCCGATGTCATGCACCAATGATATACCACCGCCCCGACAACGCCAAAACGCGACACGACACCACCAGAGCCGAAATCACAACGCCCACAACCAAACACGAGAAAACAGCCCAAAACAGCCACGCAAAGACGCCGAACCCACCAACACCACAACAGCATTCAAAACATCCGTTGCGGCACAACACAATTCAAAATCCGCACCGAGCACCCGCCGACCCCACCCAACCGCCACCGAACACCCCCACCACCGGCGCCGGCCCCACACCCACCACCCCGCCGGCCTCGAGGCGAGGACATGCCATCACCCCAGGTCACAACACAGAAACACCCCCACCACCCGACACCACACCGCAACCACCACCCCAACACCAGACCCGCGGACCACACCCGGACCCACCACACACACCCCAACACCTCACCGAACCCACCCCCAGGCCCACACCCCCCGAAAACACCCCCAAATGACCGCACACACCCAACCCCGAGCCCCAACAGCGCCCAACACACCCACACACAGCACAACGGCCCCGACACCACACCACAACCACAGACCTGACGCCTTTCCGCGGCATCTGGTCGCCAGGTACGGGCGTCGCGATTGACTCAACGGGCCAGCGGATGGGCCAATGTAGATAGCCCGGTCATCGACGTTGCTTCGTTCCAGCACCAGAGGAGGCGACCGTGTTCTCTACGATCTGCGCGAAAACACCCGATCGGTCACGGATGTACCGATATGACCGTGTACCTCATAAATGGACCCGAGTCGGTGGGGACGTCGGGGAGCCCGACGAGGTCTACTACGGCGGCGAGTATGGCCTGTTCCGGATAACTCCGAACCCCGATAAGCCGGGCTCCACCTACATCGTTCGATGGCGGAGACGGAAACATAACTACGCAACTCACGCATGGCATCCGATTGGCGGTCCCGGTGCGGAGTTTGTCGTCACTGCCGACACTGTGTTTGGGCTGACACCGGACCGAGGCGCGGTCTACCGGTACGACGACGTTGGAAGCTCCTGGACCGCTGTCGGCGGACCTGCTGCCCACCTGTACGGCGGTGGATATGGGTTGATCGCCACAAGCCCGGACAACGCCAGCGTGTGGAGATTTCTCTGGGAACCCAACACTTGGACGCAGATCGGCGGACCCGGTGCAGAGTTCGCCGTCACTGCCGACACTGTGTTTGGGCTAACGCCGGATCGAGGTGCGGTCTACCGCTATGACGGCCGCGAGCGATCATGGACGGCAGTAGGGGGACCTGCTTCCACTATCTGCGCGTTCTTTGAAGAGGACTGATTGACGGCATAGCCGCCCATGCATCGTTTTCGGATCGTCCGGAAGCTGGCCCTTGGCGCACGCCAGAGCGGCCCCGACACCATCTCGGTGTCGGGGCCGCTGTGCACCAGCTCGACGTCCTACGGGACCGGCCCGGTTGCTGCGGGCCGGTCCCCCGGCCGACTACACGACCAGCCCGACCCCGAGCACGCGGTAAGCGGCCTCGCTGGTGGCACGCTGGGCCGCATCCGGGTTCTCAGCGTTCCACTCGCTGGCGGAAGCGACCACCTCGCGGATGGCGCGGCGAGCAGCCTGCCCGAAGCCCTCCGCATCGTCGATATGGACGACGAAGGGCGCGCCGTCGAGCGTCTGCACGGTCGCGGCCTGGACGTCGACCGCGTAGGTGCCCGCGTCCTTGGCGTGGATCGCGAGGACGCGGTAGGCGGCCGAGTCGGTCACGCGCGGGGTGTCCTCGGAGTTCTCGGCGTTCCACTCGCTGGCGCGAGCGACCGCGCGGCGGATCGCGCGGCGAGCGGCCTGGTCGAAGCCCTCGGGGGCGGTGACGGTGACGGTGAAGCTCGCACCGGTGAAGTCGAGTTCGGCGATGGCCTGGGCTTCGACGCGGTAGGTGTTCATGTGTCCTCCTGGACGTGGGTGGGATGGTTCGGAATGCGGTTCTCCGCGTTAGGCGATTTCCCGAGTGGGACTCGGTGTTTCACCCCCCGAACACCTCTTAACAATACAATACGGCTTTGTGTAGTGGCAAATCCTGCACCCCCCGGCGACGGTCCGACGCGGGGCCGGCTCCTACGCCCGGCACCCAGGGACGTGCTATCACCGCAGGTCAGAGCGTATGGATGGCGCCGGGCGTTCCGGGCACCTGACGGCTGCGGCCGTGGGGGCGATGCTCACGAGTGAAGGTGCGGAAGCCCTCGAAGTCGAGGTCGACGCAGGTGTTGAGGGCGGGGTTTCGGGTGTCGAGGACGACACGACTGCGGGCGGTGAAGCTCGCGCCGCAGTGGCACTCGAATGCGGTGGTCAGGATCTCGCCGAGTCGGTTGGCGAGGAGTCCGGTCACTGCTGCCAAGGGTTCTCCTCCGTGGGATGTGGTGGGCAGGGCCGCACGGCCCGGCAGCGATGCCGGGCCGAGCGGTGGCGCTACAGGCGCTCCCAGAACGCGATCGCGGCCTCGTTCCGGTCGCTGTAGGCGGGAAGGCCGGTGCCCGCGTGGACGGGTCGCAGCGCGTCGGCGATCGGCTCCAGGAGATCCGGGCTCCACCGCTCGTGGCCACCGAGCGCGGCGAGGATCTTCGCGCAGGCGGTCTGCGCCTTCTGCGGGTCGAGCTGGGCGGCGATGTCGGCGATTCGACTCATGGGTCCTCCGTGATGGTTTGGGCCGCTGTGGGGCCCGTGGGGGGCGTTTTCGGGGACGAGAGAGGGGATCGGCCCGGTTGCTGCGGGCCGATCCCCTCTCTTGTCTGTGGCGCGCTACGCGATCCGGTCGGGGGTGAAGGTCTCGGCGGTGGCGTCGAAGACCTTCAGCGGCCGCACCGCGATGCCCTCACGCTCGACGCTGACGAACCCACCGTCGGTCAGGGTTGCCAGGTCGTTCGCGAGGTCGACCTGTTCCGCGTCGAAGTCGCGGGGCACGTTCACCGCGACGCGGTGGCGCGAGACCTCGGTCCACTCGATCTCGATGGTTCGCATCAGACGGCCACCGACTCGGCGGTAGCCGGGACGCGGGAGGCGTCGACGTTGATCAGGCCGCCGACGTCCGCCGACGCGACGAGCGCGGCGACCTGGTCCTCGTCGAGGCTTGTCGTCTCGCCCTCGTCGTCGCTGGAGGTGAACACCACCGTGCCGAAATACGGCTGCGAGCGGAATCCGTAGTGCCGCGCCATCATGGTCGCGGTCCGGTTGACCTTCGCGTCGGCCACGCACATGCCCTCGTCGTCGAGCCACATGCCGAGCCCCGGCGCGAGGCGCACCAGGTCGAAGAGACGGCAGCCGATCGCCTCCCGCAGCGCCTCACCGACGCCCTGCCCCTCGACGGTCGGCAGGTTCACCACCTCGGCAAGCCCGTTCACTCCCAGCCGGACCGCCGTCACCGTGTTCGTCATCTGAACCCCTCTCCCCGCCGCTTCGGCGGGATCTCGTCGGTGCTTGTCACCGCCGTTTCCAACAAGACCCACTTTACAAAACCCTTTTGTAAAGTGCAAGCGGAGAGGGACGCCCGCGAGCCCCGACGCGGTCGCCACCCGCCCGCGTACTGGGGCCGGCGATTCGCCGGCCTCGTCGCGGGACGTGTCGTCACCGCAGGTCAGGACCTATTTCCGCGCAGTGAATGCACGAAGGGTGGGACGCCGAGGTGAAGATCCCCCTCGAGGTCCCGCCCTACCGCGCGTGAGTTGCCGCGTGAGTTACCCGGTGCCGCAGTCGCTTCCGCCGCCACCGTCGCCGCAGTCGCCGCCGAACGTGGAACCGCCGTGGAAGCCGCCTCCGGCCGATCCGTCGGGCTGGTAGCGGCGATCCGGCGCGATCCCCCACTGCGCCGTCTTGACGCGCGACCACACCAGCGCGCCGAACATGGCCACGGCGATCAGGCCGATACAGAGATACAGAGATACAGAGATACAGAGATACAGAATCACAGGTCATCCCCCCTTTTCGTGTCGTGCTCGCGCGCCGGATGCCGCGCGGCCCGTGCGCCACCCGACCACGAGCCGGGCGGGCCGCGCAACGGACACCCGAGGTTCGCGGCCGCGCGGCCGGGCCGGTCAGTCGCGCAGCGCGACCCACAGCTCCGGCTCGAAGTCCCAGAGCGGTTCAGCCTGGACGAGTTCGCCCCAGGTGATCATCTGGCGGCAGTGGTTGAGGGTGTCGTACGCGTTGGCACCCTTGATGTTTCCAGCCAGTCCGGTGACGGAGAAGGCGTGGTAGCCCTGGCCGGTGTCGGGGTTGGTGCACTCGTCGCGCAGGCGCTTGAGTTCGTTGACGATGGTCTGGTGCCACCAGAACCGCTCGCCCTCGCGGTAGGCCGCAGGGTCGCGGTAGGGGTCGTCGGGGCCGAACTCGATCGGGTCGAGGGTCCTCATCGAGGTGTCTCCTTGCAGGTCAGGGGGAATGCAGAACGAAGGCCCCGCCGATTTCCGGCGGGGCCTTCTCGTCGCCTCAGATGTAGGCGATCTCGTCCGCGGTGAGCGCGCGGCCGGTGGTGCGCTCGATCAGCGCAGCCTTGGCGGCGACGAACTCCTCGTCGGTGCCGTTCGCCTTCGCGGCCTCGTAGGTGGCGCGAACCTCGTCGATCGTGGTGGCCATGACCATCTCCCTTCATTGGTGTTCTCCGTCGGTGTTGGCACAACCTTACAATGTTCTTTTGTAAAGTGTCAACCCGAACACGCAGAGAGGCAACGTCATACACGAATCGAGGCAGACATCGAGCGCGCGGGACGTGTCATCTGCGCAGGTCGGGCATTAGGCCCGTAGTCGACACGGGGGCGGGGCCAGGCGGCTCGTGAGGGAGAATGCCGGGGTGGACCGGCCCGGTTGCTGCGGGCCGGTCCACCCTCCGGTTCATGCCCGGGCGGTCACCGGGACGTGTCGTTTCCGCTGGTCACGGTCTCGGGGTCGATCCAGGCGTTGACGGCCACGGCCCGCTCCTCGGAAAGCGCGAAGTAGACGTTCGCGCCGGGGCCGCCGTCGAACGGACAGGTGGCGATCTGGTCGGTGATCACGCGGGCCTCCCTCGCGTTCGGGTGCGCGGCCGCGTTCACCTCGTCGACGGTCTGCGTCATGTCAGCTCCTCTCATTCGCCGGCGATTCGGCGGGACGTGTCATCAGTGCAGGTCCGGGACCATTTTCGGCAGCCTCGGCGTCGAGCCACGGTTCGCGTTCGCGGCCGACGATGTACTCACCGCCCGGCGGGTCGTCGTAGGCGTCGAGCAGCTCGGCGCGCGCGGCCGGGCTGGCGGCGGCCAGGTTCGCGTCGCGGGTTTCCTTCCAGCCGTGCCAGTCCGCGCCGTGCCCGGCGTCGATGACGTACTCAGTGGCCGGGTACGGCTGTCCGCCGAGGAACGCGGTCACCTCGGTGCCGCCGTCGGGGTCGCGAACGACGACGAGTTCGAGTTCGGGGATCACGGCGGTGCCTTTCGTCGGTTCGGGTGGTTGGTCAGCGGCGGTCGGCGCGTTCCTCGGCGTAGTGGCCTGCGGCGTGGCGGTTGACGGCGTCCCAGTCGACGCCGAGCGCGGCGGCCAGGTGTCGCAGGTTCGCGACGAGATCGGAGATCGGCGTCTCGAAGTCGGCGTCGTCGTCCGCTGCCTCGGCGTACGGGGCGACGGCGGAAACGACGCTCAGAGCGCGCACGGCGGCCGATTCGGCGTGGCCGGTCACGTCGACCTCGGGGCGCGGCAGATCCTCGCCGAGCGCGTCGTAGGCGAGCAGGGCGGACACGGTGGTGATCGCGGCGAGCTTGGCGGTGTAGCTGGTCATCAGGGGCAAGTCCTTTCGTCGGAGCGAGACTGGAGGCCGGGGGCGGCCCGTTCGGGCCGCCCCCGGTGGTCGGGTCAGTTCTTGGTCAGCGTGTAGCCGAGATGGTCGGCGAGCATGTGCATCAGCTCCTCGGCATCGGGCGTCGACGCCATCCCCATGCGCAGCGCGGCGGCCTCGCACTCCTCGGGCTTGCCGCACTGGCAGTTGCCGGTCTCCGGCTTCTCGTACGAGGTGTAGAGCGATTCCCCGAAGACGGACGGGTCGAGGACCCACTTGTCGGCGCCGTCGAGGTCGCGCATCACGTAGACGCTCAGGGAATCCTCGATGTAGTGGGTTCCGCGCTGTTCGGCCTGGTCGGCGGGGTGGACGAAGACGGTCTCAATGGTGGTCATGCGTGGCCCTTTCGGTCGTTCCTACGGACACAACTTTACAATATGGCTTTGTAATGTTCAAGGGGTGGGGTTGTCCTTGTCGAGCGACGACTCGCACCTCCGCGTCGAAGCTCGCATCAGGGGCGCGCCGGCGCTTTCGCCAACCCCCGGCGGGACATGTCATCTATGCAGGTCAGAAGCGCGAAAGGCCCTGCACCCGTTGGGGTGCAGGGCCTGGGCGCTGTCGGATTCAGGGTTCGGGCGGACTTGCCCCGGAGGGACGGATTTCGTCCACGGCGGTCAGTGCGGCCGGTATGCGCGGGTTCGTTCGACGCCGTCGTCGTAGTCGTCGACGTACTCCCCATCACCGCGCGTGTAGTTACCTCCGACGCGGTCCGGGTTGTACGCCATGAACACCACGTCGGGGCGGCCGTCGTTGTAGGTGCGGAAGGTGTCGTAGTCCCAGCCGTCGGGGGCGTAGTCGTCGTTCCACTTCAGCCGCGCGACGGGGACGAATCCGGCGTCGGCGTAGAGCTTGGGCAGGACGGTGTCGAAGCAGTCGAGTCGGCGGCCGCCGATCGCGGTGGCCTGGCGGAGCATCGACTGCACAGCCTTCGGGTGTGCGCAGTCCTTGTGCGCGAAGGCGGACACGATTTCGTCGCCCTTGAGGGCAACGCCGCCCTTGCCGTCGTCGGTGACGAGTAGCCGCATCTGCCGGTACTCGTCCTCGTCGTAGACGTAGACCGACGCCGCGTATGGGTTCTTGCGAGTCAGTTCGAGCATCTGTTCCCGGTAGACGCCAGCATCTTCCGGGGCCAGCTCGTGCAGGGTGGGCGCGGACAGCCCGCGGGCCTCGAACTCCGCGCGATCGGCGTCGGGGAGGGTGTGCTCGGCGACCGGGTCGACGGGGTGGCCGTTGATCAGAATCCGAGCGCTTCGGCTTCCTCGATCTCGGGGTCGCTCCAGCGGGCCTCGATCTCCCGGCGCTCCGTCTCCGGCAGGTCCGGGCTCCACCCGTACTGCTTCCAGAACTTCTCTCGCCGTTCCTGGGTCATCGGTTCGTCGTTCGTCATGGCGATTTCCTTCCTCGTGGTCATTGTCGGCGCGTGCCCCGTGCAGGGCTGCGGTTTGCTCGGCTCGCAGCCGCTGTGCGGCCGCCAGGCGCTCGGTGAGCGCGCTGCGGCCGTCTGGGTCGGTGGTGGCTTCGATCGCGGTGCGTAGGTCGTCCTGGCCGCCCGGAGTGGAGTCGTAGAGCGCCCAGGTCTCGGCGAGGTCTGCTTCGGCGGCGGCGAGGCGGCGTTGGAGTCGGGCGTGGGCCGGGTGCTCGGCGAGCTTGGTGCGGGCCTGCTCGACTCGGGCGCTCACCTTGTCGAGTCGTTCGCGCATGTGCGGGGTGCAGCGCGGGCCGGGCTTGGGTTTACACATTGGCGTGGTGCTCGCTCACCGCGCCGATGAGCGTGGCCAGCGCGCGGCCGAGCTGGTCGACCCGCGCAGGGTCCGGGGTGCGGGGATCCGTCAGGTACACGTCGCGGCGCAGCTCGATCATGACCGAGGAGACGCGGCGGTCGTGGCCGTAATGCCGCAGCGGCAGGTAGCAACCGGCGTAGGGCGTGTTCTCCTCGATCTCGCCGAGGGACGCGAATGCGCCACGGGTGGCGGCGATCAGCCAGTCCGGCGTGTGGACCGGGTCGGTGCCGATGCACAGCGGCGGCCGTGCGGCGGCAGGGTCCTCGAACCTCGACGGCGTCTGCGGGTACGAGTGCAGGTCGATGATCACCGCGTGGCCGCACGCACGCAGCCGGTCGTCGACCGCGTCCGCAACGGCATCGGCGTAGGGACGGAATATGGCATCGAGCAGGTCCCCGGTGCGCGGATACGGCTCGGCCCGCATCGGTGCGCCGCCGCAGGTGCGGGTGTAGACCGCACCCCGACCAACGGCGTTGGCCGGTTCGGTGTCGTCGGGGAACCGCTCGGGGTCGACGACCAGCCGCGAGAGCGTGTTGCGGACGACTGCGGGCCTGAGCCCGTGGTTCCCGATGTGATGGGACGCGGCGGCGGCGATCTCGTCGGTGGCGGTGTCGGTGGCCTCGTCGAGTTCCGCCTCGAGTTCGGCGTCGGTCAGCAGCAGGTCCGCGCGGATCTCGGGCGGAATGACGCGCGAGGCGTGCGGGACGTGAATGAGCACCGGCGACCTGGTGGCATCCGGTGTGACTGCGGCAGTGCTGGGCACTACTCCCCCTCTTGTCTGTCGTGATCACGGCCGATCTTTCGGGCGCGATGCGCGACGGATAGTGGCATCGGTGGGCAGTTCTTCGCACCTGGGTGTACCCCCGCCGTAGGGGACGCGAATTGTCCTCGCGGGCGCAGGAATCAGGCGCTACCCGGGATCCGGACGCCGGTCACGCACTGCGGCGCCCGAATGCCTGGACAGCGGCGTCGCGCAGGACCCAGGTGTCGCCGACGCGGGTGGCGGGCAGCTTGGCCGTCTTGATGGCGTTGAGGACGCCCTGGCGGCTCACGCCGAGCGTGTTGGCGGCCTCGGTGACGGATACGAGGGGCGGCAACTCGATGGCGTCGGTGAGGCGGTCGAAGTCGGCGGCGGTCAGTACGCGCATCGACAGCAGCGTCCACGGGTACGTGTCGAGCAGCGCCAGCGCGGTGGTGTTGGCCTGGCGGACGGAGTCGGCGGGCAGGGTGAAGACAACCTCGGTGCGGCCGAGTTCGGAGCGGCCGACGGCTCCACTGTGGTCGGCGATCGGGTCCAGGAGCTGGTCGATGTTCTCCTCGTCGAACGGTGCGTCGAGTTCGGCGACGACGTTGTACGGCTGTGCGGTCACTGGTTTCGGTCCTTTCTGTTTTCATCTCGGGTGCGAGGTTTGGTTCGATGGGAGTGGGCCGGGGGTGTTACCTGCACCCCCGGCCCCTCTCTCATCTCAGTGGCGGGGTGGCCACTGGAACCCGGTCTGGCGCTTGATCTGCGCCAGGGCGTTCTTGAAGGCTCGACGGTCGCTGGCCGTCTTGGAGAAGGTTGTGATCACTTGTCCGTCCTTGCGGACGATCGGGTGGCCAGCCTTGGTTGCGCCGATCTCGAATCCGGCTTTCTCCAGTGCCTTCAGGACCACCTGCGTGTCCCGGTCGATTCCCCTGAACCTCTGCGGCAATCCTCGCACCTCTCTGTTTAATTGACAATCCAAGCGTAACCAATCACTTGTCAATTAGCAAGCTATGGCGGCGACGGTGGTCGCGAGCTGGGAGTTCCCGACAACGAGCCGGGGCCGGCGACTCGGCTACACCAGCACGAAAAGGGGCCCCACCGGCCGGTGAAGCCCCCCTCGCGCCCGTAGCGGAACTACATCGCGGCCACGACCGCGCGGGCGTACTCGCGTGCAACCGGGAGGTCGACGCCGGTCGGGCCCGCGTCGTAGGCCGCCGCGACGGTCTCGACGTCGGTCGGCTTCCCGGCAGCGGCGAGCTGGTCGACCAGTCGGCAGTCCAGGCGCACGAGGGCCGCAACGGCGTCGCCGATCTCGAACGGCGACGCCGTGCCGTTGCCGTTGTCGTCGTGGACGTATTCGGCGACCTGATGAGGCAGGAGCTGGGCGGGCCCGAGCTGCCCACCCGGACCGACGGCGCGGGCGTCGAAGCCGGACTCGAACTCCAGTTGCGCAGCAACGAAGCCGGGTGATCTGCGGCGCCGCACACGCCAGCGGCGCGGCGTGGATCCAGGGAGCGAAGTCGGCGGGCACACGGTCGAGCACGCTGGGGGCGTTCGGGGCGGCGACGGCGCTCGGAGCGGCAAGCAGCGCGGCGACCCCGGCCGCCGCCGCGCCCCAGACGAGTGCGGCGCGGCGGGCGGTGGGTGCGAACATGCGAAGTCCTTTCCTGTGGTGGATGGTTCAGCGTCACTGATGCCGGGCCTTCGGCACCAGGGGGTGGTCACAGCGCGACGTCGAGCACCCGGGCGCGGTCAGGCACGCCGTCGGGGCCACTGAAGCCCCACGCCTGGACCGCTCTCCGGGCCTCGGCGGGGATCTCGGCGTCGCGAACGCTGGCGCCGTAGCGGCGGTCGGGGTCGAGGACGTAGCCGCCGAGGACGGCGCTCTCGACAGCCGGGTGCAGATGCCAGGTGGTCCCGGTCGGGACGCCGAGCATGCCGTAGGCGTACCGGGTTGTCGGCGCACCGGTCTCGGGGTCGACGGTCTTGACCTCAGTGGCCCATTCGACGGACACCAGCGCGTAGAGCGGGGCACCGATGACGCCGGTGGCCATCACCGAGGTGTCCGCGCCCACGAAGGGCTGCACCAGGCTGCCCGGGGCCGGGGTGCGCGGGAAGCCGTGGGCGAAGCCGACGACGAGCGCGGCGGCCCCGTTGATCTCGGTGGCGTAGCCGGTGGGCAGTACGGGGGCGGGGACAGTCATGGTGACCTCCTGTGCGGGGTGGGCGTTTTCGGGCGACGGAGCGCTGGTCAGGCGGCAGCGAGGGCGGCGCCCGGGCGGGCGTGGACCTCGATGTCGACCGCGGCGTCGACCTCCTCGTGGACGGTGCCGTCGGTCAGGCGCACGTCGACGAACAGCACGCCATCCTCGGTCCTCCGGTTGAGGATTTCTTCGATCTCGCCCCAGATCGGCTCGCCGGTGATGGCGACGGTAACGAGTTCGGCAACAACGGTATTCGACATTTCGTTTCCCCTTCGACGGTGGTGTTCGACAGGCATTACTAGACAAAGTCTTTTTGTATTGTTGCAACCCCAAATCTGACAGCCCGCCGGAAACTCACGCACGGGACGTGTCATCTGCGCAGGTCACACACCGTTTCTCCGTCCCAGGTGCATACGAAAAATGCCGGGCAGCGAGTACGTGTCTCACTGCCCGGCATCACGAAGGACGCGGGGCCGGCTATGCGCCGGGACGTGTCATCTGCGCTGGTCAGCAGCAGTTTCGGTGCGCGTCACCATTCACCGCGACCGGCTCCCGACCGGAACGGTGGTCTCGAGCGCGATCGGGAGATCGGTGTAGCGGCCTCGGCGGCGGCCTTGTCTGCCTGACGGTGCTGGTGCGCGTCGAGTGCGGCCACTCCGGCGATGTCGGGTCGGCCAGTGGCGAGCAGGACCAGCACCTCACGCGCGGCGACGGTGTCGCCCAGCGCGCGGTGTCCGCCGGACAGCGGGACGTTGAGGTCGGTGCCGAGCGCGGCCGAGCGCTGCTGCATGACGCACTGCCAGCGGGTTTCGTCGGCCAACACGGGTGCGACGGTGCCGGTGCGGGCGCAGTCGTGGAGGATCCGGCCGTGGTCGAACGGTGCGTTGTAGGCGAGCACGATCCGTCCGGCCACCGCCTCGACGATGCGGGGCAGCACCTGCGGCCAGGTCGGTGCACCGACGAGGGCGGCGGCGGTGATCCCGTGCACGGCCTGCGCGCCCGGCTCGATCGCGACGTCTCCGGGGTCGACGAGGGTGTCGAGCAGGACGGCACCGGTGGCGGCGTCGATGACCGCGATCTCGATGATCGACCCGTCGAATCCGGTGGTCTCGCAGTCGAGCACCACCGCCGTGCCGGGCGCGAGCATGCCGAGTGCCCACTGTCGCGGGTCGGTCTGCGGTGTCGTCACGGGTACCTCCTTGGTGCTGGTCATGGTCGCGCACGGCACCGACATCACTAGGCAGACTGTCGCTGCTCGGCCTCGGCGAGAGCTGCGGCGTAGGTGTCGCGGTGTCCGCACGGGTTGATCCAGACATCGTGGGTGAGCCATTCCCCGTCGTCATAGCGGCTGTGGCTGCGCGGCTTCCCGCGCAGCCCGCCGCACTTCTGACAGGTGGCGTCGATGGCGATGGTGCGGATACGAACGTGGCCGACGGGCGAGGCGCTGCGGTCGGGCACGCGCACCGACAGTGCGGCGGTGGCGAGCAGGTAGCCGCGCCCGGATGCGGTGGCGTGCAGGCGGTCGACGTTGATCTCGACGACCCGGTTCGGGTGCAGGACCTGGCCGTTGGCGTGGTTGGTGACGGCGATAACCGTGCAGACCGCGACGGTGCCGAGAGAGCCGGCACTCTCGAATCGCTCGACGCGCAGAGTGCGGCGCGCGGTCCGGCGGGTGTCGTCGATCCAGTGCTGGCCGACGCGAATCTCGTCGCCGTGCCGGTTGGTCATGGTGGCGGGCATCGTTTCTCCTGTGGGTGTGGCCGGGGCTGCGGCGGCCCCTGGCCGCCCCGGGGTGGGGCGGCCAGGGGTGGGGGTGGTCAGGCGGCGGGGGTGTCGGTGACGCGCTCGCCGTCGACGATCCGAACCTGGCGGTGGTCCGTGGTGCGCAGGTCACGGATCTCGCTGTAGGCGATGCAGTCGGTCCAGCCCCCGCCGACGATCGAGCGGATGGACACCGACTTGGCGTTGACCCGCACGACCTCGTTCCACTGGCCGACGTAGTAGACGTGGTCGCCCTTGGTGACCACGTCGCGGCTGTAGGCGGTGGCCTTGCCGTCGGCGAGCTGCTGTTCGTGCACGCCCTGCCAGTAGGCGAGCTGGTCGGCGGTGTGCTCGATCTCCTCGAGCACCTGATCGCGGTGCGCGCCGGTGGCCGAGGCGTGGGACTCGACGAACTTCTCCCCGGTCTGGGAGTCCGTGTGCAGGGTGCGGGTGTAGCCGTCGCGGGTCCGCTCGTAGCGGCGCAGGTCCGCGGTCAGTTTCGCGATCCGTCGGGTCACGGTCTGCGGGGCGTAGCGCGCGTCGGTGGTCTTCGCGGCGTCGGCGCGGCCGCGTGCGGTGGCGGCGTCGCGTTCGGCGTGCACGGCCTTTCCGAGGGTGTTCCAGGACTTCTCGACCGCCTTACGGTGGCGGCTCTCGCTGTGGTGGCCGACCTTGATCGGCTCGCCGCCCTCGGGCAGTGCGTCGGTGGCGGCCTTGTCGGCGGCCCAGGCGGACTCGGCGGCGGCGGCCTTGCGGTCGGCCTTCGAGTCGAGGGCGTCGACCCGGTTCTCCTGGCGGGCGATCTTGTCGGCCTCGACGTCGGCGGTGGTCCGGTAGGTGTCGTCGATGTCGAGCTCGACGACGAAGTCGGCGGCGCGCAGCGCGGCGGCGGTGGAGTTGATCTGGGCACGCTTGGCGCGCTGGTCACGCGAGTGCGGGATGTACCACGAGCCCAGGCCCCGGGACCAGCGCCAACGGTGGAGCTTGAGGATTTCGGCGGATCCGTCGCCGCGTGCGGTGCCGTCGATGAGGGTGCCTTCGGCGTGGGTGTGGGTGATGGTCAGTGCAGACACAGGTGGTGGTCCTTTTCGTCAGGTGTGGAAGGTCGGGGCCGGTCAGGTCAGCGGATGAACCGCCATGCCGAGCGAGCGGCGCGGGCCCCTGGGACCTTGCGAACGGCGAGGTTGGTGGCGGCCTTCGCGGCGCGCTTGCCGTAGACGGCGCCGCGCGAGGGACCGGCCGGGCGGGCGGCGGGGCGCTTGGGCGCCGGGCGGTGGGAAGGTGCCGGGGTGGTGGCCATTTCGCGTTCCCACTCGGCGAAGTGGTCGACCGGGGCGGGGGCCTTGTCCGGGTCCTGATTGGCAGCCTTCGCGGTGCGCGAGCGGTCCTGGTGGCGGGCGTCGCGGGCCTCGTGGCCGCTGATGGGGTCGACATACCGCAGCGGGGTGTGGGCAACGATGGCCCCGGCCAGGCGCGAGCGCCAGACCTGCTGCTTGTAGGCGGCGAGAAAGTGGCCGACCAGCCATGCGAGGGAGCCGAGGGCGATCAGCGCGAGACGCGTCCCGGTCGGACCGTCGAGGACGATCGAGATCAGGGCGGTGATCACGAGCAGAGCGCCACCGAGGCGACCGAGCAGGGATCCGACGGTCCAGATGATCAGCGCGGTCAGAGCGACGAGTGCAGCGATGGCGATCAATGACATTTCGTTTCCCCTCGTATGGTGCAACTTCCGAGAACTACTTTACAATACGATATTGTAATGTTGCAAGCCCAACGTAGGAAAGGACCCGAAGGTCATGCTTCTGACAATGCAAACGCCCTGTGTAAAGTCCGAGGAATCGAGCGCCTGGCCACTCCTCCCGGCAGCGCCACAACCGAGGACAGGTGCGCACCACATGGCCAACCCGAACAGACTCACGACCCAGCAGGTCGTGGACCTGGTCAAAGAACTCACGGGCAAAGAGATCAAACCGATGACCTTCGCCGGCTACGTCACCCGCGGCCAGGCACCGAAGCCCGTGGAGAAGATCGGCGCCACTCCGCTCTGGAAGCGCAGCGAGATCGTCGAGTGGGCCGAGAACCGGCCAGGCCGCGGAGCACGCACCGACCTACGCAAGCCCCGCCGACCCGCGAAGCCCACCGGCGCCGAATAGCTCACCCATCCGGCGGGACGTGTCATCTTCCCAGCTCACAAGACATTTCACGCACAGCGCAGCGCCCCCACTCCATCGTCGGAGTGGGGGCGCTGCACGTTCACTGGCGGGTGAGCGCGATCCGGATGACAGCGTGGGCCGCAGCCATCGCGACGAGGACGACACTCGCACCGAAGACAACGGGGACGACGACGGCGTGGAGGTTGATCACAGCTGGGACGTGTCGTTTCCGCTGGTCATCGACAGTCGACGTGGATCGAGAGCTGGATGCGGCCGCTGTGGGTTCGTGGCCACTCGGTCGGTGCGTCGGCGGTCGCGGCGATGTCGAGCTGGTCGGCCTGGGACCAGTCGACGGCAGTGAGGGTGTCGAGGAACTGGTTGGTGGTGTCGACGTCCGCAGCGGACAGGCCCTGGTCGGCGTTCTCGATCGTCAGGGTCTGGGATCCGTGGGCGGCGTTGATCGTCCAGCCGTGCGGGGCGGTGATGTCGACGGCGAGGTCGTCGCCCCGCCCGGTGCACCGGGCGGTGACGTCCTCCGGCTTGGGGGTGGTGATCTCGCTGTCGGAGTGGGCATCTCCCCAACCGATGACGATGCTGCCGAGGTCGGTGCTGGTGGCGGTGACAATCGCTCCGCTGGTCGAGGTGGTGACCGATGCGGCGTCGCGGGCATCGTCGCTGCCGCAACCGGCCAAAGCCGCGGCCGCGGCGAAAGCTGCGGCCACGGCGGCGGTCCGGGCAAGGGCGGTGCGTGGGGTGGTCATCTCGATGTGTCCTCTCGGGTCCGGCTAGCTGACGACGTCGATGAACCAGCGGCCGTCGACCTTCTTCGTGGTGATGGTCTGGGGAATGCGCTGCGCACCCTCCGGGCGCAGCTCGGTCAGGTCGACGCTGTACGCGGCCTCCGACAGCGGGGTGATGGCCACGCAGTAGTTGGTGCCCGGCGGGACGGCGTCGATGAACGGCTGGAGCTGGTCCGCCGGAACGATGGTGGAGTTCGATGTGGCCAGCGCGCGGGCGGCGGCGGCGTTGCGCTGCGCGTAGTAGGCGTGGTTGAACGCGGCGATGACTCCCGCGCCACTGTCCTGGTCGCCGCGGTCGGCGCGGCAGGTGTCGTCGACCTCGGATGAGGCGGCGGTGGTCGTCGTGGGGGCGGGGTCGGGCAAGTCGAGGATCGGCAGGGTGTCCTCGTCCGGCACGGCGGTGGTGGCGGTCGCGGTGTCTGCGGGCTGCTCGCCGCCAGAGGTCGACCACACGGTGGTGCCGATGACCGCGACAGCGACGACGCCGATCCCACCGGCGATGGCGAGCTTGGTGGGTGTGCGCCGGCCACGCGTGGCCGGGACGCCGGGCGCAGCCGCGTTGGCTGCGCCCGACGAGCTGGTGGTGGGTGCCCCACCGAGAAGGTCGATCACGGCGGGGTGGCGCTTCGCCGGACGTCCGAGGTTCGGCTTCTTCATGGTGAGGTCCCCTTTCCAGGTCAGTTGCCGTGCTGGGCGATTCCGTCGCCGACCGCGGTGGAGATGAGGTTTCCGGCCAGGCCGGCGGTGGCGTTGGCGAAGAAGTCGTTCAGCGAGGTGTCGACCTGCTCGATGACCTCCTGGCCGCCAGGCTGGGCAGCGACGAAGTCGCGAACCTGCTGGTCGACGACCGGCGCGGACTCGACGACGTTCTGCACCGTGTCGGCGGCGGCCGCACCGACCGGGCCGGAGTTCTCCCACTCGGTCAGCGTCGCGGCCGTCTGATCGACGATCGCGTCGTGCTCGACGTCCTCGACCGCGACCTCCTCGGGCTCGGTGAGGTCACCGGCACCGAAGTTCGTCGCGGCGGCGACACCGGCAGCGCCACCGGCCAGGCCACCGACCGCAGCAGCCGGGACACCGGCGACGGCCGCACCGATCGCCGCGCCGCCCGCGGTGCCGGCGACACCGCTGGTCACGACCGGCAGACCGGGGATCGGGGTCGGAATGATGGTGCCGAGCGCGGCGCCCTGGACGCCGCCAACGGTGCCGCCGATCAGCCCGCCGACCACGGCGGCGGGGACACCGACCGCGGTCGCGCCGGCCACGGCGCCGGTGACACCGCCCGCGACCTGCGAGGCGGCCAGGCGCTCGGCGCGGGTGGTTTCGACACCGACCGAGCGCCAGAAGTCGGTGGCCTGGGCCTCGAGGATCGCGGACGTGTTGTTGGTGCGCTCGGCGTCGACGTCGGACATCCAGTTCGCCTGCTCGAACATTGCGTCACCGAACCGGACCTTGTTGCGCGGAGCGATGATCGGCGCGGTCGGGGTGACCGCGACGGGCAGGTGCAGCGTCTCGATCTGGACCGGGGCGACGTAGGTGTACTCCGGGGCCACGTACGTCTCGGTCTCGTAGTCGTAGTTCGGCATCGCCCGCCACTGCACGTTCTCCGGCGCGTACGCCTGCGGGGTCTCCACCCAGGTCGCGGCCTGCGCCGGGGCCTCGGGCACGGACGCGGGCGCCGGGGCGGGTGCGGTGGTGGTGCCGCCCTGAGCACCGGCGCCGACCGTGCCGCCCTGAGTACCTGCGCCGGTGGTGCCGCCCTGGGTCGGTGCGGCACCGGCCGACGGGGCGAGGGCGAGGCCGGCGGCGACGGCGGCGGCCGCGACGAGCGCGACGGTGGCCTGGTTCTGGACCTTGCGGTGCCGGCCGCTGGAGCTGCGGCGAGCGGCGCGGTTGTTGATGTCGTTGCTCATCGAGCATCGCCTTTCATCGTGGATCGGCCTCGGTGCGAGGCCCGGATCTCGGGGTTATGGGAGGGATCGGAGGTCGATCGGTGAGGCCGGGTGGCCGGCCAGCGCATCAGCTCACGGCGACCGCCATCCGGTCGACGACGGTGGCTGCGAGCACCGTCAGCGCGTCCCGGGTTTCGCGGCGCAGCCCGGTGAGTGCGATGCGCTCGCCGGAGGCGAACAGCGGCTCGAACGGCATCCGGCACACCGGAACACCGAGCGCGGCGAACGCGTCGACGGTGTCCGTCTCGACCATCGGCGCATCCCCAGGACCGTCGGTGATGACCACGATCGTGCGAGAGAGCACGTCCGGGCGCACGGCGGCGTAGGTGTTGAGGGTTCGCTCCGCGGCGGCGGCCGCGTCGAAGCGCAGCGGGACCGGCACGATGACCGCGTGCGCGGCGGTGATCGCCCACCGCCAGCTCTCGGAGAGGCTGGAGTTGCCGGTGTCGGCGACCAGAACGTCGCGGTGGCGGCCGAGGACGGCGCCGACCGTGGCCGCCTCGGTGTAGCTCAGCGGCGCGATCGCACCGGCGAGCCCGGCTGCGACGTCGGAGCCGGACGGCTGCCGGGCCAAGTACCGGGCGAGCTGGGAGGCGCGAATCTCGCCAGAGGCCGGGTCGATTCCGGCCAGCAGGCTGACGATGTCCTGCCCCGGCTGCGGCGGTACGGCGACCCGGTCTGCGAAGCTGCCGCCGACCTCACCGAGATCGAGGCACGTGACGGTAGCGGGGCCGCGGTACTCGGCCATCGTCTCGGCAAGGCTGATCGACATCGGGGTCTTGCCCACGCCGCCCTTGACGTTCGCGATCGTGATCACCGCGCCCTCGGGCAGCTGCCGCGCGATCGCCTGTTGCGAGCCGCGCAGCCGCACCTCGAGGGAGTCGGACTTCGGGGCGAGCTTCAGTCCCAGCATCGCGTTGATCCGCCCGCGAACCCCGAGCCGAGCCGGGTCGCTCGACACCGGGTTCGCGCGCGGTGCGGACAACTGCGAGAGCACCACCGGGCCCGTGATCGGCCCTGTGATCGCTTCTGCGGGCCGCTGCCCCACCGGGGAAGGCGTGGGAGCGGCGACCCGCTGCGGGGCGGCCTGTGCGGGCGTGGGAGGGACCGGCCGCGCAACAGGCTGTGCGGCCGGGGTGGTGTCGGCGTAGTCCATCGACTCCGCCGACACCATCACCGGCCCGGCCGGCGGCGCGGAGACAGGCTCCGCCGCCGCCGGTTCGGGCTCGGCCATCGTGACGACCGGGAAGGGCGTGCTCGGTGCGCACTCCCGGGCGCTGCCGTCGGGTCCGACGGTCAGGTACTTGGTGTCCTTTCCAGTCCGGTAGACGACCTCGACAGCGGACTCCTGTCCCTTGGCGATGCTGTGCACGAACTCGTGCACGACCGCGCCAATGGCCTTGTGTTCGGTCGCCTCCAGCTCCATCGGAGGCACGTTGGCGTCCTCCAAGGTCGCGCGGGCGGTGGTCTTGGAGGTGATCTCGACATCGACGGTCGGCGGGGTCATCGTCAGTTGACCCCGAAGGCGCTGGCGCCGGCCAGTGCCGTGTTCATCTCGTCGACGACGGCCTCGGCCTGTTCCAGCTCGGCCAACGCAGTCGCGCGGGCGGCGACTTCAGGCAGCGCCTCGATCACGGCGCGGCGCTTGGCGGCGGCGTCGCTGATCTCGGCGAGGCGGTCACTGGTCAGCTCCTGGTTCTCGCTGAGCTTGGCCACCCACTCCGGGGACGTGTCCTTGAGGTATTCCCGCAGCGCCTTGATGACGGGATCGTTGGCGCCCTTGGAGACGAACGGTCCGCGCAGCGCGGCGACGTCCTCGGTGGTGGGGGTGATCGACTGGGAGATGCGGCGGCTCATGGTGTTCCTTTCGGTGGTGGGTACTGCTCGGGGTTTCTGCGGTGGTTATCCGGAGAAGAACGTCGGCGGCTCCGTCACTGCCGGCGAAAGATCGCCGGTGCGGATCCGCGAGTTGAAGTTGGCGTTCAGCGAGTCGCGCTCGGCGGCAGGCATCGACGCCAACAGTTCGGAGATCTTGGCCTCGGTCTCCGCTGCGAAACTTGCAGCGGGACGGCGGTGGGTCATGGTCATGCGGGCGCTCCTACGAGGTCGGCTTCGGGGAGGACGACGACGCCGGTGGCGTCGAAGGTGATGCGGGTCTTCACGCGGCCGGTGCCGACGGTCAGGACGGTCGAGGTGATCTCGCCCTTGCTGTCGCGGGTGACGTCGACCGCGGCGACGGTGACCGGGACGAGTTCGCCTTCGTCGTCGTCGACGAGGACGGTCTGGCCGGCCTCTACCGCGGATGCGGGGATGACGTCGGCGAAGTCGTCCTCGGTCGTCTGCGCGGCGTCCGACGGCGCGGTGGCCGGGGAGGTCGAGGTGGTGGCGTCGTCGCCGGTGCCGATGACGATCGGCTCCGCGGCGCGGCCGTACTCGCGTGCCCGCTTGGCCAGTGCGCGCTCGGTCTCGATGAACTCGGCCAGCTCGGTCGAGTAGCAGGTGAATCCGGGCGTCTCCAGGGGCGCGAGGCCGTCGATGATCGCCTTCTCACTGGCGGAGAGCTGGTTCCACTTGTTGGGGTGGCGGTCGACGTTCGGGGTCCACCACATCTGCGCGTCGGCGGGGCTGCCGTCTTCGCCGATCGCGATGCCGCGGCCGGGCACCGAGGTGTCGACCTCGCGGCCGACGGTGGAGTCTCCCCACATCATCAGCGCGCCGTCCTGCGAGAGGTTGCCGAGCGAGATGCGGGTGCCGAAGTTGTCGCGGGCATTACCGCTCGCGCCACCGAACAGCGACGCGTCCGGGCGCTGGACGCCGAGCAGCAGGCGGATGCCGGCCGATCGGGCGAGGACGGCGAGGTCGGCCCACGCGCTGAGCGGGTCGAGTTCCTTGAGCATTGCGCGGGTCTCGTCGTCGCCGGTCTTCATCAGTCGCTGCCACTTGCCGGACAGGATGAAGAACTCGTCGAGGACCGCGATCATCAAGGGCAGTTGCGAGCCCTCGATCTTCATGTCGTGGATGTAGGTGTTGCGCGCCATCATCTCCGAGTGCAGAGCGCGCACGAACATCGCTGCGCGGATCGGGTCGTAGATGATCGCGCCGCACCCGGGGTAGCCCTCCAAGCCGTCGAGTTCGATCATCTTCGGATCGACACCGACGAACGGGATGCCGCGGCGCGCGGCCTCGGTGAGCAGGGTGCGGATGACCGAGGTCTTGCCGCCGCCGGTCGGGCCGACGATCAGGCAGTGCGGCTTGTTGGACTTGGTGGAGATGTCCCAGATGAAGGTCCGCTCGGCTTCGCCGGTCGCGTACGGCAGGTGCCGCAGGTTGTCGTCGACCAGCTCCAGCGGGTGGTCGATGCGCGAGGGCATCGGGGCGACCAGGCGCATGGTCAGGTAGCCCTTGTCGGGGTACCAGTCGGTGGTCCAGTTCCGGCCGGACTCGTGCTCGCCGGCATTGGCGATCAGTGCTTCTTCGACCTTGGCCTGGAAGCCGCGGGCTCCGGCGTTCATCGACCGCTCGAACGAGATCCGGTAGCCGGTCTCGACTCCGTCCGCGTCGTGTGCGGAAACCGTCACCTTCGGGTCGGAGAAGATCGACGCCGCATCCAGGGTCGATTGCAGCGCCTTGTGTCGATCGCTGCGCTCGTCCGGCTCGATCGTCTTCCGTCGGATGACGATCCGGTCCCGGTGCGCCTCGTGACGGACGGTGACCTCGTTGGTGGAACTGCTCCCGGCGATGGCTTCGATGGCGCGTGACAGCTCCTCGAACTGCTTGGGGCGAACGACCGTGCCCCGAGCCAGCTTGATGGTGGCGCGGCGCAGTACCCGCCACCCGGACGGGAACGGCACCGTCACCTTCTTCGGCAGGTTTCCGATGCTCTGCCGGACCACCGACTCGAGCATCGTCGACCACCGGTGCGAGCGGTGACGCAGCACGTCGACCGCGACGAGGAGGGCGGCGGCGGCGATCAGCGCCACGCGGTAGCCGTGCAGCGTGGTCAGGACCTCGGTGGCCTGTGCGTTGGCGGCAGCGATCGGCATCAGGCGCGGGGCGAACACCGCGGCGGCAGCGGCAGCGATCACGATCGGCGAGAGCGCAGTGAAGCGGCGGATGCTGGTCGGCCGACCGTTCTCGCCGAGCTGCTGTCCGCGAGCGTTGCCGGACTCGCCGAACATGTCACGCCACGTTGCGACGATCCAGTCCTTCAGGGGGTCCTGATTTCCGCTCACCGCCTGTGCCTTTCGCTCGTGCCGAAGCTTCTCGGACGCCATCTGACGAGGCGTCTTTTGCACAGTGGCAAGGAACCGCGATTTTCCGCAACGGGGTCCCCCCCTCCCCGACGGTCGTTTCCGCGTCACCCAACGCGCTTGCCGCGCATCGACTCCGAGGTCGAGTGACCGATGTCGCGGCGCGCGTCACCGCCGCGGTGTTGCCCGCTATTCGACGCGCCTGACGACCGCTCTGTGGACCGCTGTTCCGAGCGCACCGCCACCGCCTCGGCGAGCGCTAGGCCGAGCGCGTCACCACCGCACCGCCGACCGCTGTTGGGTGTGCTTCGCACTCGCCGCGCCGACCGCTCCGTCGAGCGGCTTGGAGACCGTCTCCGAACGTCCATGTGGCACAGTTCGGGTGGACCTCGCCACCGAGCGATGGGACGGTGAAACGAGCGCCGCCACACGCGGTCAGCGGGACGAGGTCGGAGCGTCTATCACTCCGCTTGGTCGAGCGCTCCGGATAGCGTCCGACATGGGCGCTTCCGAAAGAGGTTGCGGCGGCGTCAATTTGGAATTACACTCCCCCCCAAGGAACGCCGGGGGGGAGTGACCCCCGGAGGGGGTGGTGGGACAGGCGCTTTTTCGAGCGCTCGATCGCACCGCCGAAATCCACCGCCGAATCCGGCGCTCTTTCTCACCGCTCGTTCGAGCACTTCCCCACCGCACCGGTCACGTGCCCTCGATCCGCCGGCAGTGACCCGGTCGCGATCGCCGCGCCCGCCCCGGCTACGCACCCACCTCGTGCACCGCGTCCATGCACCGCCCATATCCGCCGCCCGGTGGGCGTATGGCACCCCATAGCCCCTATGCCCCCTAGCGCCCATATGCGAGCCCATACGCACTACATCCCATAGCGCCTGTGAACGCCGCGCTGCCGTCCCCGAAAGTCGCACCGACCGACGACCGTCGGCGGGCCTTCTTCCGCACCGCTCGGCTTGCTCGTGTGACCACCCCTCGCAGTCGTGCGGTCGACGCCCTGAAATCCGCTTGCGCGCAGCGCCGTTGCGCACCGCGCACCGCAGTGCCACGAGAAGGCCGAAACGGCGGTACTCGCCGACCCCACGAGAACGAATCTTTCGGGGTCTCGCAGCGCCCGGACCTGTGGCGATACCGCGCATGCCCCCCTGACACCCCGTTGAGGTGAAAACGGACATCGACTTACGTTCGCGTGCATCCACATTCAGGTGCACCAACCGATCTCGCGATGGAGAGTCCAATGTCCCTCACCTCCGCAGTTGTCGAACTGGCGACGACCGCTCCCCCTCACATCGACGTACTCGCCCAGACGACGGAGGTGTCGACCGGCGGGTTGCGTGCCTGGATCGGCGACAACATCGTCTTCACAATTTTGCTTCTGGCCGGGTGCGTCATCGGTATGGGTGGCATGCGCGGCAACCTGTCGAAGGTCGTCACCGTCGGCGGCCTGTCCCTCGTTGGACTGGCGTGGTTCTCGATCGCCCAGAGCCAGAGCGCCGCGACCGGTGTCGGCAACTTCCTCCTCGGCCTCATCGGCATCCAGGTCTGACGTGCTCACCCCCGACCTCCGACCGAACCGCGAAGGGAGCCGACCGTGATCGACAACGACGACCTGCTGCACCGAGTGGACCGGCAATTCCTCGGTCCGACCGGGTGGACGTTCCCGTTCCGGATCCGCTACGCGGCGATCGGACTCGGGGTCGCGATCTTCGGCACCATCTTCTTCGTCAGCCGCGCGATCGTGCACGTACCGCTGGGCTTCCGATCGCTCGCGGTGATGGTCGTTCTCACCGTCGTGCTGACCTCGAAGGTGACCAAGTACGTCAACGCCGATCGACCGGTCCGGTCGGTGCTGCGGGCCGCATGGAACGACCTGAACGCCCCGCGCCCGCCGAAGCCCGGACAGACCGTCGTGCTTCGCATTCCCGCCACTATCCGCGCGCAGCGCAGCGCGCCCACGTCCGCGCCGATCGAAGGTGAGTTGCCCCGATGACCATGCAGTCCGACAACGACATCGCCGCACTGTTCGACCCGAACTTCGACGAGCCGGAGCCGACCGTTCTTCCGCCCGGTGCGTTGCCGCCGTCGTGGGCGGCGGCGATGGCAGCCAATCGCGGCGCCGCAGCAACTCCACCTCTGGCGCCGCGGCCGCAGGAGTTGGCATGGTCGCAGGTCCCCGACAGCCGGGTCGCGCCGCCCGCGCCGGCCGTTGTCCCCGAGCCCGCACCGGAGCAGGCCGAGCCCGCCGGCAAGCGGCGCGGGCGGGGGCGGGGACGCAACGCCACCCCTGATGCCGAGATCACTCGCCAGGTGAAGGCCGCGAAGAAGCGCGACGACCGTGAGCGCAAGGCGGTGCGTCTCGAACTGGTCGGCGTGGAGGGCAACGTCACCCGCACCCGCCGGCAGTCGACGGCGTGGTTCGTGCAGCCGCCGGGCCCGTGGAACATGCGACCGGTCGGCAAGCAGCGCCGCTACATCCAGAACGAGGCCCTGGTGGTGGCGAACCTCGCCGAATCCGGTGTGACCGGGCTGCATCGACGGCTGGTGCGCACGCCGTGGCCGGTGCGCCAGTGGGCGCAGAACCATGACGCGTGGGCCGAGCCGATCCTGGACGTGCCCGGCGCCCTGTCGTGGGCGGACTACCTGCGCGGGCAGCAGCACGCCATGCTGTGGGGTAACCCGACCCAGAAGGGTCGCTACTGGGGTGTGGAGCTGCCGCCTCGGTCGGTGCTTGCGCAGGGCCTCGACACGGTCGGGCAGTGGCTGGTCCCGGTCATCGACGCCCCGCTGCTCGGCTCGTTCGCGCGGTTGGTTCGTAAGTGGGCGCGTGATGCGTTCCTCAACGAGCAGAAGGCGATCGCCGATCACCTCGCGACGATCGAGCGGCACCTGTCCGGGCAGGGCGTGGGCGCCAAGCCCGCCAATGCCGCACAGATGGACTACCTGCTGCTGCGCTCGGCATCGCTCGGGCTGCCGCTCGACGCCGATGGCGTGATCTCCGGTGGCGGCGACTGGGAGGAGTCCGACGTCGCCGCGCTCGAAGACCTCACCAACCTCGAACTCACCCCCGGTGACGGCTACACCACGGTGCGCGGGCAGGTCGGCGGCCGCGATTACACCGGCTACGCGATCGTCCTCACGGTCGGTCGGATGGCGCCGCTGCCGATCCCGGAGAAGATGCTGCCCTGGCAGGTGATCGGCGACCCGTCGGGCGAACCGCTGGAGTGGTCCGAGCGGATCACGCTCAAGACCAAGAGCCAGAGCCTGCGCAGCCTGCGCCGTCTGAGCGACCGGATCGAGTCCCAGTTCGACCACTACACGATCGAGCACGACCAGTCGCCGCCCCCGGAGCTGGCCGAGCAGCATGCGCTCGCGCAACGCGCCATCTCCGACATCGAAGAGGACCACTCCGGGCTGTCGGTGCGCACCGAGGGCTTCTACCGCGTGCTCGTGGTCGGATCGACGCCGGAGGAGGCGAAGCAGAAGGTCGCACTGCTCCAGGAGATGTACTCGCCGCGGATCCGCCTCGAGCACGAGCACGGCCAGTACCAGCTCCTGCGCGAGTTCATCCCGGGTGAGCCGCTGGCGAACATCGCGCACTGCCGGCGGATGAACGTCGAAGCTCTCTCGGCCGGCATGGCTGCGGTCGGTGACCGGATCGGTGACCGCACCGGCGTCGTCATCGGGCAGACCGCCTCGATCGCGCCGCGACCGGCGATCTGGAACCTGTTTGCCGCGCACGAGTCCAAGCACAAGTCCGGCCTGACCCCGATCGTCGCCGTTCCTGGATCCGGAAAGACGTTCCTCGCAGGGGTGCTCGTCTACCAGGCGGTGCGCGCTGGCGCCTACGGCGTGGTGCTCGACCCGTCCGGACCGCTCAAGAAGCTCGCGCAGCTCCCCGAGTTCCGTGGCATCGCCGAAGTCCAGGCGCTGACCGGGCGCACCTCGCGGCCCGGCTCGCTGAACCCGTACCGAGTGATTGTCGATCCGCGCCGCAGCGATCCGGAGTACGACCCGAGCGGTGCGGACTACGTCGAGGATTCCGATCCGGTCGCGGCGGCGCAGGCGCAGTACGAGGCCGATGTGCGTGCCGCGCAGGCGGAGCGGATCTCGGTGGCGGTCTCGGTGCTCAAGATGATGCTCACCCCCGCGCGCCTCGAGCACGAGTGGACCGAGACGGTGCTCCAGACGGCAGCGAACATGGTCGGCGGCGAGCGGCACCACAACCTGCGCGAAGTCCTCGACGCCATCGCACGCATCGGTGCCGACGACGAGAACATCGACCTGCGCTCGTGCGCACGGTCCGTGCACCAGGACCTGTCGATGATGTCCGATCTGGCCGAGGCCCGAGTCCTGTTCCCCGAGCGCGGCACCACCGGCGATGCGGACGACTTCGTCGCCGACGGCATCCGCCTGACGGTGCTGACCATGCCCGGTCTGCAACTGCCGCCCGAGGGCACCGACCCGTCGCAGTGGACTCCGCAGCAGCGGATGGCCGGCCCGCTGATGCACATGGCCGCGTGGATGGCGAACCGTCTCGTCTACGAGCTGCCGCGCTACGAGCGCAAGGTGCTGTTCCTCGACGAGAACAAGTACCTCGAGCAGACCGGCGCCGGCCGCACCCTGAACCTGCGGATCGCGCGCGACTCCCGCAAGTACAAGGTTCGTGCACTCGTCTGCTCGCAGCTCCCCGACGACTACCTCGGCGTCGACGGCACCGACGACAAGTCCGCGCTGACGTACGAGGTGATCATCGGCGACCTCGGCGGCAACGCCCACGCGATCGAAGGCGCCCTGAAGCTGCTGAACCTTCCCGTCGGCGAGGGCTACGAGTCGCTGCTGGCCGGTCTCGGTGGCGGAGGCGAGGACACCCTCGACGAGGACACCGACACCGAACACCTCGACCAGGCGCGCCGGTTCGTGGTGAAGATGGCCGACGACATCGAGCTGATCCGCTCGGACTGGACGCACTTCGTCCATCTGGCGCACGTGTTCGAGGCGTTGGACTCGCGCGCGACCCGAGGCGGTGCCGCGTGAGCCCCCAGCGGCGCCAGGGCGCCCCGCAGGACCGTTCCCCCTCCCCTCGCCGTTCCGGGCGGCGTATGGGGCTTGTGAGCCGCGTTCTGGTGGTGCTGATGCTCGCCGCCATTTCCCTGATCGGCCTCGGCGGCGGTGTGGCCGCTGCCGGCGGTTTCGACTGCAAGGACGTCCCGAAACCCGAGTTCCCCAACGAGGTCCTGGAAACCACCTTCGATTCGACCAGCGCAGATCGGGCGCACGGCGGGGGGACCGGCTACCAGACCTACGGGTGGGCCGGACTGAAGTGGAACACCTACGACCTCGGCTGCGGCGCCGACCTGGTTCGGGCTCCCGACGCGGTCGGTGACACCACGCTCGGCAATGCGTTCATGACGATCGGCAAGTCGATGGCGGCCGCGGCGTTCTGGCTCGACGACCAGACCAAGACGGGCCAGGCTGCCGCAGAGGCGGGAGTCGAGCCGGCGCTGGCGAAGTTCGACGAGATCGTCTTCTCGATCAGCAAGGGGCTGCGCGGCATCTACGGCCAGTGGGTCGGCATCGGATTGGTCGTCGTCGCGGCGATCGTGCTGTGGAAGTCGATGAAGGAGGACTCGGCCGGAGTCACCCGCACCACGGCGATGGCCGCCGCCGGTCTCGCGCTCGGCGCGCTGATGGTCGGTGCTCCGCAGAAGGCGCTCCAGGTCGCGGACGACACTTTCGGATCGCTCATCACCGACACGCAGGATGAGATCTTCGCGGTGACGTTCGGCCCGAACGGGGACTCGTTGGCCAGCGGTGCCACCGATCCGCGGAACGTGCTGATCGACAAGATCTACCTCGACGACTGGCGCAAGGGCTGGTTCGGCCAGAACTACGACCCGGCAGACCAGGCCCAACTCGGCCCCAAGCTGCGCGATTCGCTGGCGTTCACCTACGACCAGCAGCACGAGGTCAAGGACGACCCCAAGGCCCAGGCCACGCTCGCCGAGGAGAAGGCAGACAAGTTCCGCGACATCGTCACGTCGCTCGAAACCGACTACCAGCTCTCCTACCACCAGTTCCAGGGCAAGGACTCGGGCCGAACCTCGATCGGGTTCATGGGCATGCTCAAGCTGGCGATGCCGTCGCTGCTGTGGATCGGGGCGTCCCTGCTGAAGCTGACGGCCCTGATGGCGATCCGGTTCGCGGTGCTGTTCGCGCCGATCTGGATCCCCATCGCGATCGCCTACGGCGGCTGGCTGTCCCGGGTGATGCGCATGCTCGCCTCCGCCTACATGTGGGGCGTGGCCGGCGCGGTCATCGTGGCGGTCTACCTGATGGCGCTGGTGCAGCTCTACGTCAACTCCAACGGCGCCGTCGACGGGTCCTGGCGGCTGTGGTTCATGATCCTGCTGACGGTCGTGTGCTGGGCGATCATGCGGCCGTTCAAGCGGATGAGTCAGACGTTCACGCAGAACTCGGCGAGCATGGTCAACCGCAAGTCCCGCAATGCGAAGAAGTCGTTCAAGCGCAAGGCGTTCGACGCGGCGAGCCTCGCCGTCGGTGGTCCTGCGCAGGCGATCGCGGAGAAGGCCGCCGGACGTTTCGCCGGCCGACGCACCTTTGACGGTGTCGCCGAGGGCCAGGGCAACGCCGTGACCCGCCCCGAGGGTCGTGCGCTCAACAACCAGCGTCAGCAGGCCCTCACCAAGTCGCGTGCCGATGCCCGCAAGGCGCAGGGCCTCGGCCGTGCCGCGCGGATGGGGCAGGCTGCCAGCTCGGGCGCCGAGCGTGATGCGCGTATCGCGGGGATCGCAGCGGTGGCCAGCCGCGACATGGCCCGCGGCAAGGGCGGTATCGACGGCAAGGATGCAGATCAGGCCGTGAAGTCCGGTGCCGCAGCGTGGAAGCGGTTCGACCAGGACGAGGCCGAGAGCATCGTCCAGGAGCGCAAGGCCCGCAAGGAACTGCTCAGCGCGAGTGTCGGGCAGCGGTGGGACGGCGGTGACCGGTCGGCGATCGCACCGATGAAGGTCTTCACGCCCGCGCCGCGGCAGAAGTCGCACGCCACCGCGACCAGCTCCGGTGCGCCGGCGAAGTCCGGATCGGCCACGAAGGTGTGGACCTCCGCAGCCCCGTCGGGCTCGATCACGAAGGATCGGTACATCTGATGGCGTCGTCCGGGCCCAATCCTGTTCTCGCACCGATTCGCCGGTGGGTGCTCTACTCGCGCACCAACCTGGCGCTCACGATCGCCGGTGTGGTGGCCGTGTTGTTCGCTGCCGGGGCAGTGTTCGGGGAGACCCCGGCGCCCCGGGCAGCGGCCCAGGAAACCGACACGGTGGCCACCGAGCCGCCGCCGTCGGCGGAGTCGATCAGTTACGAGCTCGACGAGGTCAGTGAATCGCTGGTCGTCGCCAAGACCGCGGTGTGGGCGGCCTCGAGTGCCCCGGCCACGGCGATGGCGTACGCGCACGCGTTCGTCGACACCACCACCTCGGACAGCAAGTGGGCGAGCGCGATCGGCCGCTTCACCACCGACAAGCCGGGTGAGTCCGTCATCGCGGCGCGGCCGCGTACGCCGGTGGTCATCACCGGCCCGACGGTCAGCACCCTGACGGACGGCGCCGACGGCAAGACCGCGCGGGTGACCGTCCCGACGCAGGCCGGGGACCTGACGGTCACGCTCACCGTCGCCGACGCCGGCGGCGCGAGCGGCAAGCGGTGGGTCGTCGAGACGCCCCTGCCCACCCTCGATCTGACCGCGGTCGAGAAGGCCGCGCCGCCAGCCTCCCCGGCAGCGGAGCGCACCTCGGCACCCACCACCAGCGTGGCGCCCGAACCGTCTGCGGCGCCGCGCACCTCGAGTGCCGCTGCGTCGACGACAGAGGAGTCCACGTTCGATCTGGACGAGCCCACCTCGGCGCCGACCCGGGACCGCGCCAGCGATCCGGTTCCGGTGCCCGGGCCGATTCCGATCCCGGAACTCGACACCCCGATCCCGGGTGGACGGTGAACCGCGGCAGCGCCGGGCGGGCGCTGTTGCTGGCCGGCGCTGCGTCCGTCGTTCTCGGCACCTCCGCGTGCTCGGTCGGTGCGCCGGTCATCCCCCGCGATCCCTGCCGGACCGTCTCGACGGACGGCGATGACGGCAGCTCGTCGTCGATCTCGCAGGATCTGAAACTGACGATGTCCGGGCCAATCCGCCTGCCGGTCAACCCCGGGACCACCACCTACACCTCCGGATTCGGTGAGCGGTGGGGTGCACAGCACCAGGGTGACGATCTGGCCGGACCGGTCGGGACACCGATCCTCGCCGCACTCGACGGCACAGTTGTTGCAGCCGGGGCCACGGGCGAGGGCCCCGGGGTCGGATTCGAGAACTGGGTGATCATCGACTCGAACGTCAACGGCAAACCGGTCTCGACGGTCTACGGGCACATGTTCTCGAACGGTATCCGCGTCAAGCAGGGCCAGCAGGTCAAGGCCGGCGACCACATCGCCGACATCGGCAACGCCGGCGGATCGACCGGCCCGCACCTGCATTTCGAGTATTGGGAGGGGGGCCGGTTGCAGAGCGGAACTGCCATCGACCCGCTGACCGTGCTCCCCGAGATCGAGAAGCAGGGCGGTGGCGGCGGCCAGTTCATCGACGTGAGCAACAACGGCGTCCAGCTCGTGGCGGCTACCCGCTCGACGGCCGACTGCTCGGGATTCGGGATGGCCGGCGGCGGCGAGCTGGCGTTCGCCGCCGTGCCGGCGGAGTTCGAGCCGTGGCTGCGTCGCGCGGGCAGCGTGTGCGCGGAGATCGACTCCCCACTGCTCGCCGCGCAGCTCCAGCAGGAGAACAACTTCCGCCACGGGGCCAACGCCCCCGTCTCGCCGTCGGGCGCGATGGGGCCGGCGCAGTTCATGCCCGGCACCTGGGCGACCTGGGGCAAGGACTACGACGGAGATGGCAAGGCGGACGCGAACTCGATCGGGGACGCGGTGATGTCGCAGGCGCACTTCATGTGCGCGCTCTACCAGGAGGTGTCGTCGGTTCCCGGCGATCCGATCGAGCTGACGCTGGCCGCGTACAACGCCGGTGGCGGTGCCGTGCAGAAGTACGGCGGGATACCGCCCTACAGCGAGACGCAGAACTACGTCGCGAAGATCACCGCAGCTCGGGCGACGTTCGCGAACCCGAACTCTCGGGGCCGGTTCATCCCGGACGCCGCAGGGGACAGTGGCCAGGTTGTCTCGGCTGCACGCGAGTACCTCGGTACTCCGTACGTGTGGGGCGGCGGCGGAACGGGCGGCCCGTCCAACGGCGGCTTCGACTGTTCCGGCCTGACCTCGTTCGCGGTGCACGCAGCAAGCGCCGGCAAGGTCGCACTCCCCCGCACCTCCGAGGAGCAGTGGAGCGTCGGGGTCGAGATCCCGATCGACCGCGCCCAGCCAGGTGACCTGGTGTTCGGCGGCTGGGGGCCGAACGGACCTGGCCACGTGGGGATCTACGCAGGCGGCGGGCAGATGGTCCACGCCCCCACCACCGGCGATGTCGTCAAGGAAGCGCCCCTTCAGGCCGGGATGAAGGCCCGGCGGGTGATGTAGGGGACGTGTCATCTATGCAGTTCATACGCGGTTTTCGGACGAGGCGCGGGGAGTTCTCCTCGCGCCCCGCCGTTTTCGGTCATCTCCACACCGCTCGACGAGGGGCACCTCCCGACCTCGAGGTCACCGCCGCCCGGCGGCCGGATGCTGCCGACCACCCATTCCCTTCCTGGGGGACGTGTCGTTTATGCTGGTCAATGGCCCAATCACTGGGCACAAGAGGGGGTTTCAATGAGGGCTCGAACACTCGTCATCGTGGTGCTGGCGGTCGCTGTCATCGGAGTTCTGGCCTACTCGTTCCTCGCACGGACCGACGGCGAGGAGTCGACCGAGGCAGTCCCGCCGGCCACCAGTGCGTCCACCACCACGCCGGTCGCGCCGCCAGCCGAGGCCGAGATCGAGGTCGAGCAGCCCGCCGCCCAGGGTGCCGACGAGGCCGCCAGGCAGGGCCTGACCGTGGTGTTCACCTGGTACCCGGCCACCGATGCCACGCCGAACGACGCTTACGGGCGGGCCCGAAACTGGCTGACCGACAACCTCGCCGGCCGCATGAACGTCGACGCACGCACCGAGCGAGGCCCGGGCATCCAGTGGGCCCAGTGGGGGCAGGACCAGGCCAAGGTCATCGCCGACGTCACCGTCGGGTGCTCCGGTTGCCCAGAGGACACCGACACGGTCGTCCAGCGCGTGGCCACCATCAAGCAGACCGCGGTCACCGAGACCGGCACCGATACGGTCAAACCTGACACCACGGTGTGGGTCACCGTCGTTCGCGAGGGCGACCGCTGGCTCATCGACGACATCCGCTACTGACCACGGGAGAACCCATGACCCGCACGAGCATCGCCGCAGCACTGATCACGGCTGCGCTCGCCGTTGGCCTGACCGCGTGCAGCAGCGACGACGAAGCCACCAGTGCACCCACCAGCACGCCGACGACGTCCACGTCCACGGCCCCGACCGAGTCCGCGTTCGGCACCGACGAGTTCATCGCCGATCGACTACGCACGTCGACGAGTGCGATCGTCGAGACCGTCGAGCAGCGCGGAGGCACACCGCAACAGGCGATCGCCGCGCTCGTGTCCAGCGAAGCCGAAACCGGGTGGCAGTCCGGGCTTCGGATGTCGCCTCCGGCCACGGATATTCGTGACATCTACGGATGGCGGCTGTTCTACAACCTTCCGGCCGACTCCGCGGACGTAGTCCGGGCCGCGACGAACACCTTCATGGACAACGCCGCCACCGTCACGATCAGCGCGGATGATCCTGTCGCGTACGCCCTGGCCGTCCAGTACGCGGATCCGCGCGGCTACAACGAGAAGGAGCACTTCTACAAGAAGGGCGAGACCGCGGCCGGCGAGTACCCGGCATCGCTTCCCAAGGCGCAGGCCGCATATGAGGAGCTGCGCGACTCCCAGTAGGGTCCGGGGACGTGTCGTCTTACCTGATCAGTGGCCGTTTATTGCGGCGGCCGTCGCGGGTGGAGAACGAAGAAGGCCGGCCCGGTGTCTCCGCCGTTCGTTGCGAACGGGTGAGCGCCAGGCCGGCCTTCTTCTTTGGAATCTGCGGGACGTGTCGTTTTACCTGCTAGACAGCCCTTTTCGATTCATCAGTGCCCCATGCCGATTCCTCCGTCGACGTTGATGACGGTGCCGGTGATGTAGCCGGCGTTGGGGCTGAACAGGAACGCTGCGGTGGCGGCGATCTCCTCAGGCTTGCCGAAACGGCCCATCGGGATGTGCTGCTTGGCCAGCTCGATGTTCTTCTCGCCGATGGCAACTGCCATGTCGGTCTCGGTGAATCCCGGGGCGACGACGTTGCAGGTGATCGAGCGTGAGCCGAGTTCGCGCGCGATGGATCGGGCCATGCCGATCACGCCGGCCTTGGCGGCGGCGTAGTTGACCTGGCCGGCCGAGCCGGACATTCCGCTGGCCGAGCCGATGATCACGATGCGGCCGGCGCGGGCCCTGAGCATGTTGCGAGTGGCGCGCTGGACGACACGGAAGACGCCGGTGAGGTTGGTGTCGATGACGCGCGAGAAGTTCTCGGTGTTCATGCGCATGAGCAGGGTGTCGCTGGTGATGCCGGCGTTGGCGACCACGCCCTCGATGGGGCCGTCTTCGGTCTCGATGTGCTTGAAGGCTGCGTCGACGGACGCCTCGTCGGTGACGTCGCACTCGACTCCGTGGACGCCGTCAGGGACGGAGGAGCCGCGGTGGGTTCCCCACACGGTGTGTCCCTCCTTGACGAGCTGGGTGGCGATGGCGGCTCCGATTCCGCGGTTGGCTCCGGTTACGAGAATGCGCACTGGTAGGTCCTCCAAATAGATTCTGGTGAGCGGTGTTTGGTCGGGTGATCTCAGGCGTCTTTTTCTTCGACCAGCAGAATGATCGCCACCGGATCGCCGTGCTTCTCACGGGACGAGTGCAGCGGGAACGACGCCGCGATGAACGGAACGCCGTCGATCACGATCTTCTGCTCCCCGTCCTCCGGCGTCTCGGTGTTCGCAAGCTCGGCGAGATCGACCTGGTCGAGGACCTGGCTGACTCGACCCTCCCCCAGGGGGGCCAGCTTGCCGACGGTGGTGAGTGGGATCTTGTTGCGTGCCTCGACGAGCAGCAGGGTCGCGTTGGAGTAGCGGACCAGCGAGGAGATGTTCGCCTCGAGCAGGTCACGCTTCTCGAGCTGCATCGTCAGGCCGTAGAGGGTGCGGCCGTCGTTCTCGTCGACGCGGAGTCGGCAGCTCGACCAGAAGTGCACCCACGTGCCCTGCGGGCGCAGGCTCCAGTAGCTGTCGATCAGGAGGCCGTCGTCGCCGGTCAGCGCGTCGTAGTAGCCCCCGACCATGTTCCAGGCGTCCTCGGGGTTGAGCCAGGTGAACAGGTACTGGACGTGGCGTTCCTCGTTGGCTTCGCGGCCGTCACCGATGAGGGCAGGATTGTCGCCGCTCGTTCGGGTGGTCATGACCGCCATGTCGAGAATCCACGCGTTGTAGACCGGGCGCGGCCCGGGCGGCTGCGCTCCGACCCAGACGATCAGGCCGACCGGTGTTCCGTCGGACGCGTCGACCTGGTGGGTCTCGACGTGCAGGCCCTCGATCTTCGGGATCTCGCGGCCTTCGAGTGCGGCGTTGATGACCGCGCGAACGACCTGCTCCCCCTTCTTGTCGAGGCCGATCTTCGCGCGGTTCAGCGGCCTCGCCACCCGTGCCCCACCCGCGGAATGAATGAAGACGTCTTCTCCGTAGTTGGTGCCGATTCTGTCGACCGCAATCCACGTCCCCTGAATAGTCATGCGAGCCAGCGTATTGGAGCTGTTCCGCATCTATGAAGCCACATCAGGACGGGATCTGCGCAGCACAGGCGGGGCAAATCGGCCAGCCGGGTTCCGTTATGTGTCCCACGCCACAGAGCCCGCCTTGACGCTTGCCTCTGCTTGATTAGCGCGGTTATGTTCTTTCTCACTCGGGGGGGGGAGTTTTCTCTTTCCGTGTACGCGCCGGTCGGTGAGCGTCTCCTGGCTGGAAGCAGAAGGCCCACGAAAATCGTGAGGTCTGCTTCCCGCTACCCGGAATCGGAGTCAGCCCATGCGCGCCGCTCACACCATGCGCCCGTCGACCATTAATGGTCGCGCGCTACGCGGATTGACCGGCCGGCCTGTTGCGCACTCGGTCGTAGCTCGCTCGCAGTTCAGCCTCGGAAATGCCCAGCGCTTCGGAGAGTTTCGTCGCCACCCTGTCCGACAGGGGAATCTCGCCACGCTCGACGCCACCGACGATCGCGGTGGTGATGCCGGCTGCGGCTCCGAGCATCGGCTGCGTCAGGCCCCGCAGAACACGCCAGTCTCCGGGGTACCGCTCCTCCTCGGGCACCACGACGACGTCGGCAATGGTTCCGCCGAGTACCGCGACAACTCTGGCCAGCATGTCCACCTGGGGCGACGAGTCCCCCAGTTCCCAGCGCCGGACCGTCTCGCCATTCAGCCGAGCCAGGCGGGCGAGTTCACGCTGCGAGATGCGCGCCTCGCCTCGCGCCTTTGCGAGCAGGTCGGGTTGGAACCCACGCATCACTCTTCGCGTCACGGACTGAGCCTTACCAGGAAAGTTATCGGTGTCATCGCTAGACACTGTGCAATCCCCTCGCTACGATGCGCACATACCAATATTCTTATCTATAGAGCTATAGATGCGGCAGCGCAAGGGGTGTGGATCGCATGAGTTGAACGAAACGGTCCCCCAGCTGTTAGCCGCAGCCAGGGGACCGTCTGAGCCAGCCGACTGTTAGCCGCAGCCGGTCAAGCCATGAGACCAACGGGTTGGCCGCCCATTGGATCTCGATTGCAGATATGGAGCCTGCAAATGAACACGTTAGTTGGCGCTACTGCTGTACGCCTAGCTATGGACAGTCCCGATATTGGCCACACGAAGGTTGATGGCCATGTTCGAGTGGCAAACGGGCCTCACCGCGAGGTCTTGGCCACCCATCTTCCGAATCACGACGGCACATCCTGCGCGACCTGCGCGTTCGTCTACACCAAGAAGCAGCCGTTGTGCCCGTCCGTCGCGGACGCTCTGAGGGAGCTTTCCTCCAGCAACTCCCGGTCTCGAGCGCAGAACCCGCACCTGGCCAGCTACACCACGTCGGATCTGCGCGCCTTGGCTCGCCAGCACGCAGGCGAGGGACGGTGCCAGCGGTGCGGCTTCGTCTACTCCGGCCGGGTCCAGTCCTGCCCGACGAGCCGCCGCGTCATGGCCGAACTCGAGGTCCGAGGCCGAGCGCATGTGACCCAGCCGCGCGCCGGCCAGGGCCTGTGCGCGGGAAAGGGCGAGGGATGGACCATCCAGGGCAGTGCGCCTACGCCGTGGAAGCGAGCGATCGCCGCGTGCTCGCTTTGCCCGCTGCTTGCTCAGTGCAGCGCAGATCTCGACGCCCGGCTCGTGGCGGGGGAAAAGATCTCGGCGCAGATCCAGGCCGGTCGACTCTTCACCACAGAAGGCGAGGAGATCGCCCACAAGAACATCGACGCCTTCGCCAACTACCGCGGCAAGGCGAAGAAGAAGCAGCAGCAGCGGCAGCGTCCGGCTCCGGTCCCCGCGATCGGCAGCCAGCTCGCTCTCTTTCCGGGCGTGGCCGCATGACACAGCGATCGGGCTACGACCTCCTCCACGCCATCGCGCGTGGTGTTGTCGAACCGCCTGCCAGCGACGCTTTTCCCGCAGTGGACAGGTGGCGTTGGTTCGCTGATCTCTACGCGGACCCGGCGTGTGGCCTGGTCTCGGTCATTCCCTCGTTCCCGCAGATCGCGGCTGGTCAGGTAGCTGCGGCGTGCCGTGCGACGGCCGCTCGAACAGCCACGCCAGAGCAGCGGGGAGCCGTCAAGGTTCTCGCCCACACCGGCCTGGAGACGGCGCAGACCCGCGCTCTCGCGCTCGTCTGGAGCGCCATCACGGCCTCGGTCGAGCAGATCGACCAGGTCGCCACCTTCGCGCAGTCGATCGTCCTGCCAAAAGGCCGAGTGCGCGCATGACCCACTTCGCCCAGGTCCAGCTCGCGTGCGTGCCTCCGAGATCGGTGGCCGTGACCGTGGTGAGATATGGGGTGCTGAAGTGGGCCAAATTGACGGGAGAGACGCGTGTGACTGAGTAACCGGACCGAGTTACCTCAGCAGCTAGACACCAATTCCATAGTGCAGTGATTTAGCCCAAAAAAGAGCAAGCCCCCAGGTGGGGGTGGGTTTTCATCAGAAGGCCCATCGGAAGGATCAAGAAGATCCTTCCCGGCTGAGGGAGATCGTCTGGCAGGACGATCGCGCTCTGGGTGAGTTCAGGAAGTTGGAGCTTCCGCGACTCGATTACTGCTTCCCCGAAGGGACTTACCGTGACAGGTACGTCTCAGGGTAGCGCACACCCTGAAAACAGCTCAACTGTCCAGATTTCCGCGACCTCCGGCGTGTCGTCCGAGGTCAGCGGCACCGACTCTGCCCTCCCCCAGCCGTTCACGGACGACGAGTGGGAGGCGCTCGTCGCGGCTGCCGTCGCGGCCGTCGCCGAGCGCGAGGCGGCACAAGCACATCTCGACCCGGCCGAGATCGAAGCCGAAGCCACGATCGCCGAACTGCTGGAAGCCCAGCCCGCCGGCGCGCGCGGGTTCTCGTTGCCGATCGCTCCCGGCGCCTCGACGCGTGTCCTGACGTGGCACAGCCGCAGCTACTGGCTGACGCTGGTCGAGTGGGTCGTCACCCGCACCGAGCGCGGCCAGGCGGCCCTCAAGCGCCACGGCATCGCCGCAGAGACGTTCGTCCGTGGCTGCGTCGCGCACGCCCAGTTCGCCGAGTCGGCCACCGGCCGGCGTGTATCCGCATGCCTGGACACCCTCGTCAGCCGGTCCGGACTGTCCGTGGACCAGATCAAGCGGTGCCGCCGGGTGCTCAAGATGCTCGAGCTGGGCGTCGAGCAGGCCCGAGGAAAGAAGCTCAACGGACTCGAGCGGGAGGCCGCGGCCCGTCACCACGAGCAGATCCACGGGCAGGCCCCTCTCCGGCCCCAGCGCGGCGCTGCGAGCGTCTGGGCTCTGTCTGCACCCCAGTGGGCCGTCGACGCTATGCCGATGCCGGAGAAGAAGGTCCGGCCGAATCGGCGCCCGCGACGTCGACCGGCACGCGCTATCCGGAACACCGCCCCCGCAACTCGTCGGGACTCGTCGCCTTCCCGCAGCTCCAAGGGTTCCGCACCCCAATCCCCTAGTGGTTTTCTTGGTTCTTCTTGTTCCGTTAGGAACAACTCCCTGACGCACGCGCGAGCGCGCACGGGCGAGGAAATCTCCACAACCACCACCCCGGTGCGATCCCTGGCACTTCAGCGAGCGGCTGCCGAGCTGGTCGAGCGCATCCCCGCACTACGTGGCACCGTCGGCATCGACGACCTGACCGGTCAGCGACGCGGACACATCGGCTCGATCTGCGACCTGCTGGTCGAGGCTGGGATCGACACCGATCGGTGGATGGGCCGCGACATCGCCCAGGCCCTCACCCTCGACGGCACCACCCGAGGCTGGACCTGGCCTACGAGTGAGTCGATGACCTCGCCGCTGCGACTGGTGGCCTTCCGGATCCGACAGCTCGACTGGTCCGGGCTGTCCCCCACCGAACGCCAGATCCGCGACCGCCAGCGAGCCTCCGAGTCTCCCTCTGAGACCGCCTACAGGCTTGTCAGGGCCCGCCGCTCCGTCGTCGAGGCGACCAACGAGGTCCAGGCTCCTCCCGCCTCCACAGCGCACCGCCAGGCCATCCGTGCGCAGTACGCAGCGGATCAGGCTGCCCGGAAAGAAGCCGCGGCCCTGAAGATCGCCGCGGCTCAGCGTGGATGATCACCTGACGGGGACGTGTCGTAATGCCTGGTCATACTGCATTCCTGAGATAGTGACACCAGCCGACGACGGCAAACCAGGGCTCCGAACGAGTGCGCCATGAACGCGGGCCGCTGGCCCGTGGGGGCAGGGACGAGCGAGAAGGACGGAGCGTTGCACGTGAGGACCCGCAAGTCACCGAACACACGCCCCCGCGTCCTCGTGAGCCTGGCGCAGGACGAGCCCAAGGTGTCCCGGAACGCCGACTCGATTCGGGACCGGCTGAAGAACGGCGCGAAGTTGGTGGTCGTCAACACCGGGGCGGAGACCATCGACCTCACCGACAAGGACCTCGTCGGTTCCGGCCAGGACTGGACATTGCGGATCACGGGCACATCGAGCGTCCGAATCCACCTGACCACTCCCCTGCCGGCTAACGCTCAGATCGTCGCCACCGACACCTCGTTCGTCGAGGCCACCGGCCACGTGACCGTGCACGCCTACACCCGGGCCACGGTGCACGCCTTCGACCAGTGCACCGTGCACGCCCGGAATCACGCCGTTGTCAGTGTCTGTGACTGGGCCTCCGCCCTGGCCGTGGACGACGCGGTGATCTCCGCCTACGACACCGCTCGCGTCAACGCGAGCGGCCGCGCCCAAGTCACCGCTGGTGACTCCACGTCCGTCCATCTCTCGGAGTCGGCGCGGGCCTCGGTGTGCCGCGGGGTCCGGGTCACCGGCCCGGCGCGAGCAAATCTGCACGCTTCGCGATCTGCGGGTCGTTCGCAGCAGGCCGCTCACGGTCGGTAGACGCAACGCGCCAGAGGGCCGTTGCGGTCGCGGTCGCCGCGTTGCGCAACCGGATCGGACGTTGCATCGGGCTGTTGCGCAATCAGTTCGAGCGTTGCGCAACCGGTGCGATTGTTGCGTCGGGCTGTTGCGCACTTCTCCCCTCGCCGCGTCTGCCGGTTCAGCCGGCGCCGCTCAGCGGCCCATATGGGTTATAGGCACCGATATGGGCCGTGCGGCGAGTGCAACGCCCCTACCAGCGCCTTTGCGCCGTTGCGCAACGCAGCGCTGGCGATGCAACGCCGTCCCTGTCGTCCTTGCGGCAGATATGGCCGCCCGGGAGCAGTGCTTGCATCCCGGGATCAAAGGGCAGGTGACATGACCTAGCGATCTATGGGGGTACGCCATGTGACGCTAGCTATCCCTCCGTAAGGGCATGTTCTGTTACATGAACTTCTCTCAACTATCCATATTTCAGCTAGCGCTATCACTGGTGACGTAGTGAGATATAAGCTAATATAAGTGCCCATATGGGAAACAGAGAGGAGAGGTCATGACGATTACCGCGATCGCAAACCTCAAGGGCGGCGTCGGAAAGACGACTATCGCCAACGGTTTGGCGCATGCTGCGGCTGCCAGCGGCAAGTCCTGCCTGCTGGTCGATGCCGACATGCAGGGCAACTCGACCAAGCATCTGACGGGGTACTCGGCGACGGAGCCTGCACCGCGTTCGCTCGCCGACGTCCTCGACCGCAGCATCGACCTGCCGGCCCGGGACGCGATCGTCCGCGCGCGCCGCGAGGAGATCGACGTTCTGCCCAGCGGTTTCGGAGAGTTGCAGGCCGTCAGCGACCAGCTCGGCACCAAGGCTGGGGGAGAGATGGCGTTCGCACGCGCCCTCAAGCAGGTCACCGGCGACTACGACCACATCCTGATCGACTGCCGCCCGGCCATCGACCTTGTCTCCCGCAGCGCCCTGTACGCAGCCGACAACGTCCTGATCGTCGTGCAGCCCGAGCAGGACGCACTCGACGGCCTCGACGCGATCCGCGACGCCATCGAGGACATCGCCCAGTACATGGACAAGGTGCTCCCGATCGCCGGTGTCGTCGTCAACCGTGTCGACGGCCGCCGCGGTGATCACGCCAAGACCCTCGACTACCTGAAGGAGTACGCGTCCGAGGACGGCATCGCACTTCTCGGTGATCCCATCCCGCAGCTCGCCGACATCTCCAAGCTCACGACCGTCGGCATGGGATTCGATCAGCACCCCAAGTCGCCGGCCTGGGCCCGCAACCTCCACGCGACATTCACCGAGATCCTGGAGAAGGTGGCTCACTGATGAGTGGCATTCCCGAGCCGGCCCGGCAGGCGCCGCGTCGTCCCCGCAACACGTTCGAGCAGGCCGCGCAATCCATGAAGGCCGACGATGCAAAGCCCGCAGCGCAGCCGCAACAGCCTGTCGCAACGCCCAAGCCTGTTGCGCAACAGCCCTCGACCGTTGCGCAACAGCCCGCAATGCCCCAGCGGAAGCGGAAGGCGGCGACGACGGACATCCTGCTGTCGCTGTCCGAGGACCTGAAGGACCGCATGGTGGCCACCCTCGAGCACACCCGGCCGCGGACCGGCATCACCAGTCAGCAGCAGTTCATCCGCACCGCGATCGACCAGCTGTGCGCCCGACTGGAAGCCGACTTCAACAACGGTGAGGCGTTCCCGCCGCCTGCTCAGACCATCAACCTATAGCCCATATGGGCCATAGGGGTTATAGGTGCAGATATGGGAACTAACAGCGCTTGCAACGCCTCTACCTGCTCCGTTGCGTGATTGCGCAACACCGCACCCTCCGACGTCAGGATGCAACGAGGCCCCACCGGCGGTACCCGGCAGGGCCTCTGCGACCGGGACAACCCTGGAAGGAACACCCCGATCAATGACCGACCTTAATCTCCGCGCGGCACGCATCCAGCTCTATGGGCTCATCGCCGCCGTCGTCCTCGCGATCCTCATCGCAATCGGCATCACCACCGGTGCCTTCGTTCTGTCGTTCGCAGTCCTGCGCGACCTGGCGCACCAGGGCGGGATGCCGGTGGACCTCGCCTGGATCTTCCCGGCGATCGTCGATGGCGCAATCCTCGGCGCAACGATCGCCGCAGTGGTCCTGAGCAAGATCAACGGCAGCGCAATGGGCAAGCGGTTCTTCATCTGGCTGCTGGTCTCGGTGGTGTGCATCAGCGTTGCGGGCAACGCGTACCACGCCTACAAGGCAGCCGAGGAGGCTGCACGCAACGTGGCAGCCGGCATCGACATCGGGACCACGCCCCTCACGCCGACCGGCGCCGCGCTCATCGCCATCATCCCGCCGCTGCTGGTCCTGGCGTTCACCCACGGAATCGGCATCCTCATCAAGGCGATCGGCACGGCCTACGCCGAGTACAACGAGCTCGTGAACTCCGCCATCGCAACCGAGGATGCAACGCCGGAACCCGTTGCGCTGGTCACCGCATCAGTTGCGCCGGCCCCCACGGGCCCGGCCCCTGAGTTGTTCTCCGTCGCCGCAATGACCGGACAGGCGGAGACGGACGAACTCGCCGAGGCTGCCGTTCACCCGTCCGTCGAGACGTTCGATCTGATGCCCGCCGCTGACGACGTTGCGCACGTTGCGCAGTCCTTTGCGCCGCGTGATGCAGCTATTGCGCTGGACGTTGCGGACGTCCCGGGTGTCGTTGCGCCGCTCGACACCGGTGCGGACGTCGTTGCGCCCCAGTCCGCAACCATCGAGTCGGAGGGACCGGAACAGACCACGGACGCACTCCTGGCCTTCATCGACAACTCCGACCTCGACCAGATCGTCAAGGCGACCGCGCGCATGAAGATCACCCAGCAGCACCTGTCGTGGGCGGCGATCGCAGCGGAGACCGGGAAGGTGGCTCCCAGCACCGCGATGCGCCGCTACCGGAGTGCAGAGAAGAGGGCGCTCGCTGCCGGATTCGACATGCCTCCGCTGCCCGACCTCGAGGAGAACCAGGACCTCGACGAGATTCGAGAGCTGGTGAACAACTGATGACCACTCCCGAACCGACCACCGGCGCTGACGGATCCGCGGGGGAGCAGCGACCGTGGGAGTCGCTGCCCGTGAGTGACGATGCCGATGGCCACGCGATCATCGTCACCGCAGCTGCGACGTACAGCCCGTCCGGCGCCCGGCTGACCGGACCGGTCGACTCGATCGAGAAGCTGGACAAGCTCATTCAGTGGGCGGCGCTGACCCCGCTCGGGCTCACCGCGCAGGTGTGGTTCGTCGGCGTCGACTCCTGCGGGCTTCTCGGCTGGACGATCGACCCGGGCAGCGAGGACGATGTCGACGACCTCGAACAGCTCCGCCAGCGCGCCGCCGACGAGCTGACCGCAGCGATCACCGCGACACTGGCGCCGCTGCTCGCCGCTGGGTGGGAGCTGCGCGGAGACCCCGGTTTCGTCGTGCACCTGTCCCGTCAGATCGGCAAGGCCACCCAGATGGTCGACCTGATCCTCGAGCCCTACGTGTGGACGTACTGGAACAAGGACTTCGGTTGGGGCAACAGGATCGGCGACATGGGCATCCTTGGCAACCCGACCGCCGGCACCTACCTGCCCGACGACGACCTGCCGGCCGCCCGCGAGCTGGGCCGCCGTTTGTCCTGGTCCGCCAAGCACCTCGACACCCTGCCCGGACCGACACCCGCGCGCACCGGCGCCGCGATCCTGGACAAGATCCGCCGCGAGCGCATCAAGACCGGAAAGGGCATCGTCGTCACCACCGCGGGGCCGCTCCCGCCGATCGACGACGCGCCGCGCGGTGACCTGGAACCGGCCGCTGGCTGGTCCCGGATGCCGGATTCCGATGACCTCTTCAACTTCTCGCATCTGGTCACGATCGACCAGCGCGCCGCCTACCTGGCCTCGGCCGGGATGCTCTCGCTCGGCTACGGCAAGTCTCGGAACCTGCTCGGTGACGATGCCGCGGCCGCCGCCCGCGAGGACAAGCCGGCGTTCGGGATCTGGCGCGTGACCCTGCCCGCTGCCGGCCAGTACGCGCTCCCGGAGAAGCTGCCGCTGCCGCACCCGGCGATGCTCGAGGACCAGCCGGTGACCACCTGGATCACCACCGTCAGCCTGGAAGGGCTGTGCGCGCCGATCGTCGACGGCGGCATGGGCCTGGACGTCGACGACCTCGCCGTGACCGAGGCGTGGGTCTACGAGGAGCAGGGGCGGGCCCTGGACAAGTGGGCCAAGGTCCTGCGCGACGCCCGCGCCGTGGCGGTCGAGTCCGGTGATGTGGCCATGAAGCGGTTCCTCGGGGCCTGCTACAAGGGCTACGTCGGGCGAATGGTCAACCCCGACATGTGGACTGCCACCCGGATGCAGCACCACCACCAGCCGCTGTGGCGCGCGGCGATCATGGCGCACTGCCGGTGGCGTGGCCGCCGGGTCGCGATGCGCATCGCCAGCGAGACCGGCCGCTGGCCGATCCGCACCATGACAGACTCGTGGGTCTACCTGCTCAGCGACGGTGAGAACATCGCCGACGACAGCGACGCCCTGGGCAAGATGACCCTGGAGAAGCACGTCGAACTGACCACCGAGGGGATCCTGTCGTTCCTGCTCGCCGAGACCCCCCACGAGATCCGGCTCGCGATCGCCGCGGCCTACGACACCGACACCGACACCGACGAGGAGGGGGAGTAGATGGCACTGCACCTGCCCAAGCCGCGGTCGAAGTCGATGCCGCAGAAGACGACCGGGCTCGACGGCATGAAGGTCAAGGTCGCTTCCGCCGCGGCCGCCGGCGTGGCGAAGTCCCAGGAGACCAGTAGCGGTCTGTCCGGTCTGACCTCGAAGGTGTCGGTCAAGCAGTTGCGTGGCGAGATCGGCAACGACGGATTGCGACAGGCCGCGATCGACGCCGGGAAGACGCCGCCGTCCGACCGGACGCTGCGCCGCTGGGCGCAGCAGGGCCGCATCCCCAGCCCCGAGATCACCGAGCTGGCGCAGCGCCGCGCCGCGATCGAACGACTCGGCGGCGTCAACGCGGTCGCGAAAAAGATCGGCCGCAGCCCGTCGTCGGTGCGGCGGTACCAGTCGGGCGAGACCAACGAGTTGCGCAACGACGCGAAGTCCAAGCTCAAGGCCGCGAAGGCGAAGGACACCATGCAGAAGGCCGGGGTGCTCAAGCCCGACGGGACATCGAAGATCGCCACCATCCAGGTCACCGGCCGCGTGCACGTCCGCAACGGCGACGAAACCGGGTACGACTTCCGCACCCGCACACTGGACTTCGCGAACTCCGACACCCCGTTCAGCGCCGAGGAGTCCCAGGCTCTGGCCGCCGCCCTGGCCGACGACGACCAAGCCCGCGTCGTGGCGATCCTCGAACGCCACGCCACGATGGACTACCCCGAGAACAAGGGGTTCGACCACTACGGCAACCAGTTCGGATTCCACTTCGACGCCATCGACAAGCTCGACGTCACCTGGCACTAATCACCCCACGAGGGCCGCTCGACCCCGCACGACCGGGGGCGGGCGGCCCTCGTCGTGTCCATCGCGACAACCCGATTCCGGAATCCTGTTTCCGCTGGTCAGTGCCTGTCGACCGGCCCGAAATCAGGGGGACACCCCGTTGAGGCACAACACCGAAATAGGTGACGGTTAGACGCCTGTGTCCCTTCCGGTAATCGAGGTGCCAATGCCAGTCAGACGATCGAGAACCTGCCGCCCGGTCGCGCTGCTCGCTGCCGCGGCCGTCACTGGTAGCGCGTCTCTGCTCACCGCACCCGCGATCGCCAACTCCGCCCCGACGAGCTGCGCCGCGACGTTCAACCTGTTCATCCCGGGCACCTGGGAGACCAGCGAGAACGCCGACTCCAGCGTGCCGGTCGGCATGCTCAAGCCCGTCGCGGACGCCCTGAAGGCCGAGCATGGCCGCCAGGCCGAGGTCTACACGCTGCCGTACATGGCTCGGGCGTTCGACAACGGACACACCTACGCAGACAGCAAGGCCGACGCCGTCACCAAGGCAGAGACGGTGCTCGAGAAGGTCGGGGACTCGTGCCCCAGAACGAAGTTCACCATCATCGGCTACTCGCAGGGCGCCGACGCCGCTGGTGACGTGGCCGCGAACATCGGCAACGACAAGGGCCCCGTCGATGCGAGTCGAGTGCTCGCCGTCGGTCTCCTCGCCGACCCGGGCACCGGCACGAAGGGCTCGGCGGTCGTCGGCCCCCGAACCTCCGGTCAGGGCATCGCGGACCCGCGGCCGCAGGGGATGGGGACACTGTCGGGCCGCGTGGCCACGATCTGCGACCCGGGCGACCTGTACTGCTCGATCGAGAAGGGCGCGAGCCCGCTGCTCGGCTCCCTCGGTTCGATCCTGAGCAAGAGCCCCAGCGGGGCAACCACGGACGCAACGACAGGCGGAAACAGTCAGCTCGCCGACGCGCTGACATCGAACTTTGCCGACGCCGATCTGCCCGCACTGGGGTCGAACGTCGCCGCCCTCGGTCAACAGCTCGCGCAGCCGTCCGTCGACATCAAGCAAATCGCCTCCACCGCGACGTCGATCGCGCAGACCCTCGCACCGCTCGCGGATCTGATCGACTCCGGTGCCGCGAACCCGGCCGCGAACGGCCAGCTCGCCGCCGCTCCCGCCGGAACCGCCGAGCATGCCGCCTCCGAAGTCCTCACCAACGCAGGGCAGTCCGACCTCACCAGCGCGCTGGACACCGCCACGAAGCTCGCGGGTACAGCGAACAAGCTGACCGGCGGTGACGCACTCGAGCTGCCGGCAACCTCGGCGGAGGTGCAGACGCTGTCGAAGGCCGCCGACCTCCTGGGCGGCCAGGTCGCCCCGATCGCATCGACCCCCGCCGATGCCCTCACCTCGGCCACCAGCGTGCTGTCGGTGCTCAAGCCGACCGTGGTGGTCAACCAGGTCCTCAACGTGGCCACGGGTGTGACCTCGCTCGACATGCCGGGGATCCTCAACAACCTGGCACTGTTGCCGCAGAAGGTCGCGGCGCTCGACGCGCGCGGTGCACACGAGATCGCCGGCCAGCTCAACAACCAGTTCGCCCCGTTGGTGAAGATGGCCGCGGCCGTGGACCTGAAGTGGGCTTCGCAGGTGCTCGCGGTCATCCCCGATCCCTCTGGCGGAACCCAGATTGCCGCTCTCGTGGCGTCGATCCTGGCGAACGTCGATGTCATCCGGCTCGCCAACATCGTCGGCCAGATCCAGGAAATCGCCTGGGCCGCCGTCGAGAAGCTGCTGCCTCCTCCCGGACAGCTTCCCGATCCGCTCGGCGCGGGCGCGGCCATGACCGGCCTCGTCCCGGTCGGTCTCGATCTCGCGTCCGTGGCGATGAACATGCTCTCCGGCAAAGCCACCAAGTCCTCGCCCGAGCTGCTCGGCAAGCAGACGAACGCCATCTCGACCAGCATCACGACCCAGGCCGAGAACCTGGACCTGCCGAAGCTGTCGAACTCGCTGACCAAGCTGTCCCAGTCCCAAGGCGCCGAAGACCTCGTCTCGCTGGTCGGTGAAGGGCTCTCCGCCGCCAACTTCTTCACCTCCGGCGCCCACACCAACTACAACGCCCTCGTCGTCGACAACGCCGGCCGCAGCGCCATTCAGTGGCTCTCGGACTGGCTGAACCTCCAGATCGGACGCGCTGCATGAGCCCGAAAGCCCACAACCCCGCCGCCCGTTGGACCTGGTGCGACAGGTGCAGACACCGCGGCTACCACTCCCGCAGCGACGCCAAGACCGTCCGCAAACGTCACCCCGGCGAGAAGGGCATGTCCGTCTACCCCTGCCCTCACGCCAAGGGCCTGTTCCACCTCGGCCACCGCCCGGACGCGCTGAGCAGCGGTGCGATCGACCGAAACCTGCTGCGCAACCAAGCCGTGCAGTCTTTGCCGGCCGTTGCAGCAGGGGAGGGGCTGCGATGATCACGCCCATTCGAGGCGTCCTCGCCGCCGCCGCCGCGGTCCTGGTGCCGCTCGGTGCCTTCGCGGTCACCGAAGCTGATTCCTTCCGCACCGCTGCCGCGTCTCCGGTGACCACACCGGCATCACTCGACCCGGCGGTGCCCGTCCTGGAGATCGACGAGCTGATCGCGGAGCTGACCGTCGTCGACAAGCTCCCGAAGGTGCCCGGCTACGAACGGGACTGCACCAAGGGCAAGGCCCCGTTGACTGAACTAAATGCCGAATGGTGCAGGTCTGAAGGGGTGGGGTCGATGTGGGTCGGTAGCTTGCGG
>NZ_JAQGFI010000024.1:0-49967 GCF_027854095.1 Rhodococcus sp. C-2 | reverse complement strand
GCCGTCGGCCACCCCCTCGGCATGTCCGGCGCCCGCATCGCCCTGCACCTCGCCCTCGAACTGCAACGCCGCGGCGGTGGCATCGGCGCAGCCGCACTCTGCGGCGGCGGCGGACAAGGCGACGCACTCATCGTCCGCGTCCCCAAGGCGTAATTACTTCCTGCTCACCAGACAGGTCGCCGAGCCCTCATCATGCTCGGCGACCTGTCTGTTTCGTGCCGGAGGTTATTGGTGATCGAGCGTCGTCGAGCGGTTACGCAGCAACGTCTCGATCTCCGATCGCCGGTACCTCCGATGCCCGCCAAGCGTTCTCAGAGTGCCGACTTTGCCCTCCCTCGCCCATCTGGACACCGTGGTCCTGTCGACGTGGAACAGTGCTGCAACCTGTTTGGTCGTCAGCCACTCGTCGACAGGTGCTGTGTGCTCTTCTTCTCGGCTCATTGGCAGTCATTCGTAGCTGCCGACTGAAGGGATGGGTCCGACGATGAATTGGCAACCCCTGGCGTGCTGTGAAAGACTCGCTGCAAAACTTTACTATTCCTTGGGGAAATAATGTCGAAGTCGGTAACTCTGATCCGTTCCACGTCACTCTCTTCGGTGGCTGAATATGCCTATGCAGCAACGGCTCCCGCCGATGCACGGCTGATCTTCCTGGCCGGATCCTGCCCGTTGAACGAGGACGGCTCCACTGCCGCCATCGGTGACTACGCAGGACAGGCAGCCAAGGCCGTCGACAACCTGAGAACAGCTCTCTCGGACGCGGGCGCGTCCATCACCGACGTGATCAACACCCGCGTCCTGGTGGCGTCGAGCAATCAAGCCGACCTGGTTGCGGCGTGGGAGGTAGTCCGCGACGCGTTCGGCGATCACGACGCCCCGAGCACTCTGATGGGTGTGACCGTTCTCGGTTACGACGATCAACTGGTCGAGATCGAGGCAATCGCGGCCGTCGTCGACTGAACTCGAACCGAACCGGGCGTCCCTACCGAGGATCTTCATGAGCAAGGGCCTGGTAGCCCTTTGCCCCCGCACGATCCACTGCGGCTCGCACAACAGCGAAGATGGCTCCCTGCAGGGCTGCGGCGATCAGGACTTCCTTGCTCGACCTGCTCAAGTCTTTGGGCTCGGGCGCATTCTTGTCGTCACCGATGCGCTTCCACACCTGCTGGAAGACAGCGCCGGCCAAGATGCCGCCCAGGACGCTGGTCGCCAGTGAGAGTGGCTTGTACATCGCTTTCGATACTGCGCTCATTGCGCGGATCCTCCGTGGTTCGATACGTACCGCCTGAGCGGGCTGACCGACTCTCACTACCCGGCAGGCGAGGTGTCGAAACATTGCACCGGCGAGGCACGAAGACGACTGTCGCACGTTGTGTTCCACGGGTTTGCCACTTCTCGAGCCGGGTAGGATCGTCTTAGCGAAAGAAGGTTGTGTGAGTCATGGAAAACTACAGAATCGAACTACCGGACGGTACAACGGTGATGGAAGATTTCGTCTCGGATCGCGCCGCAATCGCATACGCGGTCGATCTGAATCACGGTTGTAGCGAGAAAGTCTCGGTATTCCGTATCACCGCCGAGGGAGAAACCATCCCGACTCGGATGTGCCCCAAGCCGAATCCTGGTTCTCGGCGTCGCGCGCGAAGCGTCCGATAGAAGCCGGTCAAGAAGCGTCGAGGCGCGGGAAGAGCGTCTCCCTTGCAAGCAGCAGCAAGGCCGCAGCGACCGGAATCGCCAGCAACGCACCGACAATACCGAGCAATGCTCCACCCAACAGAACCGCGACAACGGTCACCAGTGCCGGGACCGCCACCGTCTTCCCGATGATCTTCGGAACGAGCAGGTAGTCCTCGAGCAGACGTAACGCAATGAAGAACGCGACTGTCGCCAATGCCGTTGGGACAGAGACTGTCAGGGAGACCAGGGCGACGACAACCCCTGCGATCGTGGAACCGACTATCGGGATCAGATCGAGCAGAGCGACCAGCAGCGCCAGGATCAACGGATACGGCACGTCGAAGATCAACAACCACGCGAAGGTGCACACTGCGGTGATCACGGAGATCAGAACATTGCCGAGGACGTACCCACCCACACCTGCCAGTATCTGATCACCGATGGCGATTGCTCGTGGCCGCCGCGAATGTGGCACCAGCCGATACAGATTCGTGCGGATTCGTGGGTAGTCGATCAAGAAGTACGTCGTCAGTACAGCAACGATTCCAGCGTCGGCGACTGCGCTGAACACCGCCCGCCCCGCTCCGAGCAAACCCGTCGCGAGCGCAGACCCCGAACCGTCCAGTTGGGTGGTGAGGTGCTCCTCGAGGTGATACTTCTCGTCGAGGTCGCTGACGATCGGATACCGGTCACGAATGTGTGTCAGAAGTTCGGGAGCGTGTGATGCGAACTGACGTCCCTGCTCGACCAGCGGGGTGATCGCAGCAACCAGAAACAGCGCCAACATCACTGCAATTCCGAGGAGTACCACGGTGACTGCGATCCAGCGTCGGAAATGTCTCCGCTCCAGCCAGACGATCATCGGTTCGATGCCCACCGCGAGAAACAGCGCGACCACGATCAGGATCAGCATGCCTCGCGCCGCCAGGAGCACTTCGATCACCGCGTACGTCACGGCAACACCGGCCGCCGCGCTCAGACCGATGAAGAACGGTGAACGACGATCGAACCTCGGCCCCGGTTCGCCCAGCGGCCGGACGGGAGTCGCCAATGCTGCGGCTTCACGTTCGGCTTCCGCCATCGGATCTATGGCTTGGACTTTACTTTCGGAGTCCGGTGAGGTGTCCGCGGAACTGGGATCCATTCAAGCCACCTCACGATCCGCGCGACTTCCCGGCACGGGAGTGAGTACCCGTGCCGTGGCCGGATCAACCTCGAGGCTTCTCCGCTCCGCTTCGGGTCAGCGCGAGACCGGTTCCTACCACTCCGATAATCGACACAGCGATGGCGATGCTGGGCCAACCGTCGCTCTGCCAGTAGACGTCGTCGAGAGTGATCAGTAACGCAGCCTCGTCGACGATGAGCCCGAGTGCGATGCCCAACGCGATGCCCATCCATGTTCTTGCGCGAGGGCTTCGGTCTACGAGTCCGAAGATCGCCACCCCGGCCAACAGCAGAATTCCCCATAAATAGTGATGCAGATGAGTGCCACCGGCGCTGATGTCGCCGACGTCCCTGGTGTCGATCTAGATCAACCACGTCACCAGACGTGCTCCGCCGAACGTCAACGTGAAGGCCACCCACGCCAACACCAAACCGCGGCGCGATTCGTCAACCTGATTCCATCTGCGAGGGAATCTGAATCGCTCGGCAGATTTCTCTTCGTCATGGTCTCGAGAAAGCATCCTTCATGTTTACCCGATGCCGCTCAGATCGATAATTTGGGGTAGAGAGACCGAAAACCAGTTGGAGCACAAAAAGCGGTACCCGATCTCCGAAGAGATCGGGTACCGCCTTCTCAGCTACTCGCGCAGTATTGATCAATACCAGACTTTTCGTCCGCCCACTGCGCGCCCGGTAGCACCGAGGATGGACAAAACTGCACCTACGACGACCAAGATGATGCCGACGGTGGTCAGAATGCTCAACCCCGTGAAAAAGCCGATCAACGCCAGAATAATGCCGAGAACAATCATGTGAGAACCTCATCCGGTATGCGTATCAAAATGATCTACTCAACTGACGCTACTACAGAAACTTCACAATCGATAAATCCGATAAATACATTCATAAATGCGAAACTCGTATTACTACCCAATAGTGTCACCGTTAAAACATCAGCCTTTCTCTTATCTCTACGTCATAGTTCCACGTCCTCGATCTTCGCCTCGACCGCCGGCGTGATGTGGCTCAACACGCAGCACCAACGACCGTCTCGCCGCGCGAACACGTCGGTGGTCCACTCGTCGGCGTCGTATTGTCTGCCGCCGTAGTGCGCGGTATTGACGATCCGCGTGGTGAACAGTGCGACGTCACCGAAGAAACGCACGCGAGCGCTCCCGACGCGGTCCATCGCCGAATGAGTCAGGTCGCCCGAGGCCACGAAACCCAGGAACTCCGCTTTGGTCGACACTCCGGATTCCGAGACGATCACCCAGTCGTCTGCCATGAAATCGCCGATCCGTTCGGCGTCGTTCGAGCACATCGCGACGTTCCACTCGTCTGCGACAGCGACCAATGCCGCACTCTCCTGATCCGACATGTCTTCTCCCTCTACCGTCGTCACCCTCGGCGGGTGATGCCCCGACGGCAGGGTTCCCGCAGGGTGGACTTCGAACCGACGTGCACGACGAGAGGGCAGAGATGACAGACACCAGTCGCACCGAGCTTGCAGCTCAGGCGTATATCTACGGATTTCCCCTCGTTTTCAATCTCGACCAGGTCCATCGGTATGTTCACAACGGTGTCGGAGCGAACCCCGCCGCACCTTTCAACACCTTCAGCCACGCCCGAACACTGGCCGGGCCGGCAGACACTTTCGTCACGATCAACAACGACACCGTGTATTCCATGGCGCAGATCGATCTCTCTGTCGGCCCCGTTGCGCTGCACGTCCCCGATACCGATGGCCGTTACTACGTCCTCCAGTTCGTGGACGCCTGGACAAACAATTTCGCTTACGTCGGGCATCGGGCCACCGGCACGAAGAGCGGAGACTTCCTTCTCGTCCCACCCACCTGGACGGGAACCCCGGCGGACCAGACCACGGTGATCAGATTTCCCACGAACATTGCGTCGATCGTGGGCCGGTGGGCATGCGGTGGCGACGACGACCTCCCTGCGGTGCACGCCTTGCAGGACGCCACCACGCTGACCGTCGTCGACTCCACCGGAAACTCGGCGGGTCTCCCAGTGCCCGAACCCGGGGTAAGCCAGGACCTCCTGTTCCTCGAGAAACTCCGCATCTGGTCACAGGCGTTTCCGCCGGCCCCGCGCGATCGAGAACTCCAGGATTCCTTCTCCCTGATCGGAATCACCGAGCACGGGGCCTCTCCCTATGTATCGCTGTCTGCCGACGAGGCAGCCGCGTTGGCTGACGGATTGACGATCGGTGAGAAGAACCTGCTCGAGGCCCTCACGAAAGGCTCCAGCCCCGAAGTCAACGGATGGAAGCTCACATTCCACGCCTTCGACTACAACCTCGACTACTTCGAGGTCGGCACAATCGACGATTCACAATTCAAGATCGCCGATCCCAAGTTGCGCATCGTCGAACGCGCCGCGGCTGCCAAGGGCGGGCTGTGGGGCAACCACCCTTACGAAGCGGCGTACATCATGACCTACGTCGACGATCAGGGCGAGCAGTTGAACGGAACCCACACCTACACAATAAGACTCGACCCCACTCCGCCGGTGAGCGCCTTCTGGTCGCTGACGATGTACTCGGTGCCGGACTTCTTCCTCGTGGCGAACCCCGTCGACCGATACTCGATCGGCGACCGCACTCCAGGAATCGTCCACGACGCCGACGGTGCGTTGACGATCACGATCAGCCACGAGGAGCCGAAAGATCCCACGGCGAAGGCAAACTGGCTGCCCGCACCGCGCGGGGATTTCCGACCGGTACTGAGAATGTACGAACCTTCGCCCGCCGTGCTCGATAAGTCCTACGTCGTCCCCGCCATCACTCGCTCGCGAGAATGACGGCTCGCGTCTGACGGCCTGCCTGTGCGGGCCGTCAGACGGACGCAGAATCAGGCGTGCGTGCCGCCGTCGATCCGGATCTCCGTACCCGTGATGAAGGCACCATCGTCGGATGCCAACATCGCGATAACTCCCGCAACACTTTCCGGCCCGGCCATGGGGGCACCACCGGACTCCAGATCAGTGCTCAGAATCGGTGACAACTTGCCGAAGAGCGACCAGTCGGTGTCTTCCGGCAAGTACGACGCCGTAGTGTCGGTGATCCCGCTCTTCACACTGCCTGGAGCCACCGCGACGGCACGCAGACCCTGCTTGCCGTATTCGAGAGCCAGTGCGTGAGTGAAGGACTGGATTCCTCCCTTACTTGCGGCATACGCGGCCATGTACGGGTGCGCGAAGGCCGCGGAGGTGGAACTGAAATTCACCACGACTGCGTTGGCGGTGGCGAGGAGAGCCGGCAGTGCCTGGCGGGTGACGAGGAAAGTGCCCGTCAAATTCACGGAGAGCACCTGATTCCACAGGTCCAGCGAGGTCTCGTGGGTGTGCCCACCACGCAGTATCCCGGCGGCGTTGACCAGTACGTCCAATCCCCCGAGAGTCGAAATCGCCTGACCCACAACCTTGATGACGGAACTCTCGTCACCGATATCGACGACGAGGGTGTCGAGGCGATCCTCCGTCGAAGCATGTTCTGCCGATTTCCGGGTGTTCTCCAAACCCTGCTCGGAGATGTCTGCAGCGACCACGCGGCCACCTTCGGCGAGCAACCGCAGCGCGGTGGCCTGCCCGATTCCAGATCCTGCGCCGGTGACGAGAATACGACGACCTTCGAAACGATTCATTGCTGTGTACCTTTCACGAAAACGAGTTGGCTGGCATTCCAGGCTCGGTGGCGCCGACACTCACAACTCACCCGCGAGAAACTTCAGGTACGGGAAATGCGCAGCACTGCAACAGGTGTGGCACTGCGAAATCTCGGCGAGGCAATGCTCGCCGAAGTGGCGAATGTCAGACGGATCCGGCCGGTGCGGCCAAGGCTCTTTCGATCCAGACAAGACCGGACGGGCGGCGGTCGATCGCCTTACGCCCACGTCGGAAAGTCGCTACGCCGAATCGGGCCGTGCGCAGTGCACGGCCGGAAGCGAGAGAACAGCGGCGCATGGACATCACAGGCACGGTAGCAGCGCCGGCACCACTCACTCAACCGCGTCGTTTCGAGACCCGAATCATTCAGGTAATCAAATGTCACTTCTGGACAACTCGCTCGACTTAGGTAGCACTAACCTGGCGGCATCCCGAAAACCCGATCCAGGAGCACAGTCGATGACACATGCAGACGCCTCGCGCACAACAACTCCCCCGACGACCGTCCTACGGACCGCTGACCACAATCGCGGACTCAACGACGTTCTCGCGATCGTCGAAGCACTGGAGCGACCGAGCGATCACCTGCTGCGGATCACGGCTCGTTTGACGGAGTCGACCGACGATCCGACCTGGTCACGCCCGAATGTGACCGTACGCATGAATCTCGGGCCGGCCTTCGACGACGCTTCGCGCGTGTACACGGTGCGTTCCTACGATTCAGCGAGCGGATCGATCGTCGTCGATGTGGTCCTGCACGGACAGACCAGTCCGATGATGAGGTGGGCAGCAGCGTTGGCCGTCGGTGACACCTTCGGCCTCACCGGTCCGCGGCCACACTTCTTGATCCCTGATGTTCCTGGTCGACGTATCGCACTTTTTCTGGACGGCACCGCAATACCCGCATTGCACTCGATCATCGAGCAGTTACCTAACGACGTCGTCGGAATCGGCTGGGTCACAACAGATGACGAGGTCGCCTTCGCCGAACTGCCCGCCCTCCCCGGCCTGGAGCTTCACCGCGTGAGCGCAGATCCGGCCGAGCCCGACGGCCCACTTGCGGTACGAGCACGCGAGCTTGCCAATCCCGCGAGCTACGTCGTGTGGGGCGCCGGTGAACGCAACGAGATGCGCGCAATCCGGAAGCACTTTCGATCGACCGTCGGACTCGACAAAAACGACGTCGCGATATTCGGATACTGGAAGGAGGGCGTCAGCAACACCGAAATCGACCTCCGTCGACGCGAGAACTACGAGCGCATCCTCGCCGACGGCGGAACCCTCACCGACATCGACGACCTGGCCATCGAGATCTGATTGCCTCACACCAGCCGACCTGACCGGCGGTGCACTGCGGTGATAAGTTCCTCTGTGCCAGCGGACCTCCACACAGGGGGTCAGGGAATCCGGTGTGAATCCGGAACTGACGCGCAGCGGTGAGGGTGACCGCCCGGGCTTACGCCACTGGATGAGAATCTGGGAAGGCGCTCGGGTGGGGCGATCTCGAGTCCGAATACCGGCTGGCAGCAGGGGTCAACAGGCGCCTGTTCACACGGTAACGGGCTCCGCGAACGAGCCCCTGCGAGAACGAGATTCCATGCGTCTGTCCAGACTTCACCTACCCGCCGCCGCCGTCGCTGCCCTGTTGAGCGCGTCGTTGGTTGCCTGCTCCTCCGACGACAGTGCTGCCCGACAATCCAACTCTTCCGAACAATCGCGCGTGACAGTCCAGAACTGTGGCCGAGACGTCACGGTGGAGCGACCGATCGAACGGGCAATCGCGGTAAATCAACCTGCAGCAGAGATGCTGTTCGCGCTGGGAGTGCAGGACCGGATGGCCGGGTACGCCATGAGCGATGACGATGTCCTCCCCGAACTGCGCGAGGCGCGTGGTCAGGTCCAGGCGTTCGACACCGAGTTCCCGTCATTCGAAAGTGTCCTCGAACGCGAACCGGACATGGTTTACACGACGTTCAACTACACGTTCACCTCGGAGGGCATCGCCGACCGGATCAAGTTCACCGACCTCGGTGTCGCGACATATCAGTCACCCAGCGAGTGCACCGGTCAGGATGCCGAGCAGAGCAAGGCCCTCACGCTCGACGACTTGTACGACGAAATCGACGACGTGGCAACACTGTTCGATGCCAAGGACAAAGGTGTCGAGCTCACCGAGAGTTTGAAGGATCGCGCGGCCACCGCCACGGCGGCACTGGGAGCTGAGAACGTGACGCTGGCGTGGTGGTACGCAGCCACGAAGACTCCGTACTTCGCCGGGTGCTGCGGTGCACCGGGAATCATGACCGACGCGGTGGGTGCGAAGAACGCCTTCGACGACAACAAGCAGTATTGGCCCGAAATCGGTTGGGAGAGTGTGCTCGATCGAGACCCGACCGTGCTGGTGCTCGCAGATCTCGACCGCGGTGGAGACGGCGACAGTGCCGCAGACAAGATCGCGTTCCTCGAATCGGACCCGGTCGCCAGCAAGCTCACCGCAGTGAAGAACAAGCGCTACATCATCCTCGAAGGAACGACGATGGATCCCTCGATCCGCAATGTCGGTGGCATCGAACAGCTCTCCGACGGGCTGCGCCAGTTGGGTGTGGTCTAGATGTCCGCGGAGATCTGTGAACTGGTGCGTCAGTGGGACGACCAGCAGGCGGCATACATCGCCGACCGCGAGAAGCGCTTCGACGTGATTCTCGACGTTCTCGAATTGCAGTACGCGCACACCCCGTTCACGGTCGTCGATCTGGCCTGCGGGCCGGGTTCACTGAGCGCCCGGATTCTCGAGAAGTTCGAGCATGCGAGCGTTGTGGGGATCGATTACGACCCGATGCTGCTGGAGCTCGCCCGCCAGTCGTCGACGCGTTTCGGTGACCGACTGCAGCTGATCGACGCAGACCTGGCGGGAGCCGATTGGCCGAATTCGGTGGCTGCGCCGGTTCAGGCGATAGTGTCGACAACCGCGCTGCACTGGTTGCAACCGCAGCAACTCGTCGAGGTGTACCGGCAGTGCCGCGAACTGCTGAGTCCGGACGGAGTCCTGCTCAATGGTGATCACTTTCGTTTCGACAGCCGCTTCCCTGTCATCGGGCGATGGGCGAAGGCTCACGACGAGCAGACGCAACACTCCGCCTTTGCTGCGGGCGCTCCCGAGTGGGAGAGCTGGTGGGACGAGTTGCGGGCCACTCACGGCATCGGGGCACTGACCGACGAGCGTGAGCGCAGATTCGCCGGACGTGACGCCACTGCGCCCACGGCCGTCGACTTCCAGTTGGCGGCGCTCGCGCAAGCAGGTTTTCGGGAGTCGGGGACGGTCTGGCAACTGTTCGACGACTACGTGGTCTACGGCGTGAGATGACGACAAGAGTTCGGCTGCGTGACAACCCGACGACCGTCACCCTGCTGTGGATGATCGGTGTTGTCACGCTGGCCGGATCGGCTGCCGTGGCGATCACGTTGGGGCCCGCCGGTCTGTCGGTCGGTGAGGTGGCTTCGATTGTCGTCGGCCATCTCGGCGGTACCGCGGCGGACGTCACCCCTATCCGTGACGGCATCGTGTGGGACCTCCGTCTGCCGCGCACCCTGCTCGCCGCGCTCTGCGGTGCCGGTCTCGGGTTGTGCGGTGCGATCATGCAGTCGCTGCTTCGCAATCCGCTGGCCGATCCGTTTGTCCTCGGTATCTCGTCCGGCGCCTCGACCGGTGCCGTACTGATCGTGATCCTCGGAGTCGGGTCGGGAGTGATCGGCTTGTCGAGCGGCGCCTTCATCGGCGCGGTGATCTCCTTCGCCCTTGTGTTGCTGCTCGCCCATGCGGCCGGCGGCACGCCGGATCGGGTGATCCTGGCCGGTGTCGCCGCGACCCAACTGTTCTCCGCGCTCACCTCGTTCATCGTCATCACCTCGGCCGATCCCGAGCAGACCCGCGGCGTGATGTTCTGGCTCCTGGGCTCACTCGGCGGCGCCGACTGGCTCGACGTCGCACTCTGCGCTGCGGTGGTCGCAGTCGGCCTCGTGGTCTGTCTGACTCACTCCCGCGCACTCGACGCCTTTGCCTTCGGCGAGGACGCGGCGTCGTCGCTGGGGGTGAACGTGTGGCGGGTGCGTGTGACCCTGTTGTTGGCAACAGCCTTGATGACCGCGGTGATCGTGAGCGTCGCAGGTGCCATCGGCTTCGTGGGCCTGGTCCTCCCGCACGCGGCGCGGGCTCTCGTCGGTTCGAACCACCGCCGACTCCTGCCTGCGTCCGCACTGATCGGCTCCATCTTCCTTGTCTGGGTCGACGCTGTGGCACGCACAGCCATTGCGCCGCAGGAACTCCCGGCCGGTGTGGTGACCGCGCTGGTCGGTGTGCCTGCGTTTGCCGTCATCCTCTGGAGACGGAAGGCCAGGCCATGACACTCGAAGCTGCCGGCGTCAGTTGGCGGGTCGGCGGGGCGCTCATAGTCGACGACCTCGACGTCTCGCCTACAACCGGAAGTACGGTGGGGCTTCTCGGCCCCAACGGTTCGGGGAAATCGACGCTGCTGAAACTGCTTGCCGGGCACAATCGTCCGACGTCCGGTGTCGTGACCCTCGACCGAACCCCGTTGTCCGACTGGAAACGCCGCGACGTCGCGCGTCGGATCGCGACCGTTGATCAGCACAGCAACACCGAGATCGATCTGACGGTCGCGGAGGTAGTCGAACTCGGACGCACACCGCACCGCGGACTGTGGGGTGGGCAGTCGGATTCCGATCGCGACGCCGTTCGGGCAGCGATCGAACACACCGACCTCGCCGGCATGCTGGACCGGTCGTGGCACACCCTGTCCGGCGGGGAGCGCCAACGCGTCCAGATCGCGCGCGCCCTCGCTCAGGAACCTCACGAGTTGCTACTCGACGAGCCGACCAATCACCTGGACATCAACCATCAACTCGAATTGCTCGCGCTCGTGCGACGCCTCCCCACCACCACGATCATGGCATTGCACGATCTGAATCTGGCCGCCATGTTCTGCGATTCGATAGTGATGCTGAACCGGGGATCCATCGTTGCCCACGGAAGCCCGACCGAGGTCCTCACCGCTGACCTGATAGCCGAGGTCTACCAGGTCGACGCCGAGGTTCGCCTGGACGGTCCCGGCGGAGTACCTACCGTGCGATACCTTCCGCCCGGCTCGAACTAGACGCACCCGGAACTGTCATTCACGCGAGAGCATCGCCACTGCTTCGCGTTCGAGGTCGACGTACGGTTCACCACTGACGTCGATGGCCACCCGGTTGAGCGTTCCACCCGTGAACGCCCAAGGTGACGTACCCGGGTAGTCGTCGGTTACGGGCTCCCCGCTGTCACGGCCTGCATTGAGCCCTTCGCCGCCACCGATGCTGAACTTGCCTGGCTGAGTGCGGATTCTGCCCTCACCGACTTTCCGATCGCCGTAGTAGAGGCCGAGCACCCCGTGCGCAGTGCCCGGCGGATCCTCGCCTTCCTTCTCGAAAGTTGCTGCCAAGATCATATTTTCGCCGATCGGAAGGTCTTCGGTGGCATCGATCTTCTGCTGTTCACTGCCGAGGAAGTTGTACACGTAATGCAGGCGGTTGTCCTTGACGTACAGCGAATGACCACCGAACCTGCCACCATGCGAGAAAAGCACACCGGTCGCACCGGGTTCGGCCAAATCGACAACTGCCCCGATCGAGAATGAACGATTACGAAGGTTGACGGCGACGGCCTCCGGCACCTCGGCTCCGCCCGGGCGGTAGACATACCGGTTTCGCGGCGGGGCCAACTGAGGGCGAGGCGTGGTGAGAAGTTCGACACCGGACCGATCGTCCAGTGGCAGAGCTTGATTGGCACCGGCCTCGTGGAACCACAACCCCACCAGCTCTGCCAGCCTGCCGGGTTCTTCATCCGCAAGGTTCCGGAGCTCGGCTCGGTCCAACTCTGTGTGGTAGAGCTCCCAGGTGTCTTCCGAGAAATGGCCCCACCCGCTCAGAGTCGGGTGCGTGGTGACGGCCTTCCAGCCGTCATGCCAAATTCCTCGTCCTCCGAGCATCGAATAGAACTGGGTGTGCTTGGCGGTGGGGATGTTGCCGGCATCGAAGCTGTACCGCATGCTCACGCCTTGAATCGGGTGCTGGGTGTACCCCTTCACCGTGTCAGGCAAGTCGACGCCGACGCAGTCGAGCAGAGTCGGGACGACGTCGATGGCGTGATGGTACTGATCTCGAATCTCGCCACGGGCATCGATGCCCTCCGGCCACGAGATGATGCATGGGTCGCAGGTTCCACCGTTGAACGAGTAACGCTTCCACATCTTGAAGGGCGTGTTGAACGCCATCGCCCACCCGTTGGGATAGTGGTTGTACGTCTCGGTGCTGCCCAACTCGTCCAGCTTCGCCAGGTTCTCGGCTAGGTCGTCGGGTACGCCGTTCGCAATCTTGTTCTCGTTGACAGATCCGTCGGGTCCACCCTCACCGCTGGCACCGTTGTCGGAGACCACCACGATGATCGTGTTGTCGAGCTGCTCGATTTCTTCGAGGTATCCGAGCAGGCGTCCGATCTGATCGTCACAGTGCGAGAGGAAGCCCGCGTACACCTCCGCCATCCGTGAGAACAGTCGCTGCTCGTCAGCGGAGAGGGTGTCCCAAGGGCGGGTGAAATCCAGCGGCGGGAACGGTTCGCCGTCGGGCCCGGTGCGGGTCTCAGGAGTGCCTATCGGGTTGAGTGAGGGCAGGGTCGTGTCTTTCGGGACAAGTCCCATTTCCTTCTGTCTGGCCAGAATCTCGTCCCGCATGGCTTCGTACCCTGCGTCGAACCTGCCTGCGTAGCGATCGGCCCATTCGCGGGGCGCGTGATGCGGAGCGTGTGCGCACCCGGGTGCGTAGTAGAGAAATACAGGCCGGTCCGGAGCTATCGACTTCACGTCACCGATGTATTCGAGCGCTCTGTCGGTGATATCGACGCTGAAGTGATACCCCTCTTCGGGCGTCGACGGCTGTTCGACGGGGTGGTTGTCGTGGACGAGATCGGGATACCACTGATTGGTCTCGGCACCGAGAAAGCCGTAGAACCGCTCGAATCCGCGGCCGACCGGCCAATTCCGTTTCGTGGAAGCAAGATTCATCTCGTCTTCTGCGCACAGGTGCCATTTGCCGACCATCGCGGTGCTGAATCCCTGCTCGACCAGAACCTCGGCGAGCGTGGCACATTCGGGAGGGATGTGACCGTTTCCGCCGGGAAAACCGACCGCGCACTCGCTGATGCAGGCCATGCCGTTGGTCGTGTGGTTTCTCCCGGTGAGCAGACACGATCGCGTCGGGGAGCACAGCGCTGTGGTGTGCCACTGCCCGTACCGCAATCCGTTGCCCGCGATGCGGTCGATGTTCGGCGTCTCGATCGGTCCCCCGTAACAACCCAAGGCGCCGTATCCGACGTCGTCGAGAACGATGTAAAGAATATTCGGTGTGCCGGCGGCGGCCTTCGGCTGCTCGTACGGGCTCCAGTCGGGAATCGAATCGCGAATATCGAGGTTGACGACGCCTTTGAATGCGTTGGCCATGATCTGGCTCCTTGTAGGTCATCTGATTTCCAGCCTCTACGGCCGCATGGTGAATCGCATACCCCGATTGTGGTCACCGAACCGCTGTCGCCCGAAATGGGCGATGCCATTTTCCGCAGGAGATCCGAGTATGAGAGTGCCGGATTTGTCATCGACTCACTGGAAGCCAGGGACCACATGAGCAGTCAATTCGTTGAAGCCTCCACCTCCGATAACCCTGACCCGCTTCCGAGCTGGCAGGACGGCACGCCGAAACAGGCCGTCCGGCAATTCGTCGAACGCGCGACGACTGAGGGAAGTCCGGACGAAATCGCACCGGAAGACAGGATCGCAGTCTTCGACAACGACGGAACCCTGTGGTGTGAGAAGCCGATGCCGATCCAACTCGACTTCATCCTGCGCCGCCTCGTCGAGATGACCGCCCAGGATCCGTCTCTTCGCAACCGTCAACCGTGGCAGGCTGCGTTCGAAAAGGACTACGCCTGGTTGAACGAAGTGATCTCGAAGCACTATCGCGGCGACGACAGCGCACTGAAGGTGCTCGCGGCCGGTGTCCTGGCGGCATTCGCCGAAGTCACGGTCGACGAGTTCGAAACCCACGCCGATACCTACCTGCGCACTGCTTCGCACCCCACTCTCGGTCGCGAGTATCTGCACTGCAGCTATACACCCATGGTGGAGTTGCTCGATTACCTTGCAGCCAAGGGATTCTCGAACTACATAGTCTCTGGCGGCGGACGTGACTTCATGCGTCCGATCAGCCAGGAGGTCTACGGCATCCCCCGAGATCGCGTCATCGGCAGCGGCGTGGCCTTGACGTGGAAGGACGACGGGCACAGCGGCACAATTCTCCGTCAGCCCCAAACCGATGTCGTCGACGACGGGCCGGCCAAGCCCGTACAGATCTGGAACCGAATCGGCCGACGACCTGTCATCGCGGCCGGAAACAGCAACGGTGACCTACCTATGTTGAAGTTCGCCGAACACCCGAACGTTCCGGCACTTCGCCTTCTGGTGCTCCATGACGATCCGGAACGCGAGTTCGACTACGTGGACGGGGCCGAGCACGCACTCGACGTCTCGCGCGCAAACGGGTGGACGGTGGTGAGCATCAAGAACGACTGGAAGACAGTCTTCGAACGATTCGCCGAATGACAGTATTGATACGTGACCCTCGATGATGTCGCCGACGAACTCTACGGCCTCGACCCCGGCGAGTTCGTAGAGGCGCGTACAAAGCATGTGAAGACTGCCCGGGACGACAACGACCGCACACTGGCCGCAGAGATCGGAAAACTTCGGAAGCCGACCACCGTGGGGTGGTTGGTCAATCTCATCTCGCGCGATGCACCAGAGGATCTGGATGCACTTCTCGCGCTTGGCGAATCGCTACGCGACGCTCAACGCCATCTCTCGGGCCCGGACTTGCGACGGCTGACGACACAGAGGCAGCAGGTGGTGCGGAGTCTCGCCCACAAATCCGGTGAGATCGCCGCTTCACGGGGAAAAAGCGTCGGCGAGGATTCGTTGCGCGATGTCGCGCAGACTCTCAATGCCGCCCTGGCCGATGAGGAGACTGCCGCGCAGGTTCGACTCGGACGGGTCGTGACCGCCGCGAGTTACAGCGGTTTCGGGCCGGCGGGACTTGCTGTAGTGGAGGAGGATTCTGCACAAGACGCCCCTGCGATCCCCACCGAAGAACACGCTCCGGCCAAGTCCACTGCTCCGGATCGCAAGGCCGAACAAGCCAAGGCGAAAGCAGAATTGAAGGAAGCCAGGGCAGGCGTCGAGAAGATCCGACGACGGGTCAAGGCCGAGACCGCCCAATTCGAGGATGCCAGGTCAAAGCTGTCCGACCTCGACCGTCGCATCGAAGAACTCCGCGCCGATCTCGAACACGCAGAACAAGAACGACAGTTCGCCAAGAACACCGAGAAGGCTGCCCGCGTCGCAGTTCGAGAGTCCGAGGAGGAACTTCGCGAGGCCGAGTGGCGGGTCGACGAAGCAGAAGAGGCCCTCGACGAGATGGAATGAGTTGTACGTTCGGAGATCTTGACCTCTACAGCAGTTCAGGTTCTAGCGTGATTTCATGACATTCACCCGAATCGAACTCGACTACCTGGTCACACAGACTCTCGGTCGCCTCGCGACGGTTCAACGGAACGGAACGCTGCAAGTCAGTCCGGTCGGGTTCCACTACAACCCGGATACAGCCACGATCGACATCAGCGGTTACAACATGACGGGCAGCCGTAAGTTTCACAATGTCGCAGACAACGGTCGGGTCGCGTTCGTCGTGGACGACATCGCATCCGTAGATCCATGGCAGGTCAGGTGCGTCGAAATCCGTGGCCGGGCAGAGGCTTTGGATGCTACTGGTGCTGCTGCACATGGTCTCGACGCACCGATCATCCGTATCCACCCCGAACGCATCATCAGCTTCGGCCTCGACGACAAAGAACTGGACGTCCACCAGTTGGTCGTGAACGGACGTGACGTCGGAAGGCGCGAGTCGAATTGATCAGCCTGCGGCGGCTTCGAGCTCACTCAAGGATTCCTCGAGATGGCCGAGGAGCCGCTGCAAGTGCGGAACATTGCGGCGGCAGCCGACGAGCCCGAACTGCATGGTGTCCGCGTAGCCGATGACGGTGATGTTCATCGCCTGCCCGTCCAACGGAATCGATGCCGGGTAACAGCTCTCGAGTTTCGCGCCATTCCAATAGCGCGTCGTTGTCGGGCCGGGGACGTTGGAAATCACCAGATTGAAGACTGGACGCCCAGTGATCAGTCGGGATGAACCAGGGATCAGCGGCAGCCCGAGACCCGCGACGTTCAATGCACTGAGCGCCGTGATCTGCAGGGGCGTCAGGCCCGACATCAGGGACTTGGCGCTACTCATCGAGTCGTGAACTCTCTGAAGTCGGGCCGCCGGATCTGCCAATTCGGTTGCCAGATCACACAACACCGCACCCACGGCATTGCCGGAAGCCTCACCCTCTTCGCCTTTGCGAAGGGATACCGGCACCATCGCGATCAACGGTTTGTCCGGCAACTCGTCCAGTTCGATCAGGTATCGCCGTAGCGCACCCGCGCACATTGCCAACACCGCATCGTTGAGCGTCACGTCTGCAACGCAGCTGACCTTGCGCAGGCGCTCGATCGGCCACGACTGCGCGGCGACACGCCTCGCTCCGGTGATCGGGACGTTGAAGATCGATTTCGGAGCAGCAAACGGCAACGGTGCGACGTGGTCCTTCACTGCCGAGGCAGCAGCGTTCACTATCGCAGGGCCGACCCCGACCACATCTTGCACAGTCTCGATCACGGAGCCCACCCGCCTCTGCAGGTCCAGCCCGCGACCGGCACGAACCCGCCCCGAAGAAGGTCGTTGCGCCCATGGAGGCATCGAATGTCGATCGTGCGGATCCGACGAGAGGCTGCGGTACCACGCCTGAACAGCAGACACACCATCCATGAGCGCGTGGTGCGTCTTCATGTACACGGCAACTCGGCCGTCGGCGAGACCTTCGATCACGTACGCCTCCCACAGCGGCCGATGCCGATCGAGCAGCGTGCCGTGGAGCATGGAGGTCAGCTCGAGCAACTCGCGGACTCGACCCGGCTTGGGCAGCGCGAGCAACCGGACGTGATACTCGAGATCGACGTCTGCGTCCTCCGTCCAACGCACCGGCGCGAAGTTCGACAAGAACTGCACCGGCTTGCGGCGAAAGAGTGGCCGAATCGAGTCGACGTCGGTGAGCGAACGGTAGAGCGACCTGGCGAATTCGCCGTCGTCCCCTTCCGGCGGAACGAAAAGCGACAGGCCACCGACGTGCATGGGATCCTCCCGTGACTCCATCAGTAGGAACATCGAGTCGAGCGGCAGCATCAGCGTCATGGCGATCCGTTCTCTCGGGCAGCTGCCCGGAGTACCGATCAGCCGCTGTTCGACAAAGTTACTCGCCCTGACTTCCCTCATTGGCGACTCCGACAAAACATTGCCCCCTCGATTTCGACAGGAGTCGGATACTCCCGTCGACGAACGCCTTTTCGGGTCGAAGCACCTCACAGCGATTCGTGGGTGAATGACGAGACACAGAGCACTGCAACAAATTTCAATCCTCACAGCCACAAGTAGTAGCGGAGGCGATCGCAGTAATACTTTTGTCGGAATTGTTTCAAATTGTCTGTACATCTAAGTCACACGTGACTACCGTCACTCATCATCACAATCCCGACTGGTCGGTTGTACCCAAAGGAGAAATACATGTCCCGACGTTCGACGTCGCGTGGGCTTTTCGGCGCACTCGCCACCGCAACTGTGTTCGCCACCGCCGCTGCGGTGGGAAGCTTGTCAGCAAGCATTGCAGGAGCCGCCCCGGCAGCGGAGATCCCCTTCGGCGGTTGGGATTCATGTCCGATCGACAATCCCGAGACCAGCACCTGCATGGACGTCACGGTCACCGGCGGAAACATGAAGATCGGCAAGCTTTCCGTCAGCATTCCCGCCGGGGCGATGCGCATCGCAGGCGGAGTTGCATACCGGGAGAATCCAGAGGCTGAATTCGGATTCGACCAAGTATTCATCCCACCGAACGACAACAGTCGGGGGATCTACGCCAAACCCATCGATATCCCCGGGGGCGCACTCGGAATCGACCTGCCATTCAACAATCTCTTCGGACTGAACAAGGCTTCGGCCACCGTAGAGTCGACGTCTGCACTCCCCACCGTGGACGCATTTCAGCTTGGTGTGAAGCTACCCGTCAAACTGAAGATCGCGAACCCTCTCCTCGGCGGCAAATGCTACCTGGGCTCGGACAACAACCCCGTCCAACTCAACTTGGACGTGACCGAATACGGTGTCCTCGAAGAGGTTCCAGGTTCCCCGGACACTGCCGTCGTTCGAAACACCGGGCACACCGGACAGCCCTTCGCGGTCCCGACAGCTTCCGGGTGTGGCCCGTTCGGCGTTCTGAATCCAATCGTCAACTGGCGCGCCGGGCTTCCCTCGTCCACCACGTCCAACTCCCTCGCCACGACGAGTGACGTCTACAACATCGGTGCCGACAGCCTCAGGCCCCAGCCGGCCGGCTCACCCGAACCCGCTGCCGTCGTTGCCGAGCGTAGCGCCAACTAGCAATCCAACCCACTGCCACAGAACCGTCATCGACGACAGATTGCCACCTCGAAACGGAGTTCACTTGTCCATGCGCACAATACGATTCAGAGCCGCGCTCGCCGTCGTCGCAGCGGGAGTCCTCACTCTCGGGGCGGTGTCAACCGCGACGGCGGCCCCGCTGCCCAATGCGCCGTTCGGGGGCTGGGGAAAATGCCCGATAGCCAATCCGGAGACAAGCACCTGTGTCGATGTCGTCGTCAAAGGCGGCGAAATGAACATCAACGGGCTCAAAGTACCGATTCCTTCCGGCTCGTTGAATATCGCCGGCGGTGTCGCCTATCGCGAGAACCCCGACGCTGAATTCGGGTTCGACCAGATCTTCATTCCTCCCACTGACGGCACCAAAGGCGTCTATTCCACCCCCATCGAGGTACCAGGAGGAATCTTCGGGCTCGGTATACCGTTCCCCGGCGGCTTGACCACCATCAAGGCAACAGTCGAACCGGTCGCGTTGCCAACAGTCGACGCATTCCAACTCGGTGTCACACTTCCGGCAAGATTGAAGATCTCCAACCCCTTGCTGGGCGGCAACTGCTATCTGGGTTCTGCGAGCAACCCGATCATGTTCAAACTCGGAGTGTCCGAAAATGGTGTCCTGGAGGAAGTTCCAGGATTTCCGGATACCGCCGCCGTCAGAAACGTGACGCACGCCGACCAGACGTTCGCGGTACCGGGCGCATCTGGATGTGGACTGTTCGGCGCATTGAATTGGGCAGTCAATCTTCGCGCCAACGTTCCGTCTTCGAGTGGTCACAACTCGTTGACCACCACAAGCGATGTGTTCAACATCGGCGCCGACAGCCTGCGGACGCAGTAGAGCAAGCACCGGCGACTCACGAAGTATCACCGACAACAAGGAGATATCGATGACCCATGCAGTTCGCCGCACCACCATCGTCACAGCTGCCGCCGCAGCCGCGATTGCGGTCGCAGCCGGCACCGCTCTGGCTTCGACCGTCGTCACTCCAGCGGGTCAAGCCGTGACTGCTTCGAGCAGCAATCTCAGTATCAAGACTGGAACGATCACACTTACCTGCTCCAGTACGACGGGCTCCGGGACCATCCCATCCGCGCCGGGTAATTCCAACGCCGGCACCGGCGGAGTCAACGTCAATATCGGCACCCCCAGCCTGACCGGGTGCAAGGCTAACGGCCTACCCGCTGTGGTCACGACCTCCGGCTCGTGGCTATTGAACGTCTCGGCAGACACCGGATCGGCTCAGGGATCCCTGGTCATTCCTGCAGGAGGCGCAGTCGTCACGATGCCCGGATCAACATGCACAGTCACCGTCGGGGCCAGCACTGTCGGACCGCTGCCATTCGATATTCCCAACCAGCGCGTCGTGGCCAGCAACACCGGCACCGTGAACTACACACGCACCGGCACCGGACCCGTCTGCCCCGCCGCAGCCACTGGGACGGCAACAATGTCGGGCACACTGCAGTTCGCATCGGCCACACCGATCAACGTGACACCGTGACGATCGACAGCTAGACAATAGGGCTCGTTGGGGGATCGACGCTTCCGTCGCTCCCCCAACGAACGTCCTGTGGACCGGGTCCGCACACGATCGCCTTCGGTTGCGCCACTAAGCGGACCGGCGCATTATCCATCTCCTGCTTCGGTGGCGTCGAGTAACGCGTCAAGGGCGCGGTGGAGCTCGGCGAGTTCCCGCCCTCCGGTTTTCGTCAGCACTTCCGTATTCTTTGCATCCAATTGGCGGACAATGTCTTTAGCGAGCTCTATGACTCGTTTGCCCTCGTCACTGAGATCGAGGCGAACGGCTCGCGCATCGCGTCTATCGCGTTCACTGACAACAAACCCGCTCTTCTCCAACGCTCGCACGAGCTTGGATATGTAGATTCGCTGCAATCCTGTGTGCGCTGAGAGTTCTCGCTGACTCGGCCTCTCCCCCGCACTCACCAGACCATGCAGAGACGCGAGCACTGAATACTGGGCGTGAGTCAACCCCAGGTGCGCGATCGCTCGGTCAACCCCCGCCCGCCAGCGCAAGCCAAGGTGCCACACCAGCGACCCTGTCGTCCATGTTTCCCGATCTTGCATACAAATAGAATACATGGCTACTATCTCAATTAGAGTATATGGAAACTATTTGAAGAGTCGCAATGCCCACAATTCCCGTGCTCGACTCGACCATGGCCTACCGCTCGCGCGGTGAAGGAACACCCTTCGTACTCATCCACGGAAACCCCACATCCTCGCACTTGTGGCGAAACATCCTGCCGCAGATAGGAAATCTAGGCCGCGCACTTGCCCCTGACCTCATCGGAATGGGGCGGTCAGGCAAACCGCCAATCAACTACGGCTTCCTCGACACCGCCCGCTACCTCGACGCCTGGTTCGACCAGATGGAACTCGACGACGTCGTACTCGTCGGACACGACTGGGGCGGGGCACTTGCACTGGACTGGGCTGCCCGCCACCCCGATCGCGTCCGAGGTGTGGCCTTCTTCGAAACGATCCTTCGTCCGATGACCTGGGACGAACACTTCCCGGGAGAGGCACGGGCACGGGTGGAAGCTCTGAGGGACTCCGACACAGGAGAGACAAAGGTACTCGACGAGAACTTCTTTCTCGAAATAGCGCTTCACAGAACGGTTCTCGGCGAAATGACCGAAACCGATGCCGAGGCCTATCGCTCCCCTTATCCGTCACGAGAGAGTCGCCGACCCCTTCTCGAGTGGCCACGATCCTTCCCCATCGAAGGAACTCCCGGTGACGTGAATGCACGTGTGGCGGCGTACAGCGATTGGCTCACAGAAAGCACTGACGTACCCAAACTTCTTCTCACCTTCAGCGGCCCCGCAGAACTTCTCATGATCGGACCTGACGAAGTCACGTGGAGCCGATCGAATATCGCAAATCTCGAGGTGGAACAGTGCGGTCCCGCAGGACATCTCGCCCCCGAGGATCAGCCTGCGGCCATCGCGGCGGCGATCATCGAATGGACACAGCGGCAACACTGTTTCAACCGCGAGTGACGTGGGACCGTCGCCAAGTACTCTGAGCGCCGGTTTCCCCGACCCATGCGGTAGCGATCCAGACGATGCTCCGAAATATGGGACGGACACCACCTCCGCCGGATTTGTCCGATATAACTAACTGGCGAGTACGCCGGTTGGGACGAGGTCGAGAACGAGGGGGCGTGTGTGGTGAACGAGGACGGGTTGGGGCGAACGTCAGGATCGGGGGCTCCACACCGGGTGGGCGGCTTTCTCTATCACCGCAACGGCGACCGGTGGGAGTGGTCGGACGAAGTTGCACGGATTCACGGATACGAACCCGACCAAGTAGCTCCGACGACGGAATTGATGCTCTCGCACAAGCATCCCGACGACCGAAGACACGTTGCCCAGACACTGCACGCCATCCGCACTTCAGGCGGACCGTTCAGCAGCCGCCACCGCATCATCGACACTGCAGGGGACACTCACTCGGTAATCGTCGTCGGCGACAGCGTCGTGGACGAGTCGGGTGCCGTGGTCGGCAGCTCAGGCTTCTACATCGACGTCACCGAAACCCTCGACAGCACGGTGAAAGCGTCTGTCGACGTGCTGGTCAACGAAATCACCGCTTCTCGCGGAGTAATCGAGCAAGCCAAAGGCATGCTCATGGTGATCTACGGCATTTCGGCCGATCGCGCCTTCGACATACTCGTGTGGCGTTCTCAAGAGACCAACGTGAAACTCCGGGATGTTGCCGAGCAGTTGATAGTTCGAACGCTTGACGACTTCCGGGTCCCGACACTACTGCGGACCCGATTCGATCACGTGCTGTTACAGGGTTGAATGACAACAGGGTTGAGGGATCTGCTCAAGGCGGTTCCCGTGGCTGGCTGCTCAACCTCGAGGAACCTCGCCCGCATTGATTCCGGGACGGTCCGATGCGGCCTATCCCCGTTGTTACCCAACGCGGAGTAAAAGGAAACTACTCGTCGTCAGACTTCTCGTCGGAGGTCTCCTCGACCAGTTCAGGCGCCTGTTCTCGCGTTGCCATTCCCCCGTCGCCGCCCTTGTCCACGGGTCCTGGGTGCCCGCCCTTGGGCGACTGGTCGTTGTCGTCTTTGTCGGTCATGCGATCGTCCTCATCATCTCGTCGTCTCGGTCCTGGAGCCGGTGCAAAGAGACCGGGACCTAGCTCCATCTCAATCTAACGCGCTCAGGACTTCTCGCAACCCTCACCGATTTTGTTTGCATTTCAGTGCTTTCGGGCAGGTGACTGCGAACAGCATTTCCACGATGAGAGGTCGATCCCAGTGCGCGCAGTGACTTGGCAAGGCAAACGGAAAGTAAGCGTCGATACGGTTCCGGACCCGAAGATCGTCGAACCCACCGACGCAATCATCAAGGTCACCACGACGAATATCTGCGGATCCGATCTGCACCTGTACGAGACTCTGGGTGCGTTCATGAATGCCGGCGACATTCTCGGCCATGAACCGATGGGAATCGTCGAAGAAGTCGGTTCGGAAGTCACGAATCTCGAGATAGGTGACCGCGTCGTGATTCCGTTCCAGATCTCGTGTGGCAACTGTTTCATGTGCGATTCGAGCCTCTACACACAGTGCGAGACGACGCAGGTCCGCGATCAGGGAACGGGCGCAGCATTGTTCGGCTTCTCCGAGCTCTACGGCTCGGTGCCCGGCGGGCAGGCTGAGTACCTCCGAGTACCGCAAGCACATTTCACACACATCAAAGTTCCCGAAGGTCCCGCGGATTCGCGATTCGTCTACCTCTCCGACGTGCTCCCCACCGCTTGGCAGTCGGTCGAATACGCCGACATTCCGCCGGGTGGGTCCGTGACAATCCTCGGCCTCGGACCGATCGGTGACATGGCGGCTCGTATCGCCCACCACAAGGGGTTTCGAGTAATCGGTGTGGACCGTGTACCCGAACGCCTTGCGCGCCTTGCCGAACGCGGTATCGAGACCCTCAACCTGGACGACTACGGCAGCAAGATCGGCGATGCCATCAGAGACGCGACAAACGGCCGCGGAACCGATTCGGTGATCGACGCTGTCGGTATGGAAGCGCACGGGTCTCCGATCGGAAAGCTCGCGCAGCAGTTCGTCGGACTCCTTCCCGATGCTCTTGCCGCGCCTGCGATGCGTAACGCAGGAATCGATCGCCTTGGCGCTGTCTATTCGGCCATCGACATCGTTCGGCGCGGCGGAACCATTTCTTTGATCGGTGTCTACGGCGGAATGGTTGATCCGCTGCCGCTGATGACCATGTTCGACAAGCAGATTCAGCTCAGGATGGGCCAGGCGAACGTCAAGAAGTGGGTAGAGGACATCATGCCCCTGCTCACTGACGACGACCCACTCGGCGTCGACACCTTTTCCACCCATCAGCTGCCGCTCGATCAGGCGCCACACGCCTACGAGATCTTCCAGAAGAAGCAGGAAGGCGCGGTCAAGATCCAACTGAAACCGCACCTGTAGTTCAACGCCGATCAGTTCGACGGTTCATCCGCCACGTCCGCATCTTGTTCGCGAAACCACCGATCGTCATACTCACACCTCACACACGCTCGACAGAAAGAACCTGAAACCGAAATGGCTCGCGAACTTACCGTCTCCGACAGCATCGTCGTCAGCTCCGACGCGCTTTCCCTCTACGAGGTCATCAGCGATCCCACTCGTATGGGTGCCTGGAGTCCCGAAAACATAGGCGCAACCTTGCGGGGAGACCGCGAAAGCGCTTTCCTGGGCATGGAGTTCGACGGGCACAACAAGCGTGGGCGCGCGCAGTGGACCACGCGATGCACAGTCACCGCTGCCGAGGCCGGGAAGCTCTTCGAATTCCGTGTTCACAAGATCGGCCTCGGTACTCCCCGGATCCCCGCCTCTATCGCAACCTGGCAGTACCGATTCTCGCCGGTGCCCGACGGAACCCGAGTTACCGAAACGTGGACCGACGACAGGCGCGGCTGGCCGGACTTCGCCGCCGACATGTTCGACAAAATTGCCACCGGAGGAAAAACCTTCGCCGACTTTCAGCGCGGCAACATCCGCAAGACGCTCCTGAACCTCAAGAACGCAGTTGAGCAGGAGGTTTCCGGAATCGAAGGCAACGTCGGCTGACCGGCCGACACCATTTGTGGCAGTTTCTGCCACTTTTGGTACAGTGCGGATATGGCAACAGCCCGCCGCACTGCACTACTTCTCCGCGTCTCGCAGAGTTGTGCTGCCGCTTTCGTCGAACGCGGCGACACTTCGACGACCATCGCGGAGCTCGCCGAGCGGGCAGAAATCTCCGAGCGAACGTTCTACCGTTGCTTCGCCACCAAAGAGGAGAGCATCTGGCCGATGCTCGACGAGGGAAACCGCAGTCTGGCCACGGCACTCAGCGCGCAAGCCCGCGAATTCGGGCTCGCAGCGGCTGTGAAGAATGCCTTTATCGCATCGGTCGGCGAGTCCTTCGAGCCGATGACCCGATCACTGATGCCCATCATCTTCGGTGATGCGGCACTCCGGAGAGTTTGGGAATCAGCAACTTTCGAGACGATGGAACTGATTCGCCCAGAAGTCGCACGCCTGATCGACCGTCCGGAAACCTCGCTCGACACCACAGCGGCTTCGGGCCAGGCAACACTTGCGGTAGTCGCCGCACTGCGTGAGATGGCAGACCTCCGGACGCCCGCACCCGAGGCCATCACCCGCGCGCTCAGGGCGTTCTCGAAGCCATATCTCGCAACACCAACAGGTAAGGAACAATCATGACTCAGGATCTCTCCGGAAAAGTCGTTCTCGTCACCGGCGGCGCACGCGGCCTGGGCGAGGCGTTTGCCCGCGGCATCGTCGCGGGCAACGGCCGCGTCGTCATCGGCGACCTACTCGACGACGACGGTCGAGCAGTGGCCGAATCTCTCGGCGACGCAGCGCGTTACGTTCACCTCGACGTCACCGATCCAGCGTCTTGGAAGTCCGCCGCCGAGTACGCAGTATCCGAGTTCGGCGCGATCAACGGTTTGGTCAACAACGCCGGAATCTCGGCGTCCGGCCAGACAGTCGCCGAGGAACCACTCGAGACGTTCCAGCGCATCATCCAGATCAACCTGGTGTCCGTGCACACCGGTATCCACACGGTAGTGCCGTTCATGAAGGCAGCCGGCGGCGGATCCATCGTGAACATCTCCTCGGCCGCCGGCCTGATGGGCATGGCTCTGACCAGCGGTTACGGCGCAGCCAAGTGGGGCGTGCGTGGGCTGAGCAAGATCGCCGCCGTCGAACTCGGCCGCGACAAGATCCGGGTCAACTCGGTTCACCCCGGCATGGTCCTGACGCCCATGACTGCACCGACGGGTATCAGCCTCGAAGAGGGCGCATTCCCCAATAATCCGTATCGCCGTGTCGGTCGCCCGGAGGAGTTGGTCGGCGCGGTCACCTACCTGCTTTCCGACGATGCCTCGTACACAACGGGTTCCGAGATCGCCGTCGACGGCGGTTGGACTGCCGGCCCGTCGATCGAATACATCGCCGGCCAGTAAGGCAGGGATCCGTTCCCGCCCGAATCTGCGCATTCCGAACGCCCTCAGGTGAATACCAAACTCTCCCTGATTGCATTCGGAGAAGACAACTTTCGCAGTCGCCGCAGCGCCCGATGCAGGTCGAGCGACACCTCGTCTGTCGTACGGGCAAGCGACGTTGCGGTCGCCTTTGTATCGAGCCCGACGATCAGCCGCAACACCAGGACATCGCGTTCGACAATCGGGAGCGTTGTCGGAGGCGGGAGCGATCCACCGCTGAACCCGTCGGATGCCGCCCGAGCAATCGCGATGCTTGTACTCGCGTACAGCACGCGTAGAAAAGGCTGATACGTCTCCGATCCGTCGCACACTGCCGTGAGAACGGCGACGCACGCGGCATCCGCGGCGGAATCGGAAACGGCCTGATCAAGCTCGGCGCGGCTCCGCAGCACAACCATCGGACGAAACGCCGCATACAAACTGGCCATGGACTCACGGCTACCGCTCCGCGCCGCGGCGGCCAATACATCCAGCGAGCCTTCCTGCAACATGGGCTCACATCTCTCTTTCTCGACGGGACATTCGTTGTGCGGTCCGAGAGATCAACTGGAACCGAACGGTCCCACGAAGTGGTTCCGGCGGATGGTCATGCCACGATCAATCCCCTGCCCGAAGGATTCTCGAGGCTCTCTCTCAGCCCTGAGGCACACCCCAGTGAAGTCCTGCATCCTTGCCGCTCACTGGCACTGACCTGGCAAATTCCTGGCAGGATGCTGATTCAAACCGAACGCCTTGCACTGCAGAATTTTTCGATCCGGTCAGCGTGTATTTGCTGCTCCAAGTCCGACCGTTCCGTTCCAGGCGACGAGGGGTCACACGGGCGTAGGGTCGAGAGAGTTCGGCTCAGTCGTCAAGAGCGGAAGGACACCCAGACAATGCGGAGCGATGGAGATACGTGGGACATCGTCAGTAGCGTCGGACTTACTGCGCTGGCAGTGGCAACGTTCCGAGCACTGGAGAGCACCCGTCCGGACGCGATCATCGAAGACAAGTTCGCATCGTGGTTCGTAGAAGCTGCAGCCGAGCCGCATTTCACAGCTCTTCTGAAAGATCCCACGCTCCTCGAGGACACGCCCTTCGGCGGTTTCATGGGGTTGCGAACCAGGTTCTTCGACGAATTCTTCTCGTCGTCAACCGAATCCGGAGTAAGGCAGGCGGTAATCGTTGCAGCAGGGTTGGATTCGCGTGCGTACCGGCTGGATTGGAGCTCAGGATCGACGGTATTCGAAGTGGATCAGCCAAAGGTGCTGGAGTTCAAAGCCGAAGTGCTCGCTGCGCACGACGCCCAGCCGAAGACCGATAGACGCACTGTGCCTACTGATCTGCGAAACGACTGGCCGGCCGCACTCGAGGAGGCTGGTTTCGACCCGAACGAACCCACGGCCTGGTCGGCGGAAGGCCTGCTCGCCTATCTCCCCGGCCCGGCCCACGACGCCCTGTTCGAGCGGATCGACAAACTCTCGGCCACCGGTAGTCGCTTGGCGGTGAACGACTTTCCGGCCGGAACCGACCCGAGCAAGCTTGCGGCCATCAGATCCAAGTACTTCGCCAAGGACCCGTTCGGAGACCTGGACATTTCGCAACTGTTCTACAGCGACAAGCGATCCGATCCGGGCCAGTGGTTAGCTGAACACAATTGGACTGTCCGACGCTTCAGCTCGGTCGAGTTGGCAGAACTGTACGATCGCCGGATCCCCGAACTCCCCGAAGAAATCGCAGCGCTGTCAACGCAACCGTCCTTTTTGGCCGCGACCAAGAACTAGCTCTCGCAGTCATCACGAAAGTTCTTCGAGTGCAGCCTTTCTCCCATTTGTCCAGCGGCAAGGCGCGTGTCACCACTACAAGTGGTTGACGGTACTCCAGAATGAAGCGATTCAGTACCTCAGGCTGAGTATGTCTACACCTCAGACGGACGCGCGCCGAAGAAGATGCTGATGAAATAAGTCCATGAATCTCGAACACACACGCAGGAAGGGCCGCCCGCTCGCGCTGGTAGCACTTGCCTCCGCAGCGGTATTCGCCCTCGCCGCATGTACTTCCGGGACTGATTCCGCACAAACCTCTGAAAACAGCACAAAGACCTCCCCCACCGCGGCACCCGCTACGGTCACGATCCCTGACAGCTCCGTCGGCAAGCAGATCACCTGGCTTCTCAGTGCGTTCAACACGAGCACGCCGTTGACCCAGGAAGAAATCGCCGAACACTTCGGGCCCATTGCACCCGTAGTCCTGACACCTCCGGACTTCGACTCCATCCGAGCCGGACTGCCTTGGACAACAGTGAAGTACAAGGGAGGCGACTCCGACGGCACAGTTTCCATCACCAGCACTTCCGGCGGTGCGTTCGACGTCAACGTCGTCGTCGACGGCAACGGGCTGATCCTCGGGATGGCGATCACACCGACCAAGGACGTTCATGTGCCGGCCGCATCTTGGCAAGAACTCGAGGCAGCTGTCAAAGCGCTTCCCGCGCCGACCAATCTGACCGTCACCGAGGTCACCGAAGGAAAGAACGCCGAAGTCTTCAGTGTCGGCGACACCTCACCACAGCCCACAGGGTCAACGATCAAGCTGTACGTTCTCGGCGCGGTCGCGACGGCCGTCCAGAACGGGACACTCTCCTGGGATCAGAAGCTCACCATCACCGACGACCTCAAATCGATGCCCGGCGGGACCATGCAGGACCTGCCATCGGGAACTGAAGTCACGGTCCGAGATACCGCCGGCAAGATGATCTCGATCAGCGACAACACCGCCACCGACATGCTGATCGCTGCTGTCGGGCGCGAGCAGGTAGAAGCCGAATTCGCCCCGATGGGCATGGCAAATCGTTCGCTCAACATCCCGCTCAAGCCGACTCGCGCACTGTTCCAACTCGGCTGGGGTGGCCAAGGCGCACAACGTATCGCTTGGCGCGACGGAACTCCGGACGAGCGTCGAGCGATACTCGCGGCACTACCTGGCGGCCTGGTGGACATCCCGGCGTCAGCATTCACCACCCCCGCATGGCCTTTCGACATCGATTGGTTCGCCTCGCCTGCCGACCTGCGTGCCGCGTTGGTCACGTTGCAAGAGAAGGCGAAGACCGAGAGCGGCGCACCGGTTCGAGACATTCTCGCCGAGGATCCGGCGCTCAGTGACGAGTCCGCGAAATGGTTCACTTACGGCGGATTCAAGGGCGGCAGTTCCATCGGGGTCCTCGCGGGTGCCTATTACGTGGAACACGACGATCGTGCCTGGGTTGTCACCATGCAAACTCATGGTGACGACGCTGCACTGGTTGCCGACCCGGCTCTGTACTTCGATCCGGTCGACGACGCGATGCTCTTGATCCAGACGGATGCAACCAGTTAGTGCCCAGTGGCGGGCCGAAACCACGCACGCCGATTCATTGCCTTCGCCGATGAAGGCGCCGGATACAGAGAAGCCGCTGCACATCCAGTGTCATCCGGATGCACAGCGGCTTCGCTAAGTCTTAGCCCGTGGGGGTCTCGGTCTCGTCCGACGAGAATCCGTCGAAGAATGCGATGACCTTCTGAAGAAGTGCCGCGATGTCGAAATCTTCCAAGCTACCCATTGCGTTCGTCCTTTCGTTTAACACTGAGGATGAAACGTGCATCTTGCAATTTCCAATGTAAAGCATGAAAAGCATTATTTCTCGACCGCGCGACACTTCGGTCGCAAATACGCCACTCAGCAAGATATGGGCAAATCACCGGAAATAACAGCTCCCACCCGCAATATTTCAGTCTTCTGCAACCCGCTGAATTCCCCAATTAGCAAGTGGGTAAATCTTGAGAAAAATTTCCCGGCGCGTCGATCACGAAAGATATTCCTGGTGAAACTCTCAATCCAAGAACACAAAGACAGAGGAAGCTCCGACACAGCTGACACGCAGTTTTGCCCGCCTTCAAGAGTCGTCATCCACGCACATAGTGGACATTCGTCTGCGATAACGAACCGGTAGCAACACAATCCCAGGCACTTTCTCCCATCTTCTGACTTTTACCCATGACCACTGAAGATTTGCGCTGGTGAAACGCAATACCAGTTCGAAAGTTCCACAACTTCTCCGGATGCTGTGCACGCGATTAACTGATCAAATATCTGTTGACTCACCGAACCCACACACTCCGCCAGAACGCCACATCCGAATGCTGGACGTTAGTTTAGATGGGTTCGCATTCTCGGAATCTGCTCGATAACGGCGGCCCCACGGATAAAGCCGAGACTGCACCACCGCAGGCCGCCAGGTCATGATCCGCGACTCGGCGAAGGGTGTGCGGACAAGTCCACACGAGGGTGAAATAGGGGGTGAGACATGCCTTGGGGTCTCGTTTTACCGAGTCCGACACAGTACGTTTTCCCAGGCACGCCAGTCCCCAGATTCATACGGTGTGCAAGGACTCGTTGACGCTTCCGAGATGTTGGCAAGGCCGACCACAGGCCCCGTTCTCCCGACGAGAACGGGGCTTCCTCGGGTCGGTTTCCGCCTTCGACCGACCGGGTAGACGCGAGCATGGGCGCCACCTGCTCGACCGAATCCACCGCTGGCCGCCACGAATCGACGACCCCGACCGTCGGCGTCGAAGAAGAATTCATCCTCGTCGACCCGACCTCCTGGTTGCCGTCCACCGACAATGCTGCGGTTGCGGAAACCGCGTCGACACTGGGATTGGATCTTCAGCTCGAGTTGTCCCGCTGCCAAGTCGAGACCAACTCTCCCGTGTGCCATGGCATCGACGAACTCCGAACCCACTTGACCGACATGCGTCGGCTCGCGGCAAAAGCTGCCGAGTTGAACGGCTGCAGGCTGTTGGCCGTCGGCGCATCGCTTTCGGGGCCTTCGCGTTTCGAGATCAGCGACTCGCCTCGTTACCGCCGGATGGGCGAACGCTTCGGCGCCCTCGCTGCCGAACAAAGCATCTGCGGTTGCCACATACATGTGGGCGTCGCTGATCAAGTACAGGCCGTGCAGGTCTGCAATCACGTGCGCATCTGGTTGCCCGCCTTGTTGGCACTGAGCGCCAATTCCCGTGTCCACCAAGGAGTCGACACCGACTTCGCGAGTTGGCGGGCGATCCAATGGTCCAGGTGGCCAGTCGCCGGGCCGCCGCCGTACTTCGAGACCACCGGGGACTTCGACACCGCGGTTGCGAAGATGGTGGATTGCGGCGTGATGCTCGACAAGCGGATGGCCTACTGGGATATCCGACCTTCCTGCCACCTACCGACCGTCGAGATCCGAGTCTGCGACGTTCAGCCGACAGCAGAGGATGCAGCGCTACTTGCAACCCTTGGACGGGCTCTGGTGGCAACTGCGTTACGCGCGATAGACCGGGGCATCGAGGCTCCGAACATTTCCCTCGAGAGCGTCCGCCTCGCAACCTGGGTGTCCGCGAAGGAAGGCGTCCTGGGAGCGTCGATCGATCCGATTACCTCACAAAGAATTTCAGCCACGGAACTGTTGCACCGGCTCCTGATCCATGTCCGTGACTCCCTCGACGAGGGAGGCGAGTACTCGAGCGTGGAGCCGGCGCTGCAGCTCAAGTCAGTCACAGGCAACGGCAGCGACTGGCAACAGCGAACGCTGCGCCAGGTCTGCCTTCGGGAACTGATTGCGCGTGCCGTTCAGCGCACCGTACCGACCGCGCCGACTGGCACGGATACGCACGACGAGCCGACAACGGATCAGTAGTAATGCCGCCGACCACCGATGGCGTGCCCGGCCGCGCCCAGCGCGTACAGGATGATTCCGATCACCAGCAAGACGACACCAATCGTCCACAGGATCGGAATGTTCACCACGAAACCGATTATCAGCAGGATCACGCCGAGGATGATCATCACAAGCTCCTTCAGTGCGTTCACTCGGGCGGATACGCCCGCCTCGAGCCGCATACACCGCGGATACCCGTCGGCAGAGCGTTTCATACCCACTCTGACCGGGTATTTCGCTGGGCACCATAATATTTGAAGAATCGAGCCCGCCATGATGAGAATTGTGACTCTGATCGTTCTGATCTGGCTGATAGTCGGGGCCGTCGCGGCCGGCCAACGCGGCTACTACAGCAGTTCGCCGACCAACTGCGCCGGCGTCGGGACCATCGCGCTCACGGTCATCGCGGGTCCGCTGAACTACTTCGGCGTCAACCCCAAAGTCACCGATTGCACGCTCCCCCAGCCCACCGAGTGAGCTGCCGGAAATCCACGCTAAACCGACTAGTCGTTACCCTGGAGGTGAGTCGACACACATCGAAGTGAGGGGCCACCATGACCACTGCACCAGATCGCACCCGAATCGAGTTCCCGGACATCAGCTCGCGTGCGTGGGAACACCCAGCCGATCGGGCTGCATTGGTGACGCTCCGGACGCTTCGGGGGTTCGACACTGTCCTGCGGACGCTGTCCGGACTGCTCCAAGAACGTCAGCACCGCCTCATGTACCTGGCCACGTCGGTGCGAGTCGACGAACGCCAGTTCAGCGACCTGAACGACCTGCGCCGTGACTGCGTCGACATCCTGCAGGCCGACGAGACACCCGAGCTGTTCGTACTCCAGACCCCGATGGTCAACGCCTTCACCATCGGCATGGACAAGCCGTTCATGGTGGTCACTACCGGCCTATTGGACGTGATGAACTACGAGGAACAGCGGTTCATCATCGGCCACGAACTTGGCCACGCGCTGTCCGGTCATGCTGTGTATCGGACCATCCTGATGCATTTGATGCGACTGGCCGGAACCATCGGATGGCTGCCCGTCGGCGGGTGGGCATTGCGCGCGATCATCGCCGCCCTCATGGAATGGCAGCGCAAGTCAGAACTGTCCGGTGATCGTGCCGGACTGTTGTGCGGGCAGGACGTACACACCGCGATTCGCGTCCAGATGAAATTGGCGGGCGGATCCCGAGTCAGTGAAATCGACATCGACGCGTTTCTTGCCCAGGCCGCCGAGTACGACGCCAGCGGCGACCTCCGCGACGGTGTACTCAAGCTCCTCAACATCGAACTGCTCTCTCACCCGTTCTCGGTGCTTCGCGCCGCCGAGCTCAAGAAGTGGGTGGACAGCGGAGACTACGCCGCGATTCTGCGCGGAAACTACCCCCGTCGCGGCGATGACGACGGAGCGAAGATCAGCGACGAGTTCAAGAATGCAGCCAAGACCTACAAGCAGAACTTCGACGAGTCGGAGGACCCTTTGATCCGCATGGTGCGCGACATCGGTAGCGGATTGGGCGGTGCGGTGGGCGCCGTGGGGAATGGCGTCGGCGATGTAGCGTCGGACATCAAGGAACGATTCACCCACTGGCGCAAGAGTTCCGACAGGTCGAAGGGCACTGACGACGCCGAGTAAGCAGAATCGGGACCTGCCGCCGAAGGCAGTCGGCGGCAGGTCCCGGGCTCTTGGCGTGAAGGTGATGCAGGCTTCCCTCTGCACCACCCTCACGTTCACAGACAGTACCAGCAGTCGAACAAACGTGCGAACTGAAAGCGGTCGTGTCGAATCACCGGTTGTCGGGTACGCGGCATAGGACCACTACAGAAGGGAGCCGACATGCATGCTGGGCGACTGAAGAAGGTCGGTTCGAGTGACGGCCCGTTTGTCTCCGTGTACTTCGAAGACGTCCGTAACCGGGAAGATGCGCGCGAGCGCTTCGAACTCGAATGGCGCTCGATGCGCAATCAACTCACGAAACAGGGAGCATCGGAATCGCTGATCGCACGACTGGACGAGGTGAAGGACAACCATCACGGCATCTCAGGTCGCGCCGGGCGCGCGATCGTCGCCACTTCCGAGGCAGTGCTGATCGACGATATTCTGCTCGAACCTGCCGGCTCCACTATCGCGACCTTGGGCGAACTGCCCTACCTGATTCCACTGATCGCACACGGATACGACACCGAACCGTTCCTCATCGCCAAGGTCGACCACACTGGCGCGGACCTGTGCGTGCGCGATGCTCGCGGGCGTGACGTGTACGGCGAAACGGTAGACGGAGACGGCTTCCCGGTCCACAAGGCACACGTGGGCGGTCAGGAGCGATACACCGACAGCCAAAGCCTCGTGGAGGAGAATATCCGGAAGAACCTGACTCAGGCTGTGGAGCGCGCGGCGGCGCTCGCCCGTGAACACAAGGTCGCGCTGGTAGTTGTCATCGGAGAAGTACAATCCCGCAAAGCTTTTGCACAGCTTTTGCCGTCGACGCTACGGGTGGTGGACGTCGAAAAGGGTTCGCGTTCAGTCGGTTCGACACCCGCCGAGGTGTCCAAGTCGATTCGTGAACTGATCGACACGCAGCGACTGCGCAGAATGGATGTGGAAACCGAACGCTACGTCGCCGAGCAGGGCCGGGACTCCGGCCTCTCCATCGACGGGACCGCACGCGTCCTCGACGCCCTCGAACAGGGCAAGGTCGAGACGCTGCTGCTCACCGATCCTGACGACAAGGAAGTCACCAGTGGAGAGTTGATCGGGCCCGCCGATCGCGTACTCCCCTACATCGCAATCGGGACCGGCACCGAGTTGGTACAGATCGACGAACGCCTCGTTCTCGCCGACGGATACGGCGCGATACTTCGGCACCCTTGAACGCCGGAGCCTGCTGATCAGATTCGGTGGCGAGCACGTTCTATCGAGAAGCGTGCTTGCCCACCGAGTCCGGGAACCCATCGGCAATTGCTGCGACGAGTTCCAGATATGCCCGTGCCGTGCGCTTGTTCAACAACTTCAAGTCGATCGGACCGCCTTCGCCCAGGTGATCGTCGTAGGGCAACGTCTTGACCGCTCGCACTCCACGCTGAGCGAAAACGTCCTCGAGTTGATCGAGGTCGAGCGAAGACGAACCCGGCCGCGTCGAATTGATCGCCACGACCGACCTGCTCACCAGATCTGCGTATCCGTGCTTGGTCAGCCAACTGAGCGTTGCTGCAGCACTACGGGCACCATCCTGAGCCGTCGGGCTGACGACAACCAAAGCATCTGCTTCGTCGAGAATTCCGTACATGGCCGAGTGCATGATTCCGGTGCCACAGTCGGTGATGACGATGTTGTAGTGCACCTCGAGAATTCGGAGAGTATCGAGGTAGTCCTGCTCGTTGAACGACTCCGAAGTTTCCGGATCTGCCTCACTCGCAAGGATTTCGAGTCGGCTGTCGCCTTGCGAGGTGTAGTAGCGAACATCGCTGTACGTACGAATGTCACCGTCGGCCAACAGATCACGAACGGTCAGGTGATGTTCACGTCGTTCGCGATCAGCCAGGGTCCCCAGGTCGGGATTGGCGTCGATGGCTACGATTCGATCCCCACGGATCGATGCGAACGTCGAACCGACAGTTTTGGCCGCCGTGGTTTTCCCCACTCCACCCTTGAGTGAGATGAAAGCAATCTTGTACACGCCGCGCACCGTTCGGTTGGCACGGCGCACGAGAGCCTGGTGTTCGAGTTCGGCAGCCGACTGCCCAGTGTTGATCCGGCCCCCGGTGAGTTTGAACAACACACTGCCCAAACCGCGTTCGGGTGGACGCTTCGCCCGCTTGATGATGTCCAGGTCGTCGACGGAGGTCATAGGCCTGGGCGTCGAGGTCCGGAAATCGGTCGGCTCTTCACGACGTTGCTGGCGCATCCGCTGACTGGGCAACGGTTTTGCTGCAGGCTCGTCGAATTGTGGTGTGAAGGTGACGGTTCGAATCGACGTTGCATAGCCGTCGTCGGACGCGTCGAAATGGCCGTCGCCCTGAGTCGTTCCGGAGTTGTTCCCCAGGACTCCGTTATTCGAACCGTTGTTATCGCTGCGCACCGTTTTCCTAGGTCGAGTTCGGAATCATTTCGGACATAGCCTCTCGGACGCTATCACTCTGGCGGGCTTGCCGTTCTCTGCTCAATACCGTCGTGGCACAACAGACCGTTACACCCGCACTTCGATGACTTTGGTCCCCAAGCTTGTGCCGATCTCAGCAAATACGAACGTCGTAACGATATGCGGCACAGATATCTTCATCTGCCGCTAGAAACAGCCTTCCGCAATGTCAGGGCAAATCCCTTGGTAACAAACGAGAAAAGAGAGGGCGATCGCCTCGGCGATCGCCCTCCCTTCATGGACAAGTGTTCAGCTGCTGCAGAATTCCGAACTACCGAGACTTCCGAAAATCGTCGACAGATCCACACTTCCGAACGAACTGCCCGTATCGCAGCCGTCGGCAGTGAGCGCGAAGTCGACACCGGTGACGTCATTCGTGCTCAGATTCACCGGAATTGCTGCTGGATCGGCACCGCATCCGCTGCCGGGAACCACTTCTACGGAATAGCCGTCCTTGGCCGGCTTGTACTGAAAGAAGTAGTCACCGGAATCATCCGTCGTTGTCGTCGCGATTTGCGTGCCGGCATCGAGGAGATTCAACGTCACGTCAGACGCCCCGACCCCGTCGGCACCCGGACACCCAGTGACAGTTCCGACGATGCTGAACACCTTCACCAACTCGAAGTCGATCCCGGTCGCGTCGGACGTCGTCAGATCTACCGCCGTCCTGTCGGGTACGGATCCGCATCCAGCCGGCGAGTATGGACTGACCGTGTAATTGCCCGGAGGAACGTTCGTGATCGTGTATGCGCCACCCACCCCGACAGTGGCCGAGGATATCTGCGTCGAGCCATCCCATACGACCATCCATATCCCGACCGGATCGCCAGTATCGCTACACGAGTTGACAAGGGTGCCCGACACGGAGCGTGTGACCGGGTCCGCCGAGGCCACCGAAGACAGGAAGAGACCGAACGCACCCATCAGGGCGAATATCGCAAAGAATCGACGCCTCATGAAACTCTCCTATGTGTTTGCCCTGCCGTCGACCCGTTGCCGGCGACCAGAGCCAAGTCTGGCACCGGAAAATGACCGTCACGTTTGTTTCACCCGGTCCTCGGCAAAGTTTGGCGAATCGGACAAATCCCCCACCTAACGCGTTCGTCGGTCGGCCACCGAAACGATCCCGACCGATCACCTACTAAGCCCGGTAGTAGGCGCCTGTATCCTTTCGCGTATGACGCCGGGTCCGAAAGATGTCGCGCAGCTGCGCGGTGCTTTCGTGGGCGGCACCTCCGGCGCGGTTTCCGTCGCAGCCCACGCGCTCGGTGGTGGCGGCATGGCCCCGTCCGAAAGCGCTGTCGTGTTGCTGATCCTCGCCTGCGCGAGCGTCGGCGCGGTGGTCACGTCCATCGACACCCGTCGCTCCCCCGCGCTCTTGCTCGCCCTCATGCTCGCTGCGGGTCAGGCCATCGGTCACGCGACGTTGACCATCGCTTCGGATCATCAACACGGCCTGCTCCTGTCCCTTCCGATGCTCGCAGCACACATCGCTGCCGTCGGAGTGTGCGCAGTGCTGATCCGCGGCGCAGAACGCGGATACGTCGTGGCCGCATCGACGGTAGCGGCAATCGTCGCCGTTCTATTGCGCCCGTGGGCAGCTGAACCGTCACCGTTCGCTGCACGTACTCGATACCGCGCCAAAGTTGTTCTGCGTCAACTTCTCACCTCTGGCCTGGGCACTCGCGGCCCACCGGCATTCGTGTAACTCACCTCCCCTTTCCTTTCACGCACGTGATTACGTGCGCCACTTTGCTGTGCGCCTTTATTAACCGCCCGCGGTTAATAAAGGCGCACAGCGGGATCGAGTACACGCATGTCCGCACCCGAATTGGAGCGCGCACAAACGCGCGCGTCCAACGACAGTTCTCCCCCGAAGAAGCAGGTTGGCGGGGCCAGACCACTGATCCTGCGTCTGCACTTCTACGCCGGCGTCCTGATCGGACCGTTCATCCTCATCGCCGCATTGAGCGGCGGCCTCTACGCGATGGCACCCACCATCGAGAAGTTCGTTTACAGCGACTACCTCCAGACCGACACCACCGGACAGATCGCGTCACTGAACGACCAGATCCGTTCCGCTCAGCAGTACCGCCCCGACTTGACGGTCTCGGCAGTACGTCCGTCCCCTGCTGCCGGCGAAACCACCCGAGTCCTGTTCACCGATCCGTCACTGGGCGAATCGGAGAGACTCGCCGTCTTCGTCGATCCGGTGCTCGCACAGCCGGTCGGCGAGCTGGCGGTCTACGGAAGCAGTGGTTCGCTGCCGCTGCGAACCTGGATCTCCCAACTGCATCGCCACCTTCATCTCGGCGAACCCGGCCGCCTCTACAGCGAATTGGCCGCGTCGTGGATGTGGGTGGTCGCACTCGGCGGTGTCTACCTCTGGTTCCGTCGTTACCGCACCGCCCGGAACGCTCGACTGCTCACGATCGACCGAGCATCCACCGGACGAAGCCGGACCCTGAACTGGCACGGTGTCGTCGGCATCTGGATAGCAGTTGCATTGGTCTTCCTCTCGGCGACCGGCCTCACGTGGTCGACCTACGCCGGAGAGAACGTCAGCAATCTGAGAACCGCGTTGAGTTGGACGACGCCCTCAGTTGTGAAAACTCTCGGCGACGCTCCCCCTCCGGCGACAGGCGGGCACGAGGGTCACGACATGGCCCCCGCCGCCACCGGCACGCTGACGGACACCAACGTCGGACGCGTCGACACCGTCCTCGGTATCGCCAGGTACAACGGGATCACCGGTCCTGTCGAAGTATCGATACCCGCGAACGCCGAGACGGCGTTCACCGTCGCCCAGACACGTCAGCCCTGGGTGTACAGCAACAACACCATCGCAATCGACGGAGCGACGCAAAAGGTCACCGACGAGTTGTGGTTCTCGGATTGGCCACTCGCAGCCAAACTTTCGGCCTGGGGAATCCAACTCCACATGGGCCTGCTGTTCGGTCTTGCCAACCAGATCGCACTCGCCGCACTGGCACTCGCACTGGTCAGCGTGGTCATTCGGGGCTACATCATGTGGTGGCGCCGACGCCCCACTCGTGGCTCCGACTGGGCAGTCGGCCGGGTTCCTGCCCGCGGCGGAATCCGCAACCTCTCCCCGGTCGGCCTCGTTGCTCTCGTCGCGATCACGGCGTTGGTCGGCTGGTTCGTTCCGCTACTCGGCATCAGCCTTCTCGCATTCCTGCTGATCGACCTGTGCATTGCGGCGTTCAAACGCCGTGCCACCACCTGACACTTCACGAATTACGGAGACACACATGACTGTTCGCACAAAGATATTCGCAGCTGTTGCACTGTCCGCAGCTCTCGCCCTGACCGGCTGTTCTTCCAACTCCGACAAGGAAACCGAAGCTGCACAATCCATCACAGTTCAGGATCAATGGGTCAAGGCCGCGCCGGAAGGAATGAGCGCGGCGTTCGCCGAACTCGTCAACTCCAGTGACAAGGACGTACGCGTGGTCTCGGCCACCAGCCCCGCGTCGTCTCGACTCGAACTGCACGAAGTCGTGACCGGCGACGGCGGAACGATGACGATGCGTCCCAAGGACGGCGGTTTCCTGGTCCCTGCCAACGGGTCCGCCTCCCTCACCCCGGGCGGTGACCACCTCATGTTCATGGACCTGTCCGCGCCGCTGCTCCCAGGCGCAGAAACCGACCTCACCTTGATCTACGACGACGGTTCCAGCACCACGTTCACAGCCCAGATTCGCGACTTCTCCGGTAATCAGGAGAACTACGACCCGAATCACGGTGGCTGAGAACACGAACCCGCCCAGCCGAGCAGTCAGTCGGCGGCGCCTTCTCGGAGGAGGCGCCGCCGCGCTCGGCGTGGCGGGAATAACCTGGGGCGCAACCACAGTGGTCGAGCGCAGCGAACACGAGCAGCAAGCAGGCAAGCTGGTGGAACCGTTCTACGGAGTCCACCAAGCCGGCATCGACACCACGCCGCAAGCGCACGGCACCTTCATCGGGTTCGACCTCTTGCCTGGAACCGATCGAGCAGTCGTCGTCGGAATCATGAAGATGTGGTCCGAGGATGCGTCACGGCTCACCGCGGGCAACCCGGCGTTGGCGGACACCGAACGGGAACTGGCTGTGGATCCGGCACGCTTGACAGTGACCGTCGGCTACGGCCCTGGCCTGTTCACCAAGCTGGGATTGCAAGCACGTCAACCGGACTGGTTCGAGCCGTTGCCGAGCTACGCGATCGACCGACTTGACGATCGATGGGGCGGATCGGACCTGTTGCTGCAGATTTGTGGCGACGATCCGGTGACCATTGCTCATGCTGTGCGAGTTCTGACCAAGAACGTCCGATCACTGACAACCATCCGGTGGACGCAAAAGGGATTCCGCAACGCTCGCGGCACCACGCCTGAGGGAACCACGATGCGCAATCTCATGGGCCAAGTGGACGGGACCGTCAATCCTGCTCCGGGAACAGTGGATTTCGATTCACTGATCTGGCACGACGGCGCGGGTCAGTCGTGGCTGGCGGGCGGAACCTCGTTGGTACTGCGACGCATTCGCATGGAAATGGATACCTGGGACGAACTCGACCGTTCGGGGCGCGAACTCACGATGGGGCGCACGTTGTCCAATGGCGCTCCGCTCAACGGAACCAACGAATTCGACGAAGCGGATTTCACACTCACGGACAAGTTCGGCATTCCGGTGATCCCGCCAGGATCGCACATCGCGCGAGCCCACCAGACGCATGAGAAGGAGCAGTTCTTCCGTCGGGCATACAACTACGACGACGCACCCGAGAGCGGGCAGACCTCGAATTCGGGATTGATCTTCGCAGCATTCCAACGGGACATCGCCGAGCAATATCTACCGGTCCAACAGCGATTGAGTGACTTCGACGCACTCAACGAGTGGACGACGCCGATCGGTTCTGCGGTGTATCTCATTCCGCCGGGATGCACCGAGAACGACTATCTGGGAAGCGGATTGCTCGGCTGACAACCCCGGGCAACGATATTGTGGGGGCTGGATCCGAACGGATCCCGCCCCCACAATTCCTTCTACCTGAAGTTGTTGCGTTACTTGGACTTACGAGGTCCCGGCATGACCGCACCTGGACGGGCGGTAGTCAACCTCGTGACCCAACCACTGACGGGCCACTTCTTCAGGCCGACGTTGTGCGGGGTGACCTCGGTTCCGACGTACTTGGCAGCAAGCTCGTCGTCGACGGTTCCGTTGAACCGCCACAGTTGGCTTCCGTCGGCGTTGCGCGTGGACACCTCCCACGACTGAGCACGGAAGGCACCACGAATGATGCTGTCGGCAAACACCAGAACGGGGATTCCGATCTCGGCACGAACGGCCGCACCGGCAGACCACTCGGCGCGCGCGAGTTCGTAGATCTCTTCCGGCGTTGCTCCCGGACGGGCGGAGGCCGGTACGTGGAGGACGATGCTCGGCGTCGGGAGTTCCGGCGCGGGATCAGCCGAGTAGCGCAATGCGAGTTCCTCGACGCGCGTCGCACGGGCGTCCTTGTCCGAGGTATCGCCTGCGAGATTGGTCAGACCCTCTCCCGCGTCGGTGATCCGCAAAGCTTCCACGATGCCTCGGACGACCTCGTCGGTAGTGGCGGCCGAATCCGTGGCGGCAGAGACCGAGCGGAGGAGTACGAAGTGCTCCACCGCCGAACCTGCGTCGTAGATCTCGCGGATCCGAGCGATCTTGGCTGCCGTCACAGCAGCATTCGACTCGGCCGGAGCGTCCGCTCCTTCGAGGTTCGCGAGTTCACCGAGCGCTTCGAATACCGGCGCGAATACTTGATTTCCCGTGCCGTGCCCGACATGGAACACCTGGTCGTTACGCGGGTCACGCAAAGCAAAGACATACTGCCCCAGCCTCTTCCCGACCTTCTCGGAGAACGGCTGCGGAGCGGGCTTCCTGACGACGACCTCGGTGGACAGAGTGCGCATCACGGCCAGACGTAGTGCGTCTGGCACGCTGGTGGAACCGGCAGCACCGGAAAAGATTGCCGCCGAAGCAGCGCTGATCGAGGTGAACGTGCGGCCGACTTGCTTCTCGAGAGATGCAGAGACCGTACCGACCGCAGTCAGTTTTGCATCGAGGGTGCCGTCACCCTCGACAAGGAACTCCTTGATCAACGGAGCAACGAGCAAAGTGGAGCCGATAGCGCGAGGAACTGTCCAGACAATAGCCATGCCACGAGCCTAGGCGATCACCTCGAGACGCGAGGCGAACGCGACTCAGCCCGCCGCTGCCGGCCCGGCCAGTCCCTGCACAAGTAGGTTCCAGGCCGAGTGCGCGACTTCTTTTCGCGAGCTCTCGGCAGTCCGTTCCATGATCGCGGCGAACATGGCGATCGCCAGGATCACGTCCTCAGCAGTCACGGACTCGCGTATCTTCCCAGCTCGACGCGCCTCCTCGAGGCGTCCTTCGAGGAGATCGGTCAGGCGGGTGCCTGCCGAATTCAGTCGTGAGTCGCCGAAGGAGACGGGCTTGATGACCTCCACGAACACGATGGAGGTGGTGATCTGGTCTACCAACAATCGAAAAAGATCGTCGAGAGTCGAATCCGGATCGGCAGCCATATCTTGCAGCTCGACGATGTTCTCGTCGAACACCGCGAGTGCGAGGCTTTCGCGAGTGGGAAAGTGCCGGTAGAGGCTGCCCTGACCGACGCCGGCCGTGCGGGCGATCAGGCTGAGCGGAGCAGCAAAACCCTGAGTGGCGAACACCTCACGAGCTGCTGAGACGAGTGCCGCACGATTGCGCGCCGCATCTCTCGGCCCTCTGTTGAGAGATCCGCTATTGACGCGGCCAGACGATGTCACGCACACTACGATACCAACCGGACAGCATTGTCCGGTTGGTTGCGGCCCGACACCGGTTCACACCCCGACCCGATCGTCGTGAGCGCTCGAACACGCGCCTGCCTCCGTGCTGCCTGTCCGTGAGATACGTCTGCCCGTGAGATACGAAAGGCAATCCCGCACCGGGAGTTGGACTCGATGAAATCGTTCACGACCATCAGAACCAGATCTGCCATCGCACTCGTCGCCTTGATCACCGTCCTTCCCGTGTGCGTCGCGTCGGCTGAGCCCGCCACTGCCCCGGGCTCGATCCACGAGAATCCGGGTGTCGCTTCCACCGCCGCAAGCCGCGCCGAATGCGGCCCGGGATCGATGCCCGAGACCGGGTTGCAGGGTGATGTTCCGGCCGAGGACCGAAACAGCGGACGCAGCCGAGACGGCTACAGCTGCAACATGTCTCAGATCGGCGGCTACTCGGGTCGCGGCGGCGGGATCACGTCCACCAACTTCGAACACTGCTCGTACGTCGGCAGTTTCTTCCCCGGGAACCTCCTGGGCCCCGCCCAGGGCGTCCAAGTTCTCGACGTATCGGATCCTGCCAATCCTGCTCTCACCGCCACGCTGACCGAACCCGCGATGCTGGCCGGAACGTGGGAGAGCCTCAAGGTCAACACCGCGCGAAAGCTGCTGGTGGGCACGGGCGTTCCGCTCTTGACCGGCGTCGGCCTGATGTCGGTCTACGACATCTCCGATTGCGCGCACCCGAAACTACTCAACCCCGGACCAGGAACCGATCTGGGGATGCTGCTGCCCATCACCAATCACGAGGGAGGATTTTCACCGGACGGGAACACCTACTGGTCTTCCGGCACCGCTCCCGGCGTGGTGAGCGCCGTCGATCTCACCGATCCCGCCAACCCACGCGTCGTCTGGCAGGACCTCATCGGGTTGTCGACGCACGGCTTCGGAATCAGTCCCGACGGAAATCGCATGTACTTGTCGAACAATCTCGGCGGAATACATGTCCTCGACATCAGTGAGGTTCAGCGCCGCGTCCCGAATCCTCGGGTGCGCCAACTGTCCCAGCTCTCGTGGACCGACGGGTGGGCCACCCAACACAGCATTCCGGTCACCTACGACGGTTCGCCGTACCTGTTCACCGTCGACGAAGGTGGTTCCGGCGGAGTCAAATTGATCGACGTCTCCGATGACGACGAACCGTCGGTCGTCAATTCGGTGAAGCTCGAAATCAATCTGCCGGAGAATCAAGACGCTGCGCTGGCGTCCTCGGCCGGTGGATCGCTGTTCGCGTACGAATCTCACTACTGTTCGGCAGATCGCCCGGTCGACCCGACTGCGCTCGCATGTGGATGGATCTCGAGCGGGATTCGGGTCTTCGATGTTCGAGATCCCTTCGACGTCCACGAAATTGCGTACTTCAATCCACCTGCTCGGACCGGTGACAATCTCGAACTCGCCAACTCGCCACACGCTCTCGCGTCGCTCATCGGGGTACCCGTTCTCAGCACCCCGGCAATCGCGCAGTCGATCGCGCAGGGCCAGTTCGACCCCGGCCAAGCACTGAGTTCGCGGTCGGGCATGGTCGCTCTCGGCGACATCTCGACCGATTGGTGCTTCTCCCCGCCCGAATGGCGCGGGACCACGTTGTGGGCGACGTGCGCCGACAACGGCTTTGTTGCCATGCAACTCGAAAACGGTGTCTACACACCACCCGCCGACCAGAAGACGACCGTGGGATCATGACGGCGCCGCGATCGGTCAAAGCCGTCGCACTCGTGGCCGCGGCACTGATGCTGCTCGTACTCGGCGCAGCATTACGTCCCCTGTTCGCACCCGAGAACCACACGCAGAGAGCTGTTCTGAGCGAAACCGAAATCGGATTCGTGCACGACATGGCGGCCCACCATCAACAGGCCCTCTTCATTCTCGCGCGTCTGAGTCCCGATGTGGACCCGGCGGTGACGAGACTGGCCCAGCAGATCGACGATGTTCAACGAACGGAAATCGGTGTCATGCTCGGTTGGCTGAGGTTGGCCGGTGTCCCGCCGAATAGTAGAACGCCGATGGCGTGGATGGAGGCGTCGCCGAGCGGCGCCGGCGACTCTCGTCATCACCCGGCAACGCTGGACACCGAGACCGACTCCATGCCGGGTATGGCTACGACCGAAGAACTCGAGAAACTGAGCAGCGCTCGCGGGCTCGACGCCGAGGTCCTTTTCCTTCAACTGATGGAACGCCACCACCGTGGCGGGATCGCCATGGCGCAGGCCGCCGATGCCCTGCTCGAGAGCGGGCCGGTGAAACAGTCCGCCCGCGACATGATCAACACCCAGAGTCAGGAATCCGGGCTGATGACACTGATGCTCGAACAACGTGGGGCACAACCACTGCACTGACCCGCATGTCCAGTGACTACCATAGGTGTCGACCTGCGAACTACAGAAGGAATCGACACTTCATCATGACCCTGCTTGTTCGCGGAATCGATTGGTCGAACCCGACAGCACCGCGGATCCGATGCGTCGACGACACCACTGCTGCTACGACCTTCTTCACTCACGACTCGGTGCTGCGATTCTCCGTCGACGAGACGAAGGGCCGCCGCTGCCTCGGCTGGCGAGATCTCACCGCCGAAGGTCCAGGACACTCGCCGTGCGACCGCGGGGCGACGGTCACCGCAGGACGCCAATGCGACCGATGCCGAAATCGTGAGGGGTTCACCACGGTTCATCAGGCACACGTCAGCGGCGCGCACATTCATCCGAATGTGCGTACCTACCTCGCACAACCACAATGGCTCTACGTCGACGTATTCGCCGGCGGCCAGATGAAGGTGGGGACGGCGTCCGAGTTCCGCAAGCATCCGCGAGTCGCCGAACAAGGGGCAGTCTGCGCATTGTTCGTAGCGCGGTCGACGGACGGTTACAGCATTCGCGCCCTCGAAGCCCGAGTTTCGGAGCACTTCCACTTGAGCCAGGCAATACGTACGTCTCGGAAGATCGAAGCGTTGACAGGTCCCTTGGATCAAGAGAAACTACGAAAGTCGTTGCACCACTTCGTATCGTCGATCAAAGACGAGCTGAATGACATCGGATCGGACATCGACGGAATCGAGATCCTGGAGGCTCCCGAAGAATGGACGGCGCCGGCGTGCGCTGACGTGGTCTTCGATGCGGCACCGTTGATCGCGTATCCGCACACTTTCGAGTCCGGGGAACATTCCTTGTATCTGGAGGGCCTTGCCGGTTCGATCGCCTCGCTGCGGATCGACCCCGATCCTGAATCGCCACGCTTCGTCGCGGATGTGTCCGGACTGGTCGGTCGAACCATCACCGTCGGCGAGTTCGAGTCCCCTGGCGTGGCGATTCAGGAATCGTTGTTCTGAAAGTAGGTCAGCAACTTCCCGCGGTCGCTGCGGCGAATCCGCGAGTGACCTCGGCCTGCTCGTCGGCAGACAGGCTCGACCATTCGGGATAAGCCTGGATGGAGGTCAGCATGTCGTTTGCCAATGATTCACGCGTCATGCCCATTTCCTCTCCGGACTCGTCGATGGCCGGCTGGTATGCGTCGAGGTACCGGAGAACGTCGGAGCACGCCTGCGCGTAGGTCCGTGGCAGCGCCGAACTCACATTCGGGTCGGACGGGACCTCAGCCGGAGCACTCGAGTCGACCGAAGGGGTCTCGGTAGGTATTTCCGACGACGTCGCCGGAGCCTCGGATGACGTCGTCGACGTCGCTGTGGTGGTCGCCGAAGCAGAGGAAGTGAGTGTTCCGACCTCGGTCGGCTTGTCTCCGTCTGAACCGCAGGCAACCAGCGCCACCAGCGAGCAGGCACCGATGAACCCGGTGATCGTTTTCTTCATCCCTCAAGGATGCCAGAGGGCCACTGGCGTTCGAACGGACCGGCATCGCCCGTCAGCGCCAATTGCCCGAGCATCCGGCCGAATCCGAGCGCCTCGCCCTCCCGACTGCGGGATTGGACTGTATGCCCCGTTCGCGAACCCATGCTACGGTGACTTAACTGCAAAATAACTACGGGTGGGATTGTCCGGTCTGCCGCGTTCATCCGGAACGCTCCGATCGGAAATAGTTCGTCTATAAGGGGCTGGAACGAGTGGGACTTTTTCGTCGACGAGGTTCCCGCGAGGAAGACGACGATCGCGGGCAAAACCTCGATCGCAGCGACCCCGGGTACGCCGCCTGGTTCGCGAACGTCGCCGACGCGGGTGGTCAGCCGATTCCGTACAAGCGACCGCTGACCGCACCGGTGTATCCGCAACTCCAGCCGCCGGCCCCGGACTACGAGACGGATACGAGACGGCCACTCAACGCACCCGCCGGAGACGGCTGGCTACCCGCAGACCGCATCGACGAATTCGAGTCGTCGAATGGCCGCCCATCTGCACCGAACGGAACGAGCCCACAAATCTCCCAAACTGAAAAGTTGCCGCCCGACCCACTCCCGACGCCGCAACCAACGATTCCACCTCGAAATGTACCGATGACTTCACCACCGAAGCATCACCTGGAGTCGCCCCGCGCGACTCGGCCCTACCAAGGAGAAGCAATGAGCAACATCGACAAGATCCTCGGCGAATTGATGCGCATCGACGGTGCCAGCGGTGCAGCCGTCGTCGACGCCGACAGCGGAATGGTTCTCGGCATGAGCGGCAACCCGTCATTCAGCCTCGAGTACGCCGGCGCCGGCAACTCCGAGGTTGTGCGAGCAAAGCTCCGCACGATGAGTAACTTGGGGATTACCGACACCCTGGAAGACATCCTGATCACCCTGAGCAACCAGTACCACCTCATTCGCGTCCTCGAGACGCCCGGACTGTCGACGCTGTTCGTGTACCTCGTTTTGGACCGTGCGCGTGCGAACCTGGCACTGGCCCGCCACAAGCTGGGCGAACAGACCCCCAAGATCGAGATCTGACGCTTCCACTTCCTTCCCGACAATGCCCGGTCCTCGCCAACGGCGAGGGCCGGGCATTGTTCGTTCCGAACACTCGATTGGTGAACCTCGCGCCGGCGCCGATACTGGGACCGTGACTATCGCGGATGCTCCTTGCGTGTGGTTGACCACCCTCCGAAGCGACGGCTCGCCGCACACGACTCCGGTCTGGTTCTTACTGCATCAGAACACATTCTGGATACCGAGCGCTGAGCAGAATCGTAAGGTTCGGAACCTGCTGGACGATCCTCGGGTCTCGTTGGCAGTCGACGGATCCGCTGGCGACCCGTGGGTCGCACAGGGCCTCGCGACAATTCATCACGATGTCGGCGAATTCGTCGACCTCCTGAGACTTTTCGGCGAGAAGTACGACGGCTGGGATGCCGCAGACGAAACTCGTGACGGTCCGCGGGTCCTCGTCTCGGTCCCGGTGACTCGATGGTTCCTTCGACCAGACTGACAGACAGTGCCGGTTAGGCCCGAATTGTCGTGAATGACATACTTGTAGTTCATCTCTCGCAGAAATGGACTCTCACACATGGCACGCACGGCACATCACAGGCGCGGCATCACCGGCGTCACCATCGGCATTGCTGCCGTGATCGTGCTGGGAGGTTGCGCCAATTCCAACGCCGACGCGCCCGAAACATCTTCTCTTGGTTCGGGAATCGGATCCGGTGTCACCACGACGGTCGTGACCGAAGCCTCGGCTCCTTCGTCCGCCGCAATTGAACTGCTGGCACAGATCCCCGTCAAGGGACGCGCACCCAAGACCGGATACGACCGCGCGCTGTTCGGTACCGCCTGGACCGACGACGTCACCGTCGAATTCGGCCACAACGGCTGCGATACCCGAATTATCTGCACGCAGTTTTGACATATCTCAAAACCTCGCTGGTAGGGGCTCCATCGTTCGATGTCGACGGTGTGAGTTATGTGAGTGACGATGGTCAGGTCGTGTGACGGTCGACCGATTCGACCGCACGGATAGGGACGATGGCATGTTCAATCACGCATGTGGCCGGTTGATTGGGTTCGGTGGATGTGTAGCACGACTGGTCTGATGTCGGGTTTTCCCGACATCATCCTCATGAGTTTTGTTGATAAGAGTGTAGATCCTCTGCACTGCATATGATTTAGGAGTTTCACGTTGCATAGTCGCTTGGTGCGTTCCCGTTCCCTCCTGGTTGCCGTCACTGCCTTGGTCGGGTTGTCGATTTCCGGTTGCAGTACGACGTTGGCGGATGTGATCCCAGCAGGATCGTTGTCTGTGGAGAGCTCTGTCGGTCAGCACGATGTTGATGTGGCTTCTTCCGTTGCGCTGTTGGAGACGCTTCCGGTGAAGGGGCGTGCTCCGAAAACTGGTTACAGCAGAGATCAGTTCGGTCAGGCATGGTCTGATGATGTCGATGTGGAGTTCGGGCATGACGGGTGCGATACGCGCAATAATCTGTTGGCTTCGCGGCTGACTGACGTGGTCTTCAAAGAAGGAAAGAAGCAATGTGTTGTTCTCTC
>NZ_JAQGFI010000023.1:0-50476 GCF_027854095.1 Rhodococcus sp. C-2 | reverse complement strand
TGGGTCAAGTAGCAGCCGGAGAAGGTCTACAGACCCAGAGCCTGCTTGACCTGGTTGACCGACGGGTTGGTCGCAACCCATAAAACACTGAAAAACTAAGCACCACAACAATATTCGAGTCTCGAACAAAACATCCATGTGCACAACAACCGAAACCAGCACTGCACCAACCGAACACCCAAAGTTTATGCCACACAACAACATTCAAAAACACTCTTGGTCTCAACAAGTCAACGCATCACCGACGATAACGGATCAACCCCAGAAGATCGGATCGCCACCGTTTTCGATGTGATCGAGTAAATCCTGAATATGAGGGCTCGGATCCAAAAACTGGTAGCGGTGAAATTTGAGGTGGCGATCCCGCCAATACAACGTCCACAACCCGGTTTTCTTCGTGTAGTACAGGCGGGCGATCGGAAATCGCGTCCACTCCGGGCCGAAGTCCTCACGCCACGGCGGCCGGCATTCGCAGATCGTCACATGACGGGGCGCGATGTCACATTCGACCCGGATCTCATGCCGATACTGTTCCGGCACTCGACTGGCGCAATACTTCACGACCCGCGCGACATCGAGCTCGGGAAGACCGGTGGCAGCCATGCCCACCATCATGCCAACCGCCATCTGCGGCCGACTTTCCTATCCGGTTGCGCAGGAATCGAGCACTCGTTCTTCTCGTTGTCGTGGACTGTCCCAATCGAGCACCCGCCGAGGCCGATCGTTGAGTCTCGCCGCGACCTTATTCAGGTCATCCTGGGCGAAACTGCGCAGGTCAGCGTTCTTGCGCAGGTACTGACGCAGCAACCCGTTCGCGTTTTCGTTCGTCCCTCGTTGCCACGGATGATGCGGCGCGCAAAAGTAGACAGGCATGTCGAGGGCTGCGGTGATGCGCTCGTGTTCGGCCATTTCCCGTCCCCGATCCCAGGTCAACGACCGACGCAGATGCGCCGGCAACCTGCCCAGATAGGTGATCAACGCATCGGCAACCGTCTCGGCCCGATACCCGTCAGGCAAAGCCACAACATGCACGGCGCGGGATTGCCGATCTACCAGCGTCGCGACTGCTGACGGCCTCGCACCGAACACAAGATCACCTTCCAGATGCCCGGGCTCACTACGATCGTTTGCCGCAGCTCCTCGAAGATCGATCGAGACCATGTTTCGTATCCGCCCACGACCGTGGGAGCGTTTCTTCCCGCGAGGTCGACGAATCGGCCGATCGGTACGCAGTTCGTGAAATACGTTACTACCGAACACTTTCCGTGACGGTATGTAAATGCAGCGGTAGATCGTCTCGTGCGAGACCCACATCTGTGGATCGTCCGGGTACTCGCGCCTAAGCCAGACGGAGATCTGTTGCGGTGACCACTGCTCATGGAGCTTGTCCGTGATGACGGTCCGCAAAATCGGCCGGGCACACAGGATTGACATTTTGGGGCGGCGAGCACGGACATAGGCAGCTGTATCGGCGTCCATCGCCCGGTACTCCTCGCGCCCGCCGTTGCGGGCGATCTCACGTGCAATCGTGGACGGGGATCTTCCGAGCTTCTCGGCGATCGCCCGAGCACTCTCACCTGCGGCGATTCCGCGGGAAATCTCTTCGCGCTCGACTGCGGTGATGTGCCCGATTCGCCGTGCCCGTGGAACCGGTGGGATACCGCCAGACTCACGTAGGAAACGACGAATTCGAGGCATCGTTACTCCGAGAACCCGCTCGATTTCTCGAATCGATTCTCCACGGCGGTGGAGATCCCAGATCAGGTTCTCCTGCTCCACGGTGAATCCGAGCGCCTTACTGCCCATCCATGCCTCCACGGTCACGCATCATCTCACCAGTAGTGATGCGTTGACCTGTTGAGACCAAGCTCCAAAACCGGTCCCCAACCCACCCCGCAACAACCGAGCCAACCCCCCACACACCCCGGACACACGAACGCCCCCCACGCCCGAGGGGGGCAGGGGCCGCCCCCACGACGGGAACGGAGACCGGCTACTAGGGCTCACCCCCGGGCCGGCTGAACGAACAACGTCGCACCCCGTGGGGGATCGAACCGATCCCACTCCAACGAACCCCAGAAACCGTCTGCATCGCTGTACACGAAGAGCCGCCGATCCGCGTGCCGATCCTCCAGAGCGTGCACCACCGCTTTGCCGATACCACGGCAACGGGCCGCCCGAGCCACCTCAAAGAGCTGGATCTCCAACCGCTCACCGCCCAGCTCCGGCACCCCCACGTAATCCGAGCCGATGCCCCCAAGATCATCCAGCTCGACACGCGCCACCTCCGCATCGCCCTCCAGCACCTGCACATACCAGGCGCCACCGCGGCGAATCGGCTTGTTCCACCAGTCCTCCCTCTCGTACGCAACCTCGCGGTCGAACGGCGGGCGCCACCAGCGGTCCGCGCCGAAATGGTCGATCAGCTCCAACGTCATGACATCAGTCTGAGGCCCCTCAGGCATTCCCCGATGCGCGGTGTACCGCTAGGCAGGACGCCATATCGGACCCCGCCATATAGGACATCCCCTCTGGCCCGAGTGCTGCGGGCCGTCCCCTCCTTGACTGCCATGATCAGCTCGATGCGGAGCACGCGGTACGCGGCCTCCGCATGTCGCACGCCGGGGCGACGTCCGCGTGATCGGCGTCCCAACTCGGCCACCAGACCGAGAGGCGCGGGTCGCCTACCGCCGTACTCCTGTTTTCGGGCCAGCTCACGCCAACGGATAGGTCCGGAAAAACCCGGGCCCCATCCGAGGGGGCGCCCATGCTCAGTACGACCCATTTCATCATCACCGCGGCCGCGCAGACCGCCGACTTCTTCTCCCACATCGCCGATGCGTTCGGGCGGCCCGACTACGCCGACGCGCTCACCGTCACCATGTACCTGCTCGACATCCTCGACGCATCCGTCAAGTACAAGAGCGTTTACGCAGTTCAGGGTATCGTCCAGGCGCGAATCGAGGCGCAGCAGCACCCTGCCGACGATGCAAGGATGGCAGGCGGGTGTCGAACACGGATCGACGGAATACGATCGCTCGATGCAGACTCCGCCACCGGCAGAACTCAACTACAACACGTGGGAGGGATGGCTCTGCGACTACATCGGCGGCTACGACCCTGCCGAGGTTCCGCGAGTGTTCCTGTGGAACCTCCGAGACCGGCTGGTGGATCCCGAGACACTTCAGCGAGCCATCCACTGCATCTGGGTCCACCATGCGGGACCGGCGGGGCTCCTTGACCTTCCGGGAATCCCCAAGCTCACTGCCGAGCTGCACCAACGACTGACACCCGCCGAATGGAACAACCTGTTCGCGGCCGCCGGAGGCTACTTCCCCATCGAGCAGAACGACACCGGCGACGGATTCGACGGGCCGGGATGCGCGAAGCCCACGACGCTCTACCGGTTCGCCGAGGACGGCAGCGAGGCCGGGTGGTCCTGGACCGCTACTCCGGCGAACGCCGAGTACTTCGAGACCGGCTACAGCCTCGAGCGACGACACGGACATCTCTGGAGGGTCGACAACGTCGACCCGGATCGGCTGCTCGCGCACTTCCACACGGAGACAAAGTCCGGAAATCCGACCAATCCCCAGTACATCGACGAGTTCGTATTCGAGCCGCGCGCCTACGAAATCGTCCGGGCCTACTGAAGGCCCGTTCGGTGATCGCTCAGGCGCCACACCGCGTGCGTCGGCGAGTTAACAACGAAGGCTCGATGACCGCCGGACTGGCTTCGGACGGGGACGGTGACCCTGCCATGTCGCAGGGTCACCGTCCCCGATACCGCCCCGTCGGCATCGGTTAGCTGGCCTCGGGCGCGATCCGGCGCTTCAGCCCGCGGACCTTCCGCCGGACCGCCTCTCCCATCGCCGCCGGATACCCGCAATCCTCCGCAGCGTCTGCCCAGGTGATACCCCGATCGGTGGTGGCGAATCGTGCCGCCACGATCTGCTTCTCGACCGGGTCGAGCTTGGCGAACAGTGCCACCGCCCGCGGATCGTTGAACTCGATTCCAGTGCAATCGACATCCGGACCCGGCACCAGGGTGCCCAGCTCGACCTCGCCGCCACCAGGCTGGATGACCCGCCGATTCAGCGACGTAACCCTCCTGCCTCTCCACTGGGTTTCACCGATGGGCCTGATGTTCGCGTGGTTCTTCCAGACGAGTGCCTTGATCTCCTCGATGGCCTCGCTGTCACCCTCGACACTCCAGTCCAACAGCGCCCCGATCACCGCATCGAGAACGTCCACGGTGATGCCCTTGATGCCGAGCCACGTGCGTGCGAACCAGTCGACAGCATCATGGTCGCCGCTCAGGACCGCCTCACGTGCCTTGACAGCCGCGACTAACCCCGACCGGGCAATGCGATGCCCAACCCCGGCGAGGGTCTGCCAGCCATCCAGGAGCGCGCCGATCATGCTCCGCATGTCTTCCACGATCCTGATCACCGGCGCCACTTGATTGACCAGGCTCGTCACCGCCTCAGAGATCTGCTGCACACGGGCAAAGGACGACAGGTCGATCCGGGGAAGTACGGACTCCCACTTCGACGTCGCCTTCAGCGCGTCGAGCACCGGCATGGTGATCGACGGATCAAATCCCCGGACCTGATCGAGAATCCCCGGCATCACGCCCTTGTCGAGGCCGAACCCCGCGGTCATCCCCAGATCCGGCACCACGGACGGCAGTGGCAGGATCAGCGTTGTCAGGTCCACCGTCGGCAGCACCGACGACAGATCCGACAACGGGGACGACACCTTCAGCGCATTCAGCGCATTCAGCAGAGGATTGGGCAGGTCGACCTTCAACGTTGGCAGGTCGAACGCCCAGTTCGGGAGCGTCACGGAGGAAGGGAGCAACGGCGGCTGCACGAAGCCGAGCTTCTTCAGATCCAGGGGCTTGACCATGTCGGCGGCCTGCATGCCGAGCCTGCTGGCGGCGCTGGCCTCACGGATTGCCGAAACAGTCGGCGACAGGCTGGCCGCCGTCTTCTCCACGAGAGCGGCACGCACCGCGGCAAGTGCTCCCGTCCGAGCAGTCGCCGGCAGCGACGTCTGGAGCGTGTCGACCGCGGGGTCGTCGACACGCGCTGCGGCATCGACCTCCGCCGCGTGGTCCTCGACATACTGCTGAACCTGGCGAATGCGCTGCCGCTGCTCGGCGGTCAAACGGTCACTGTGATCAATACTCATCTCGGCCCTCCTGGCCTTCGGTGGAACTGGTTTCTACCTACTAGTTCCGTCGATCAGCCAAAACGACAACAGTGGGATGCAGTTCACATCTATTGGCTATTCGACCAGGTGAGGACCCTCCATCTCAACGGTCTACCGAGCCCGGATGTTCCGCAATCACCGGATCTGCGCGGCGCGCTCACGAGATCGTCGACGACGGACCGCGACTCGTGTGCACCTCAGCATCGGGACCAAGCCCGGCCCTCACCCGGTTACCGGACCGACCGATGAAATGAACTGCGATGCGGTGCGGATAGCATCACGAACCGAATCCGGCCCACCCGTTCCGAGCAGGTAGGCCGGGCGTCGTGTCCCGGGTCAGTGCGCAGGCCGCGGCACCTCGGGGAGGGGGCGTACGGCCGGGCACTGAGTACAGGTTCCCCTTGCCGTCCAGGTATGTCCGTGGGTATCGCAGAGGTGAGCCGACATGGTGCCGCCCTTCATTGTGCAGGTTCCCCGACCTTGTGTCGGACCCGCAAACATGTAGGTTAGGGAGATTTCCGTATCTCGCAACTATTTCTGGAGACCCTGTTCCGCCAGGGCCGATCGACCAGATGCAAGACACCTCGGAAGGCCCTAACGGATCCCGTCCGGTCCAAAGTCCTAGCCACCGAGCGGCAGTGAAATCAACAACATCGGCGGGTCGGCGACGTCGTCGATCGAGAGAACAACGTCCAAGCCGGTATCGAGAATCGCCTGCACGTCCGCGTGGTCCTGGGACGCGATGATTGCGACGAGTTCCTCGTCGGCGTACACAGCCAACGGCTTCGGGTCGGGCTCACCGCGTGCCGGCTCTAACAACGGGCGATGCCCGAATCCCAGCACGCCACGATCAGCACTCCGCAACTCGACAGTGACGCTTCCAGATTCCAGCATCGTCTTTAGGAGGCTTCGGCTGCGGACTCGCGTGAAGTCGAGCAGATCGAGAATCTCGGAGGATGTGGAGTCGTAGCCTGCTCGCCAATCGGCAATAGTCATCCCGGCCAGCCAGAAGCGGAGGTCCTCGTATGTAGGCTCAATATCCACCGGGACCGAGTTGTTGATGGCGTGCGCCAAACGTCTTGACCGTATGCCCGACGTCATGAGCAGCAACGCGTGAGCGGTGTTCACGCCGTAGCGGATGTACCCTCCAAGTTCCGCGCAGAGCCGGATCTCGGTATTCTCCTCGTCGAGTCGCATGTTGACCAGTTCCACCACCGCACCCACGGTCCACGCCAGATAGTGCTGGAACTGTTCAGTGACGGCGTCCACCATTTGCTCGATCCGCCAGGCCGCATCCGGGGCTGCGGAGAGGTACGTGTCAGCAAGATCGGGTAGCGATCGGCCAGAAACCCATCCCTTCAGCAGATCTCTGGGCCGGACCTCTATGTCAGCTCCACGACGGGTATTGCGGAACCGCCATCGAGGGGCTTCGGGAAGTTTGAGGAGTTCGTCAAACATCCACGCCAGTGCGTGAATTGCCTTCGCGGGGCTGCGGAGATCAGGTAGTTTGCCGTCGGCTTCTGCCTGGAATATCGCATCAGTGATACGTCCGGCGAGGTCGTCGATGACCCGGGCCGATCCGATCGAAGTTCCTGTGCGCGGCCACCGACGCCGCGCTTCCGGATCACTTATCACGTAGCGGCGACGGACAACCTCCGCAATCCGGGTGTAAACAGGGTGGGCAATGTCCGACTGGCGGGCCGCGAGCATTGATCCGACGATCCTGTCGATATCGGCGGACTCCGGTACGACGCCGCGTCCCTCTTCTACCGCCAACATCAACCAGACGAAGCTGATGAAGTCGGCCGGCGCATCAGTCGCCGAGTAGAGAGCACTCTCATCCTCTCGGAGATCGGCTTCTAGCTGGGCGAATGCTTCCAATGCCGCTTCGGTGGTCAGTGAGGAAGTGACCGCCAGGGCGTCCGGCTCTGGGTTGAGATCGTGAAAGTCCTTCGGCGTGGGGTTTGCTCCACGCACCAGGACGATCCAACCTTCGGTCTCCTTGCCGGCTCTCCCTGCTCGCCCCATCGCGTTGACCAGACGGGCACCGCTGAGTCTGCTGTCCTCGTGTTGGCCGGGAAAGGGCTGGTCATAGATGACGACGGTGCGGACAGGCAGATTGACGCCATCAGTGAGAGTCGAAGTGCACGCCAGGTACGGCAGGAGGTCGCTGCGCATCGCCTCCTCTAACTCTTCCAGGATCTCGATAGGAAGGCCGGCGTGATGGAATCCCACTCCGCGGCGCAGCACACTGACCAACGGATGATTGTCTCCGATCTGTTGACGTACGAAATCGACCAGCGGTGCCAGTGACGGTTGTTCGTCGCGCCCGGCGGCCAGGGCTGTCGCCAGTTGCTGAGCCTCGGCACGCCTAGTGGCGACGACGAGGACCGATCCGGCGTGGCCGAGTGCGGTAATCATCTCGCTAGCGATGACATAGTTCGCCGTCGACCGACCCTGATCTCTCACCTTTTCCGAATAGCGGCCACCGTCCTCGGATTTGAAGACCAACCGCCAGCCGGTGTCGCCCTGAGTTGAGAGCTCACGAAAACTGCCGTCGGTCATTCGAAGGCGAATCAGTCCACCGAGGTCGGTAGTGTGCCGGTACTTCCATCTCGTGCCCGCACTACCCTCGATCTGGGTGGTATCCCATTTCGCCTCCGTGGTGAAAGCGGCGTGAAGGCGGCGTGGTCCCCTCCATTGAGATTCTTGCAGCAGGTATCGATCGTCTGGGCTGAGCCACTGCGCGATGGCGCCCGCGTTGCCCATCGCGGCGGAGATCAAGGTGATCTGATGGTCCGTTCCCTTGGTCAGGTAATCCAGCAGTGCAATGACCGACTCCAGAACAAACCCTCGGCCCGACTCCTTGATCAGTTGCGCCTCGTCGAAGATGAACATGCCAAACCGGTCGAGGACGGTATCGACGTCGTGACGCAAGAGGTGTCCGAGCCGCTCTGGTGTCATGACTTCGACATCGGCGGGCTCCGGCGCATAGATCTCAAAGAGGTTGTCGAGGAATGTCATTGGATAGTCGGGTTGGTCGCTACCTGTTTCCTTCTGGAGGATCCGAACGCGGCTGGCCATCGCTCGCCGGACTTCGCGGCCGAGGCTGCGGGTGGGTGCGATGTAACAGACGCTTCGATCGGTGCGGACGAGGTGCTCGACGGCGAGCATCTGCGCGACAAGGGTCTTACCTCCGCTGGTCGGTACAGCGAGGACCGTTCGTCTGATATCCGGATCGAACGGTGACGGCGAACCATTGAGTAGGTCACGCTGCGGCTCCCACAGCGTCAGGATTGGGGGATTACCTACGGTGAATGCTTCGCGGACCAGGGCAGGTACCGATGGCGGCAAAACAGCGGGATTCCACAGTGAACCCTCTTCCGCTTCGTCGGAGAAGCGCAATAGATGAGCCGCAACCCACCGCGAATTGAGGTCCCCCGGACCTGCCTCTCCTGCGGCCACCGCACGGAGCCGCGTGCGGCCGCGTTCGAGGCGAGCAGAATTTCCTCGGGCAAAGTAGTGAAGTAGGTCTTCAGCACCGAGAACCACCATCTGAGTAGGGCCGAATACGGTCGTCGTGAGGTCAGGTATCTCGAAACCTCGGCCTATCGTCTCGAACTGACGGCGCCACCGTGCCAACCAACGGAACAGCGTCTTGGTCTCGAACCCGAGGAATGCGAGTCCGGCTTCCAACGACAGTGTGCTGATGTGGTCGGTGACGGCGGAATCGATGTCGATGTCACTGCGAAGCCGGTTCATGATCGCAGTCGCGTTCGGGTCCCGGCCGCCGCGGCGGTATCCGATCGCTGCAGCAAATCCATATGAAAGGCGTTGTTCGGCCGTCCATTCTGCTTGATCAAGGGCCAGGTCGAAGATGTGGGCGCTGACTTGAAACGCCTGTCGCTGCCTCGCGAGGGTGTAGCGCTGGCGAGCTACGTCCACCGAGGCGACACCGTGCAAGTACCAAGCAGTATCGAACAGTTGAGTGTCAATCTCTGGCTGGCGGAGGATGAGACGGACCTCGACGTCGGCCATCAACTGCTGGAGTTCCTCGGCTGTCGGCAGACCCGTCCGCCCGCCGAGGGCGCCATTGAGCAACCCCAGGTCTAGAGACCGCTCCACACGATCTCCTTCACTCGATCAGCGAAACCCGGGAAGTCGGGAACCGCTACCACGATGCTCTCGGTCTGACTCGCCTCGGTGAACTCTGGGAACTGTGTCCTTATGGATCCAAACGTGGTCGGCCGTGTCGGCGCGTGGCGGTCCGAAGTACCCACCGACACACCAACCCCCGCACGATGGCTGCGGTCCCACCACCATTCGATCATGTTGGCATACAAGTCACCGAGCACAAGGTCCTCCGTCAACGTCTCCGGACCTGCAAGCTTGGAGAGATACTGATCCCCACGATCACGAAGCTGCTTACTCGCCGTGTTGATCGTGGACGAAATCCCGGCCTTCGCATCGTGCTTCTTGATCTCCCACAACCGATACACCAGCGTGCCATGAGAATCCTGATAGACCACCAATCCATCACCACCAGGCTCAAGCGCATCCATCTTGATCGGATGCGCACGAACGAGCTGCCGGCCGTCACGGCACACTGTCCGCTCGTTCACCAAGCGGTTCCACAGCAGTTCCGCCACGTGCCCTTGGACATGATCGACGTTCTTCAGCTTCCGAGGAAGACCGAACGCAACCTCCACAATCGACTCCAGGGCCTTCAGCTTGTTCCCAACCTGTGCAGGGCCTCCGTCGCGGCGAGTCCGCCACCAGTCAAGAGCAGGCGCACGGCCACACGCGATCGTCATCGACTCTTCGGCAAGAAGCTGGGCTGCGTCCTCACGCGTGGACCCAGTAAGCGCACTACCACCGACCACGTATTCCACTTCCGATGTGGCCGGGCTGTCTACAAGGGCCAGCATGGACGTCAGAAGGGGCGGCGCGGTCATTGTCGGTACTTCTACCCTTCTCAAGACTGTCGATCATTATTCGCGATTGCCCCGGCCTGCGTTGCCTGCTGCTTACTGGCAGCAGCACATGTGCCGGACCGCCGGGTGCATGTACGGCTGCCGCAGACCCACCCGGGCATCCGCATCGAGTTCGGGCAGTACGCCCGCGCAACGTGCGGTCGTTATGAGGTGACTGCGGCAATGACCACCGGGTGGTGGCGGTCCCTGAGTGTGGTCCAACCTGCTATGCAATCGAACAGCGCACCATCAGAGTACGAAGGCAGATGCTTGGCGCTCGCCGAGTGATGCTCGGGTGCTGTACTACCATCCCTCGAATACTCCACTCGTGCAATAAGATCTGCCTGTTCTACCTCGGTGGGAAGAACTAACTGTGGTATCAGGTCGAGTGCCCAGATATCGTTGCAAACGTCGGCGTAGAGCTCTTGGTGACCAAGCAGCAACGAAAGATCTGCGATGACGGTGATCGCATAGGAGGATCGTCCGTTGCCTGCACTTTTTACATGCTCGTACGGTGTACCCAGCAACCGATTGACTACTTCTGACGCGGAACTTCCCACAGGGGCGATGCCGTGCCCCTCGTCCGCGCGGTCGAAGATCCACACAGCTGCGGCGCGGAGAATCGGCGGAATAGCGGCATCGTGTCCGCAAGCAGCGAGAAATGTGCATGTGGCGAGGAGAGAAATGGCGTAATCGTCTGAGACCAGGTGTGCCGCTGCCTCATCCTTCTTGAATGCTGAATCGATGTGCTGTGCGATTTCTGCAACAACCTTATCGGGGTTTTCTGATTCTTCGCTGTAGTTCAGAAGGTAGATTCCGAGCAACGAGAGTATTTCGTTCGCCCGAGCGGTTCGGACAGGGTGGGTGACGATGAGATCGATCGCTTCGTAATTTGATTCCTCGGCGCGAGCGGTTTCCCAAAACTCAAGGGCCGTCGCGAGAAAGAGGCGGCGGGCTGCTCGGAGTGGGCTTCCGTTGGCCTGCGTTCCGCCCTCTGGGGGGTTCTCCCATTCGCGCCGAATGAGGAGGAGGGCGAGGCATGCGGCAAGGTCCTCGCGGCCCGCTTTTTGAGCTGCTTTCGTCAACATCGCACCAGTCAGGGTCTGTTCCCACCGCTCTCGTGTGCTTAGGCCTGGCTTGAACCAGTCTCGTGAGTAGGCGCGGATTTCAGCCCATGTTCCTTCCCCTGATCCGAGGCGCCCCCAGAGTTCCACCGTCCGCGCTCGTTGGTGGACCGGAACGCCGGCAATCAGTACTTCTGTCAGTTGGGGCAGCAAGACATCGATATCCCAGAGTTCAGCAGCTTCGTGTCCACGTGCCTCGCAGTGCTGGTTGTACTCTTGGAATTCGACCAGTGCGGTACCGGTGAGCCGACCGGTGGTTACCAATACCAAACGGCGACTCAGGTCGGGGTCGAAGTCGGGATGTACTACATTGCCGTAGCGCATTGAGTCAATCTGTCCGCGCACTTCTCGCCACTCGCTGAGGCTTATTTTTCCAGCCTTCGATTGGAAGACGTATTGGGTCTCGATGCCCTGTTCCGTTCGTCGAGCGATGAAATCCTTGCCGAATTCCAACGGCCCGTGTGTCAGGTGGACGTTCGTGAACCCCTGGCTGTACAGCAATGCGATGAAGGGTGCATCGAAGTCTCGTTCGTTGAGCGTTTCAATATAGCCGGCGACTGCGTCTGCGAGAAACATGCTCTTCCTGCTTTCGTTGAAAAATTCCCTCCAGGCGTTCCTGGTGTGCGTCGGTGGGTTCGCCCTGGGCCTCAAGTACTGCTCTGAGATCCGACCCGATATGCATGGCTGGTTGACGTACCGTCCCGTCAATTGGCAGCCAATCGACCTTTTCCAGGGCGTCGAGAATGGTGTCCCAGGAAAAATCATCCTTTTTTAGTTGGATACTGTTTCCGACGGCGGCCAAGGCTTCGTCAAAGTGCGTATTGAGCGGTTCTGCAAATTGGTTCGCGTATGACTCCGCGGTCTCAAAGATGAACTCGTGCATCGCGTCCAGGTTGCCTTGCCGCAACCGATCGGATGGAAGTTCTGCCTCATGCTGAAGCAGAACTGTGGGGCTGATCACCGAGGTGCCGCCTGCTTGCACGACGACCTTCTGTGAAACCCCTTCCGGGAGTGGGCCACCACCGCCTAGGGTGCTTATCAGGAGATTCGATGCGCCCATGATCGAATTAATAGCCTGCTGGACGAATTGGTTGACAGCCAGTTTCAGCTCCGGCGTCGCTTGAATCACGGAATCTCCTGGGTGGCTTGGGGTCGTTAACGGGCACTGACAACCGCATTGAAGATCGCGTTGAATTGAGGGATCCTTGCATCGCCGATAAAGCGCACTGTCCCTCCCTACAAATGCATGGCAAACAGCCCGTTCTTAGAAACCCTTGTCTGCACCGGAAGTCTCAGCTTAGTACTCTGCGTACGCGTCAGAGGAAAACAGGGTACATACAGATGTCCTCGACAGCGATCGTATGAGCGCATTTCAGATCCTCTCACCCCGCATACCGTGATCCGTGGACCACACGTTGCGCTTTGCAACGACACGATGTCCCCCGCGCGAAACTTCACAGGGCAGCAACGGTAGATGTCGCAGTTGCCACCGAATGCGATGGGGTTTGCATGCCCGTCTGACCTTAGAAACATTTGGAAGAGGTGGGTCGCGGATGTCTTGCCACAATTATTTGCGCCAACAAAGATCGTACGATCGGTTTCGAGGTCTACCCGCGCGTTTTTCAGACGCCTGAAGTTCTCAACCCGGAAACATTTGATGCGCATGGTGGTCTCCAGATTGTTGAGTTGCTGCGGTCTCAATAATGCGCCTGCTCATGCTGACTGGCGTCATCCTATGGCAACAGTTCACGAACCTTGAGGCGATACCCGATAAGCTTCCGCCGGCCAGATCGCGGCAGCACACGCATTGTGTGTCCCTCTCCATCACCCGCGAAGAAAGCAGCACCGTTGCACCTGGAACGAGGCGATTCCATACCCTTCAAAGTCTACGACGGTCGAAACCTGTTCTGGCCGGTCATTTACAGCAACTAGCTTCCACCAAAAACGCAACATAAACGAAATCTCCGACTACGCTGATTGAACGCGCAACCGGATTTCGATATGTCAGCGACATCAGGAAGCCAGATGCTCGCCGAATTCCCTCTGGGAGTTAGCGGCCCGAACAGAAACAGAGCAGGTCGAATGATGCTTGACTACACGGCCATTGACTTCGAGACAGCGAATTCGTACCGCGGCTCACCATGCTCGGTCGGTCTGGTCCGTGTCCGCGACGGAATTCCTGTCGAGGAATGCCACTGGTTGATACGACCGCCGGAACAGGTCGACCATTTCGACCACTTCAACATCGCACTGCACGGCATCACCCCAGAAATGGTGGCCACCGCACCCCGATGGAAAGACGTACTACCGGCCATCGTCGATTTCATCGCGGGCGACGTCGTAGTCGCGCACAACGCCGGATTCGATATCGGCGTCATCCGCTACGCCTGCGCCGTCGACAACATCGAATGGCCGGAGATCCAGTTCCTGTGCACGATGGTGCTTGCGCGTCGTGCACTGTCGCTACCGACCTACCGGCTGCCGTACGTCCTCGAAGCGCTCGGAGGGGTCATCGTCGACCACCACGACGCGCTCGCCGACGCTCGCGCCGTCGTCGATGTCGTTCGCGGACTCGCAACCGCCCAAGACGTATCGGACCTCGACGCGCTCGCCGCCACGGTCGGTGTCAGCATCGGCCGAATAGCCAGCGGCATATACAAAGGCAGCGTCGCGGCCTCCCCCAGCACAGGCGGTTCTTCCCCTCTCGTTCAGCCCGACCTCAACCCGAACGCCGATCCCGACGGCTATCTCTACGGCCGAGTGGTGGTGTTCACCGGAGCGCTGATGTCGATGACACGGCAGATCGCGTGGGAAGAATGCGCACGCGTCGGCGCCATCACCAACGAATCGACAACCAAGCGGACCAACGTACTTGTCGTCGGCGACATCAACCCTGCGGTCCTTCAGCCTGGCTCGAATATCACCGGCAAAGCCCGGAAAGCGTTCGAACTCCAGGAAAAGGGCCAAGACATCGAAGTGATGACGGAAGATGATTTTCTTCGCTGCCTGGGCGGGAAGCCCCTCGACGAACCCGAAATTTTGCTCTCGAACGAGGGCATCGACGATGCCGTTGCACCTGCACCCATTCCCAGTCGCCTCCGCATGGTCCCGATGGCTCTACGCCCGAAACCCCAACCGCCGAAACAACCAAAGCCCCCGAAACCGCCCAGGCAGCTTCGCCGAACACCAATTCCGACCACCCAGAGATGCTCCATCGACAACTGCACCACCACCGCGGCATTCAAAACCCGAACGAAACCGACCTGGTGCGAGCAGCACATCATCGAGCAACAACGCCGCGGCGGAATTTCGCCGTTGGAATCGTTCACTCACCCCGACGACTGGCAACTGACCGAATGCCTGACCTGCACCATCCAAGCGCACTACCGGTTCGAATACACCCTCGACAAGAACAAATACGACGAACCGACGTGCCGTGCCTGCTTCTGGCGAGGGTGGGCGGCGCAGTCCAGAGAAATGCACGGCGCGTGGGCCAAGGTGGAACCCGTTCCGTACGAAAAGGCCAAATCCGTTGCGGAAGAACACGGGTACGAGTACCTCGGACCGCTGACGGCGCCGTCGCTGCCCGACGACCCGCACCACGTACGCTGCCGTCGATGCGGACGGATCAGCGCCGAACGCCTCGGCGATATTTCATTCGGTTGCTCGACCTGCAAACCCCGCAACTAACACTTCCGACAGCGCCCCACACCATGGCAGTGACAGTGACGGCCCTCACCTAGAGTGAGACCGCCACTGCCTAATCCCTTCTCGTAGGAGTTCCTGTGACCACCGCACCACACACTTATCTACTTCCCCTCGCGGTGATCGACGAAGCCTCCGGGAAAATATGTATCTGGCACATCGACGTCGGGCCGGACGTCGGACTATCCCGCCTCTCCGGAGCATGGGTACTCGAACCTGACGACTCCGACACCATCGTCAACCTGATCCGGGGCCGGCACGTCGTGTTGTCCAACGACACCGACATCCTCACACGCGAAAACATCACCACCGCAGGAAAAGTCGACATCGACGCAACCGTCGACGCCGTCATTGCTGAACGTGATGCTTTGCAGGCCCGCTTCAACTCCCACGCCGCGACACGCAAGACTCTCGTGCCGCCGACGTGGCCGGAAATCGTACATCCGAAGCAAATCGCCGCTGCTGTCCCCCGCACCGAGAACATCATCGAGCAAACCGGAGACTCGTTCCCGCTGGCCCGAGGATTGAACGTACTCGCCCAAGCGTGGACGCAACTCGAGAAACAGCGACTGGCACGGCCTTTCCTCATCGAACCCGTCGGCCCGAATCCGCGACCATTGCCCCTGGTCCTGCGATAACGACTGCTGCGCTGTCGGCACTCGCAGAACCTCATCGATCACGACGTGCCGTGCACACGGCAGATTTGCGAAAATCGGCGTCCGGTTGCACTTAGCCGCTTGCCGGTCAACGAGGCGACTGATTCGCCGCACGGGTCGACCATAAACGGAACACCACCCACCGGACGGCCCGTACCGCACCACAAACATGCACCTTTGAAGGTGTGGAGACGCGGTTCGTTTAGACCGAAGTCACTATCGCCGATAAACTAGTGTTCGGCGATAATTGCAGTGAATGCAGAATCGAGTCGTGTATAGCCAGGCTGTGCGAAGTTCGAAAACATGGTGCCATGCAAGACCGGATTAACTATCTTCGACACGCTATACAGTTCCCAGCAGGGTGGAGTGTTCCGACGACTACTGCCGTCGATCTGGCACGCGCGAAGCGAAAGCTTGCCTGTGGTTGTATGACCAAATGTGGCTGGCTGCACTATGCGAGGCAACCCGTCATATGCAAAAGAAATCAACTGTCGGTTATGAATCGCTGACTCGAAGTCCATGGCCACTCCTCGGTAAGGTCCCCAAACATACCCTGCTATGACGCATTCCTGGACGGCGGGGCACATCTGATTGCTCCCACTGCTCTCACGCGGGAGGTGGAAGTGAACGCCCTCGATCAAACCTGTCGCTTTGAGCGTCACCAGCCACAGTCAATCTGGAATCGCAGTGATAAAACGAACCACGTAACAGAAATGGGGTGCCCGCGCGGATGGGCCGGCGAGCTGTTCTAGTCTTGAGCTCGCTGTCAGAATCTGTTGGCCGTTAACCATCCCCTATTCCCCATCGAACCTTCGTGCATCCCACCACAGCCCAATAGCCAGCCGCCGCGAGAAGTGCAGTTCAACAAAACTATCCAGGAGAATGTGTTGCGCATCAAATCTGTTGGCATCGTCAATTTTCGGTGCCTCGATAACGTTGAGGTTGATTTCTCGGAGATTACAACGTTCATTGGACCGAATGGGGCTGGCAAGAGCTCCGTTCTCCGCGCGCTGGATTGGTTTTTCAATGGCGGCAAACTCGACGAGCGCGACGTATGGTCCGGCCATATCGGATCGCCGAAAATTCGCGTCCGCGTCACATTCACTGATCTGACGGACCAGGATCGGGAGGCGTTGGGCCCCCGGTACGCTCCAGCCACAGCATCTACGTTCACTGCGTGGCGGACTTGGGAGTCCGGCGAAGACAAGATGAGCGGTCGCGCCGTCTCGTTTCCTCCGTTCGAAGTGATTCGGTCCGCGACTTCGGCGGCTACAAAGAAGACAGAGTACAACGCGCTCCGTGATGAACGTGAGGATCTTAACCTGCCGAAATGGACGTCGGCCGGCAATGTTGATGCGGTGATGGATGTTTGGGAGCGTGACCATCCTGATCGTCTTTCCGATACCGAATCCGGTGGTACGCACCTATTTGGGTTTAACGGACAGAACAAGCTGTCAGGACTCTTCGATTTCGTTTTAGTCACTGCAGACTTGCGCGCGAGCGAAGAGAGCAGCGATGGACGTGGCACCATCATCGGTCGAATCCTGGAAAGGACCATCGATCGTGGAGAGGCCGACGCCGAATTCGCGAAACTCGCGGATGAGATCGCGGGGAAACAAGCGGCCATCAATGCGGAACACCTCACGGGTCAGCTGGCAGATCTGGCGAAGAAACTCAGCGCCGAGGTTGGTTCGTTCACTCGCGGTCGATCCGTCAATCTACAAACAGTCGAGCCTGAGCTGAAACCGCAGTTGACTAAGATCAAGGTTTCAATTCAAGACCATCTGACGGAGACCGACGTCGAGCGTCAAGGGCACGGATTCCAGCGCGCACTCCTTATCTCAAGTCTCAAATTGCTAGCAGATCACGGTACCCAAGACGGGAGCAAGAGCGTAATTTGCCTCGCTATCGAGGAACCGGAATTGTTCCAGCATCCGACGCAAGCAAGAGCATTCGCCACGGTCCTTCGGGAGTTAGCGTCTCACCCCGAGAACAACCTTCAGGTCACCTACGCCACTCACAGTCCGTACTTCGTCGACGAGCGGTATTTCGATCAAGTTCGACGCGTGCAGCGGACGACGGATACGGATAGTGCCCATGCACAGGTGCAAATTCGCCATGCCACACTGGAGTCAGTTGTATCCAAACTGAATGGCTATGTGAAAGAAGACGTAGTTAATTCTCGCTGGAAACTCGTGTGCACAAGCCAACTCGCGGAGGCATTTTTTTCGAACGCCACTATCCTTGTCGAAGGAAACAATGATCGGGCAATTTTCGAAGGAATAGCTGCACGAACCACCCATCTATCGATAGACGGAATTACGATCGCAGCAGCGCAAAGCAAAGATCATTTATATCTACCACATGCAATACTCTCCACACTTGGAATACCGGTCCTCACCGTGTTCGATAACGATTCAGGATCCGATGAGCGCATGCGGTCGGGAAAGAAGAAACCGTCAGACATTAGGGCAACGACAGAGAAAAATAAAAAGGGAAATCGAAATTTACTCCGATATCTCGGATTAGTTGAGGAAGACCACCCTATTGGCCTCCTAGCACCACATGTCGTAGCAATCCCGGACACACTCGAAAGTGTTCTCACAAACGAGTGGCCGGAATTCGAGATCGAACGCCAGAAAATCGTCGACAACGGCCAAGGCGTGGACGGGAAGAACTCGCTCACATATTCGATTGCAGCCCAGAGCTGTTCCCACGACCCTACCGGAATCATTCTCAATGTGATTACAGCAGCACGCTCACTCATCTAGCGTAAACGAAAAATACCTCACTAGGACTCGATTGACATGCTGAAACAGTTCATGCCCGAAACATAAGTCGTTTATGTAAACTCGGATGAGGCAACCATCTCAAGCGACTGGACGATCATCCGTCTTCACACCGTCAAGGACGACCACGGAGCCACACAGGGCGGTTACGCCCACGTTCTGCTGAAAAGTACGGCACTGCTGGTGCGACCCGTCGGAATGCTGCGAGTATCAAACCCAGATAGATACCTGCGAGCACGGTCACTGTTGGAACGGAAGCGCAGTTGCGCCCGCAGGCGCTGTGACTAGCCATCCCGCAGGCGTAACGCACGGTCGAACTTCGCGGCCGAGATCTCGGACTTCGGGGGGTGCGAAAAGTTTTCCACCAACCCAATAGCCGCCCTTGATCAGTTGAGCGGGTGTCGCCGTTGCCTGATAGATGCCCTGCGGGATCTGATTCGGGGCCAGTACCGACAACTTAGGTGCCACTGCCAATGCCGACCCCCCGTTCGGTGGCACCGGCCTGAACACGTCGGTCGGTCCCTTTGATCGCGTCGCTACCTGACCCGGTGTTTCCACAATTCACTGTGTCGGCCTGAAGCCCCCCATCAGGCTTCGGGCCGAACACACTTGGCGTGACCGCGGACCTAGCCTGGAAACTCGCGTGCGACCTGCACAGCACACACCAGCAACCGCTTGGATCATCGCCGTGCCCCACCGCGCATCCCGACCTGGACCCATATCTCATGGGGAAAGAACTGAAAAACTCCAATCACGTTGGCCAGGCAACGATATACGCCTGATCGCCGCAGCAATGGGCATCAGTGTGGGCTCGTCGCAGACGATCGCGACATTCGCCCGGCGTTCTAGCCGTTGCGATGCATCCACTTGTGTGGGTCGGATTTTGCCGACAAGTTTGGCCGCAGCATGACCACACCCACACCCATGCCCAGCGCATCGCGATGCTTGCGGCGGCAGGAACACGATGGTGATGGCGACATTGACGTACGGCGAACGTATCACATTCGACGAATTCGGCTGGCGCAGAGCAAATTCTGGCTCAGCCGCGTCACTGTCGCACTCCTTCGGTAAGAACCGATGAAGACTCGAGGTACGCGAAAAGCGAACCTGAAAGATTGAAGCTAATTTCCGGTTAATTCCTCGATATTGAACCATGACGGTTGATATCCAGCGGTCGTGCACGCGGCGAGCGCTTGAGTGTAGGAGGTCATTGCATCAGTCACATCATTATCGGGAGCAAATCTTTTGTCAGCGGCGTCAGCAAAATGCTGCGCCTTACGATCCGCGTCTTGAATCATCTTTGTAATTGCTAGACGGATTTCTGAACTGGCTTCGTTGATGATTTTCGATCCGTCTTCATTTTCGCCGTTCGACGCTATCATTGTTAGATCAGTTAATTGTCGAGCGAGGGTAACTGCGGTCATCGAGGAATCTCTCCCCTGGAGAAGGTCTTTGTACGTCGCATAGATACCCAGCCCCCAGCGTTCCAGGCCTTCGTCACCGATGCATACGAGCCGGTCAACTTGCGATTCGGTCGACACTTTCGCGGGAGTTGAAGTGCTCGTATTTTTCGTACTACTCGAGGCCTCTGGTATCGCATTGGAACTTTCGGCCGAGCACGCAGTCAGCAACATACCGGCACAAGCGAGAGCTACTAGATGGCTGAACTTGATCACGGTCGTCCTTAGTGAATGGTGCTCACCAAATTGAGCGTTGGTCGATTCTGATTGCAAATTCAACTGCAATCAGACTGCACAATACCGTACAGTCGCTGGTCCGCTGCCAATTGCGGTCCGCTGCCAGTTGCGCCGTGCAGGAAGGACCTCGATGCGTTTATTCTTCCCTGCCGCACAAAGTCGCCGTCGGCACGGGCGCAAGTTCGCAACACTCAGGGCGGGTTAGCTAAATTCCATCGCAGTTATCGGGCTCTGTCACAATCAGCTCCATGACCGATTCTGACGCTCAACGCACCCGCCCGATTGCGGTCGGTTCTCGGGTCACCGTAATCCCGACACCCGGATCACGGACCGGCGTAACCGAACCGCAGGTCGGGGTCGTGGTCGACGACTACGCCGATACCGTGATCGACACCTCTGATCTGGGTCGGGACTGGGCGCCGGTGCTGCGGTGGGCGATCGCCCTCGACGACGGCCGTCTGGTTTTCGCCGCCGAGGGTGGTCTCGAGCCCGCCTGAATCCTTCCGTATCTCATCAAAGGAGATCACGGGATATTAGGGGCGCGACTAGTAGGCGTCAGTGCGAGAAGATGCTGTTCACTAGCTTTCAGTGTGCGGCGTCGAACGCATCGATGACCTCGGCTTTGATCCGCCCGCGCGGAGAGACCTCGAAGCCGTTGTTGCCGGCCCAGTCGCGGATTGCTTTGAGTTGCTCGGCGGATCGACCGGAACCCGACGCCTTGGCCGCGGTCGGCGTTTTCGTACGGGGCTTGCCGGTAGAGGAGATCTTCTCAGCGACCTTGATGTACGGAGCGAACACCGCTTCGATCTTGTCGGCATTGGCCGGGCGTAGATCGATCCGGTAATCAGCTCCCTGGTAGGAGAAGGTGACTTCGTGTCCCAATCCGGTGTCGATGGGTTTTCCGTCGAGATCGTCGATGAGTTGGCGAATAATGATTTCGGCCACAGGAATCCTCTTCGTTGTATTGCTGAATGAATATGGCGTTCATGTTATCTGCAGTATCTGATAATCCAGGACACTCCTGTTGTCCCCGGGCATGTCGTTACTTAGTGCTTGCGCCCCTCATGTTTTCGACGTGCCGGGTTGGTACGCCTGGGCGCGGGCGATACCGATGTCGTAGTCGTCGACGTACTCCCCCGTCCCCGGGCGTGTACATGCCTCCGACGCGATCGGGGACATACGCCATGAACACCACGTCGGGCCGACCGCCGTTGAATCGGCCGAACTGTTGATAGTCCCAACCGTCGGGTGCGTAATCATCGTTCCACGCCAGGCGCGCAACCGGGACGAACCCGGCATCGGCATACAGCGTCGGCAGGACGGTATCGAAGCAGTCCAGACGATGACCTCCCAGCCGGGTGGCCTGCCGGATCATCGACTGCACCGCCTTCGGGTGCGCGCAGTCCTTGTGCCCGAAGGCCGAGACGATTTCGTCGTCTTTGAGTGCGACGCCGGCCTTTCCATCGTCGGTGACCAACAATCGCACCTGCCGGTACTCGGTTTCCTCGTAGACGTGGACCGACGCCGCATAGGGATTTTTTCGAGTGAGCTCGAGCATCTGCTCGCGGTAGACACTCGCGTCGGCGGGGTCCAGTTCGTAGAGCGTGGGAGCGGACAATCCGCGCGCAGCGAAACGTGCGCGTTCCTCAGCGGAGAGGGTGTGGTCGGTGACCGGTTGGATCTGGCGGTCGCCTATCAGAAGCCGAAGGCTTCGGCTTCCTCGATCCCCCAGTCCGGAAAGCGCGCTTCGATCGCCTTGCGCTTGGCCTCCGGCAGTTCCGGACTCCAGCCGTACTGCCTCCAAACTTCTCGCGGCGTTCCTGCGTCATCGGTTCGTCCACCGTGTTCCCTCCTCTCGTTTCTCTCGTTGTCATTGCCCACACGAGTGCAGATCGATGACGATCGCCCCGCCCGCATACGTGCAACCGGTTCCCGACGGCGGCGGCGCCGGATCGAGGTCCAGCAATCCCCAACCACTGGACCGTGTTGTGGTCGAGGACTTCGCCGAGTCCGTCATCGACAATTCCGAACTACGGCGGACCGGGCGCCGGTGCAGCAGTAGGTGATCGCCCTCGACGACGGCCGCCTGGTCTTCACCGCCGAGGGTGGCCTCGAACTCGCCTCAACTTCCCTTTCTCTCACCCACAAGAGCCACCGGACTTGACGTGCTATTTGTCGGGCGTCAGTGAAAAAAGATGCTGTTCAATGCTTTTCAAGATGCGGCGTCGAATGCATCGATGACTTGGGCTTCGATCCGATCACGCGGACTACCACCTTCCACACACGCATCCGTGCATGCTCGCATCTACGCAAGCACGGATGCGCGCAGCCGTGCATGCACTCGCCGCAAGGCTGATCGAAGATGTGAAAAGCCCCGAGAGTTCACAGCGTCGCGGCGACAGATCCCAGCAGTTATTCCCCAACGGTTTCGTCAGCGACATTCGCCTGTTGGGATTCAGGTTTTCACTGTTTGGGCATACAAGGTGCGGGCGGCATTTTCGCGGGCGTGAGGCTGCCGCGCTGACCCACCAACCGACCGCTACGGCCGGAGGGTGGCAGAAGGAGAAGGTGCACCGTGATCAGTTTCGGTGCGCTCCGCTCACCGGCGTTCCGCATTCACACGCTTGCGCCGGTGAGCTTTCCGCTGACGACCGAGAACCACATACCCCCGCAATTGCAGGCAATGGACCGGGGTGTCGCCGTGATGGACGCGTTCTGAAGCCGCAATTCTTGCAGGCCAGCTGCCGGGCGCAAGACATCGCCCTCTCACCGGGAACCAGCAGGGAAGACGCAACGTTGCGCTTGTCGTTTAAGCCGGGCCGGTCTCGACGGCCACACAAGATAGGGGACCGACGAGACCGGGAAGACGCCGACAGCGGCATCAAGGCTTACACTTCGACCATACATGTAAACACCGCTATGCGGTTGGCGCCGCACCTTCAACAGTTCCCGGGCGGTTTATCTAGCGCCCTCGTTCACAGGGCGGGTTGGAATCAACCCGAGGACAGCGGACAGGGATAACGCCATTCCTCAAGCGCTTCCTGCAGCGATGAGTGTAAATCCGCTAGCGCCGACTAACTTGATAGTGTTGGCCTGGTGGCGGTTTCGGCGAAAGAAGCCTCGGCTCCGAATGGGTGTGACGGCGAAAACGTACCTTCTGTCCTCGCCGATGACGCAGGACGGCGTCGCGGTGATGGAATCGGTGTGTGATTCGAGTGTTTCCCAGAGAGCCGTAACTTCCGTGTGGAGCGCTACGAGGAAGTCTTCAGTGATCAGAGCTGTGGCGACGCGTTTTTCGAAGACGAGGTCACCGCAGGTTTGGTGGTTGGCAATGAAGGCTTCGACTCGAATTCGTGCTTCTCGAGCTGGTTCAGATCCACGCGCGCCGTAATGCTGGTAGGTCTCCCCCATCAGTTTTGGAAGATTATTCGTAAACTCCGTGGACTGTTTGCCGGCACTGCAACTGTGCACGTAAGTCCCTGTGGTCGGCGACTTTCCGGCTGCTGTTGCTTGTTGTTCGGCATCGCTGGTCATTGCATCCAATCTTAGCGGTCCGGCAATTTTTGAGTACTCGACCCTGGTCGACTAGACAAACTTTTCACTTCAGATCGTTATCGCAATTCGCAGGACCAATGGGCGGACTCGCGCGCTTTGCCGGCCCATCTCTCATAGTCCGAGCCGGGCGCGGACCGCGTCGATTCCGTCATCGTACGAGTTGACGTAGCGACCGGATCCGCGCTGGTAGCGCGAACCCGCCGATGCCGGGTCATGGGCCATGAAGACCACGTCAGGGCGACCACCATTGAACGCCGCGTATGTGTTGTAGTCCCAGCCGTCGGGGGCGTAGTCGTCGTTCCATTTCAATCGTGCGACGGGGACGAATCCCGACTTCGCGTAGATGGCAGGTAGAACGGTGTCGAAGCAGTCCAGCCGCCGCCCGCCTGCGGCGACGGCTGTTTCGAGCATCGAGTTCGCGGCGCCGGGATGGTTGCTGTCTCGGTGGGCGTAGAGGGAGACGATTTCGTCGTCTTTGAGCGCTATACCGGATCTGCCGTCGTCGGTCACGAGTAGCCGCATACCTGCGTACTCATAGTCGCTGTAGACATAGACGGAAGCTGCGAACCTGTTGCCATCACGCAGTGTTTCCATTTGGCGTCGGTATGTCTCAGCATCCCGCGGGTGCAGCTCGTACAGCTCCGGTGTGCTTTCCCCCAGACTGCGAAGATGCCGGGCGCGTTTGTCCTGCAGTCGATGCACTGCGACCGGCGTGATGTGCCGGTCGTCGATCAGAAGCCGTGGAACTTCGCCAGTTCGATTGCCGTGTCGTGCCACTCCTTCTCGATCGCCAAGCGCTCGACTTTCGGCAACTCCGGACTCCATCCCCACCGACGCCAGAACGCTTCGCGCTCTTCCTGCGTCAGAGTCGATATCTCGTTCGTCGCCATCGTTGTTGTCCTTCGGGTCGTCGTGGATGAAACCTGATGCTGCTCTAATCTGCTGCTCGCGTAGCGCTTTGCTCACTTGGAGGCGACGCTGCAGCTTTTCTCGCTTACCTGGATCGTCCTCTGTGCCGAGTTGGTTGCGCAACTCGGTTTGTCCGCCGGGGGTGGCGTCGTATTCGGCGGATCTGGCGTCGAGGTTCGCTTTCGCGGCGTCCAATCGTTGTCGGTTGCGGGTGATCGCCGGGTTCGCGTCGAACGATGCCTGGGCGGAATCGAGTCGCCGGTGGGCGCTGTCGAGGCGTGCTCGCACGTGTGGGGTGCAGCGGGGGCCGGGGTATTTCTGGCACATCTACCGCCTCCCCCGATCCGCCGCATCGACGAGGCGACCGAGCATGGCTCCGAGTTTTTCGGCGGCGATGTCGACGAGTTCGCCGTTCTCGGTGAGGTATTGGTCGCGGCGTAGTTCGATCATCACCGAGTACACGAGGGGATCTGTGCGGTAGTGGTCGAGTGGTACGTACGTACCACCGAATGGGGTGTTTCTGCCGATGTCGGTCAGGGGGTAGAACGCGGCGTGGGCAGCGTCGGTGAGCCATTGTGGGGTGTGGTGTGGGTCGGTGCCGATGCACAGCGTTGGGCGGGGCCCGTCGGTGTGCAGCTCGTACGCCGACGGCAGGGTCGGGTAAGAGTGGACATCGATGATCACGGCACGGCCTGTGGCAGCGATCCGATCGGTGACGAGATCGGACATCGCGGCAGCGTACGGGTGAAAGTAGGTATCGAGCAGCGCAGTTCGTGCGTCATCATCCTCGTTGCGGAGGACGGCTCCGTTGCAGGTTCGGGTGTAGACCGCACCGCGCCCGACGGCATTGAGTTCTTCGCGGTCGTCGGGGAATCGTTCAGGATCGATCACCAAACGGGAGAGGTCGTTGCGCAAGATCCACGGTGGGACACCGGTGGATCGGGCGGCGTGCTGCGCGATGACGTCAGTGTAGGCATCGGTGATCTCGTCCAGCTCTGCGGTGAGTTGAGCATCGGTCACGGTCAGTGACGAGCGGACCTCGCCGGGAATTGTGCGGGAGGCGTGCGGGACATGCAAGATGACGGGCGAGGATGAATCGCCTGCTATCAGTGTTCTGGGGTTCACGAAATCTCCTTGTCCGTGTGCGGAAGTGGTGTGGGTTTCTAGCTGATGACGTCGACGAACCACCGGCCGTCGATGTTTTTGGTGGTGATGGTCTGTGGGAACTGTGCAGGCTCGGCTCCGGGGCGCATCTCTGCAAGTGCGACGGAGTAGACATCGGTCGTGATTGGGGTGATCCGTACGCAGTGGGTTGTTCCTGTTGGGACTGTGTCGATTCCGGCTTGGATTTTCTCTGCCGGCGGCAGTGAGGTGTCGGGGGTGGTGAGTGCGCGGACCGCTGCTCCGGAGCGGGTGATGTAGTAGGCGTACTCGAATGCTGCGATGACTCCGGGGCCACTCTTCTGGTCACCGCGGTCCGTGCGGCAGGCGCCGGGATCTGCCTCGGAGGTGGGTTCGGCCACGAGTGTCTGCGGAGCGGTGTCCACGGGTTGATTCGATGCGCCTGACCCCTCTACGAGGTGCGCCGGCACGGTGTCGCCCTGGCCGGAGAGGATGCGCAGGAGGAACCACCCGAGCAGCGCGCCCACCACGATCAGGGCAGCTACGTAGCGCAGGTGAGGTGATCGAGAACGCTTCTGGCGCGGCGGTTTCGACACTTTGTCCGGTTGGGGCGAGGTGACACCTGAGGGCGTGCCGGTGCGTGTGGGCAAGGGCTCGCTGGCGAGTAGGTCGATCACTGCGGGGTGCCGGCTCGTGTTCTTCATCGCTGTTGCCCTTTCAGTGGTCGAGCCTGGTTCTGCGGTAGTGGAGGAAAGGTTCGGGGCGGGCGGCAAGTTGCCACCCGCCCCGAATGTCTCTGATCGAACGGGCTTACGCCGGAATGCCTGCTCCGACTGCGTCGCTGATCAGCGAGGAAGCCAGGCCAGGAGTGGCAGTGGTGAAGAAGTCCGTCAGTGCGGAATCGACTTGCTCGATGATCTGCTCACCTCCGGGTTGTGCGGCGACGAAACCTCGGACCTGCGCATCGATCGCAGGAGCGGCGGCAACGGTGTCTCGAACAGTGGCGGCGACGGCGCCGCCGACAGGTCCGGAGTTCTCCCACTCGGTGAGGATCTGCTGGGTCTGGGTGGTCACTGCGGGCCGGTCGACGTCGGGGATCTCGATGTCGACGGGTTCTCCGAGTTCGCCGGCCCCGTAGGCCGTTGCGGCGACAAAGCCAGCTGCTCCCCCGCCGAGCGCACCCGCGATGAACGCTGGAGCGCCTAATGCCAGTGCGCCGATACCCGCGCCTGCGCCGGTGCCGGCCAATCCTCCTGCCACCCAGCCGATGCCGGGGACGAAGACGTTACCCAGGCCCATTCCGATATTGCCGCCGATGGTGCCGCCGATCAACGCGCCACCCATCGCGAACGGCGCTGCAAGCGCTAATCCGCCGGTCAATGCGCCACCGGCGGCGCCGGCGACCTGCGCCGCGGACTCACGGCTTGCCTTGTCCACGGGAACACCGAGTGAATGCCAACCCGTCGCAACCATCGACTCGACAACGGCAGTGGTGTTGTTGGTCCGCTCGAGGTCGGCGTCGGAAACCCAGTTCGGCTGCGCCATGTGGAATGTACCGAAGCGGAGGGTGTCACGCGGAGCGATGATCGGCGCAATAATCTCGACCGGGCCGGGGAGGTGGAGCTGGCTGTAGTCGATCGATGTGGCGTCATCGGTGTTGTTCGGTGCTGTGTAGGTATTGGCGTCGTAGTCCCAGTTTTGTAGCGGCTGATAGGTGATGTTCTGGTACTGCGGGGGCGGGGCGACCCAGTAAATCGGCTCGGTTTGAACCGGCGCACTCGCAGCAGGGGGTGGGGCGGGTTCGGTGGTCACACCGGACTGGCCGCCGCCACCGGCACTGATGCCGGCCTGTCCCCCGCCGTCGGTGATCCCTGCTTGGCCGGGGGCTGCGATCGCTGGCGGTGCGAGGGCAATACCTGCGGCCACTGCCGCCGCTGCAAGCACGGCGACGGCGGCGTGACGGCCTGCTGTCTGTCCGCGACGGCGGCCTCCCTGCTGTGCGCGGCGCGTTGCTCGGTTGCCTGCGGTGATGTCGACATTCATGGTGAAGCCTTTCGTGAGAGCGGGATTCGAGTTGTGTGAACGTAGTGCGCGAAACAGAGCTTCGCTGCGCGGAGTTGTTCAGTCCGGCGCGCCCGCGATCAGGCCGATGACCGTGGCCGCGATCAGGCCGATGACCGTGGCCGCGAGAACGGTCAAAGCGTCAGTGGTGTTGCGGCGCAGCTGGTTCGCGGCGATCCGCTCGCCGGAGGCGAACAGCGGCTCGAACGGCATCCGCAGAACCGCGCGCACACCGAGTTCGATGAACGCGTCGACAGCTTCGGTTTCGACCATCGGCGCATCCCCAGGCCCGTCCGTGATGACGACGACGGTGTAGGCGAGTACGTGCGGGCCAGCAGTGGCGATGATGTCGAGGAGCATGCGGTGCGCTGCTGCGGCAGCGTCGCGGCGTAGCGGAACAGGAACAACAAGTACGTTCGCGGCCGCGGCGGCCCATTGCCAACTTCCGGCGAGGCTGCTGTTGCCGGTGTCGGCGATGAGGATCTCGCGGTGCTGGGCCAGAACATTCGCCAGGCTCGTGCCGTCGTCGTATCCCAGTGCGGCGGCGGTGTTTGTCTGGGTTCCGGCGATGATGTCCTCTCCGCTGGGCTGGCGGACGAGGTACCGCGAGAGTGTCGATGGACGGATACTGCCCCCTGCGGTTGCGGCGGCGGTGAGAAGTGCGGAGACGTCCTGTTCTTGGTGGGGCGGCACGGCGACGCGGTCGGCGAGGCTGCCACCGATCTCGGCGAGATCGGCGCAGACGAGCGTTCCCGCTCCTCGGTGCTCTGCGATGACGGCCGCTAGTCCCGCAGCAAGCGGGGTTTTACCGACGCCGCCCTTGGGATTGGCGAGAGTTATTACCGAGAAGTCCGGGATCGGGCCGGTGATCGCGGCGACGGCGGCGCGGTGACGCAATTCGGCGGACCCAGCTTTCGGCGCCATTTGTAAGTTGAGGACGGCATTGAGTCGGCCGCGGATTCCTATGCGGGCGGGCTCGTTTGACCCTGAGTTGATCTGTGGGGCTGCCAGTACCGATGTCGTCGGGCGCTGCCCGGTGTCGGCGTGGTGGAGGTGTGGGGGCTCGCGGCGCTGATCCTGCGTCGGGACTGGCGGGCGTTGCGGGTTCACGGCGGCGGCGCGCACGCTCACCGGTTCGTCGACTGTGGGCGCGGGTACGGGTACGGCTACCGGGGCGGGTGGTGGCCCGGAGACCGCGACGTGCCCTTCGGGGGTGACGGTCAACCGTGTGGTGGCGCCGAACCCGCTCACCGATACCTCGACGGACTCGCCGGAATCGGCAGCTTCCGTCTTGGCGAATTCTTCGATCGCGTGAAAGAGTGCATTTTCGTCCTCGGCTGCCAGTTCTATGTCCGCAGTTCCTGATCCACCGCTCACGCGTGCGGTCGTCTCCGAGGTGACCTCAACAGACAGCCCCGCCGTCACGTGTTCACCCCAGTTGATGCGGCGGCGGACCGGTCGTTGTCCGTTGTGGCGACGATCTGGTCGGTCCTCATGATGGTCCTTTCGTTTCGGATGCGATACAGGGGGTTTGGACGTGAGTTCGGTCAGGTGCAGTCGACGTGGAGGGAGACGTACATCTGCTGGTTCGCGCCGTAGGGCGAATACCAGTCGTCGGGCACTCGGGGTGCGGCGGCGATGTCGACATGGTCAGGGGTGGACCAGTCGATTTCCCGCAGATCCGGGTAGTACTGGTTCGAGGTGTCCAGCTCCGCGGTGAGGTCTTGTTCGGTGTTCTCAACGCTCAGGACTTCGGAGGGGTGGGAGACGGAAATCTTCCATCCGTAGGGAGCGGTGATCACGGCGGAGAGGTCATCGCCGTTCCCGAAGCACCGTGCGGTGACGTCGTCGGGCGAGGGCGTGGTGATTTCGGCGGGCGAGTGCTTCTCGCCCCAGCCGATGATGATGCTGTCGTAGTCGTTCCTGGACTGGCTGACGATCTGCCCGGTGTTGGTGGCGGAAACGCTTTTCGCGTCTCGACCTCCGTCGCCGCCACATCCGCTGAGCATCAGTGTTGCACCGATCAGCACGACGCCGGCCGCGGGGATGCTGCGGCGTTGACGAGGCCATGACGCTCCGGTGATCTCCGTGTGCGGCGTGAGGCTGGTGTTCATCAGGAACCCGCTCCGAACGCGCCGACGGCGCCCAGTTCGCTCAACATTTCGTCGATTGTTTCCTCGGTCCGAACCAGCTGCGTGAGGGCGTTGTCGCGGGCTGCTCCTGCGGGTAACGCTTCGATGATCGCGCGCCGAAAACCTGCCGATTCCTTGATCTGGGCCAGGCGCTCGACCGTAAGTTCTACCTTCTCGTCGAGCTTGGGCAGCCACTCCGGCGTTCCCTCTTTCAGGGCGGTACGCAGTTCGAGGATGACGGGATCGTTGGCCCCTTTGGCCACGAACGGTCCACGGAGTGCCTCGACATCGGTGGATGTGGGGCTGATGGACTGGGAGATTCGGCGGCTGGCCATGTTTGGTTTCCTCTCGGTGGGACAGATCGGTGTTTGTGGTCAGTTCGCGGCGTCGATGCGGGGGGTTGGGCGCGAATTCGGCTAGTTGGCTGTGCCGGGTTACACAGCGAAGTCGGCGTCATGATCGGCGCCCGCGAGAAGCACGATTTCGCCCGGATCGAAAGTCACCTTGGCCCGGGTACGGCCACCGGTGTCGATGGTGATGGTGGTTCCGGTGGGTTTGGCGTCGACGGAGGCAACGGTGACGATGTCCGAGCCACCGTGCTCGTCCGTGAGCAAGATCGTGGTCCCCGGCTTGAGTGCGTGGGCGGGTATCGCATCGGCGATATCGGCGACCGGGACATCGCCGAGGAGGACGGGTTCTGCCACGCTTCCGTGCTCGCGTTTCTTCGTCGCCAGCGCGCTTTCCGTTTCGAGGAATTCGCGCAGTTCTCGTGAGTAGCACATGAATTCCGGTGCTCTACTGGGTTGCAGTGCGTCGATGATCGCGATATCCGCGGCCGAGAGTTGGTTCCACTTGTTCGGGTGGCGGTCGACATTCGGTGTCCACCACACCTGCGCTTCCATCGGTGTTCCGTCAGGGCCGGTGGCCATGGCGCGGCCGGGGATCGAGGTGTCGATGCTGCGGCCTTGGTGCGCGTCACCCCACACCATCTGTGCACCGTCCTGGGAGAGGTTCGCCAGCGAGAGGCGAGTGCCGAAGTTGTCGCGCGCGTTTCCCGAGGCCCCACCGAACAACGACGCGTCCGGACGCTGCACCCCCAGGAGGAGACGGATTCCGGAAGATCGAGCGAGCACGGACAGTTCCGCCCACGCTCCGAGGGGGTCCAACGTGGCGATCAGGGTACGAGTTTCCTCGTCGGGATCTTTTTTCAGGCGTGTCCACGCAGCGGAGAGGATGAAGAACTCGTCGAGGACCGCGATCAACAGCGGAAGTTGGGACGGTTCGATTTTCTTCACGTGGACGTACTGGTTGCGCGCCATCATTTCCGCGTGCAACGCGCGGATGAAGATCGCTGCCCGGATTGGGTCGTAGACGATCGCGCCGCAGCCGGGGTAGCCCTCGAGGCCGTCGAGTTCGATCATTTTCGGGTCGACGCCGATGAACGGGATTCCGCGTAAGGATGCTTCGGTCAAGATCGTGCGGATGGCGGAGGTTTTGCCGCCTCCGGTCGGGCCGACGATCAGGCAGTGCGGCTTGTTCGATTTGGTCGAGACGTCCCAGTAGGCCACCGTGCCGGCCGCCCCGGTTGCGTACGGCAGATAGCGGTTGGCGATCGACGTCAGCTCGCTGGGTGCGGGGTGCGATACCCGTGTGGGTAGAGGCGCTTTGAGGGTCAGCAGCAATTCTCCCGCGTCGGGTGACCATTGCACGTCCCAGTTCTGTCCGGATTCGTGTTCGCCGGCGATGGCGATCAGGGCTTCGTTGACGCGGTACTGAAACGCCCCCGATCCGCTGTTGAGGTTGGGAGTGAACCCGATGCGGTATCCGGTCTCGACTCCGTCGTCGCCGTACGAATGCACGCTCACCTTCGCGTCTTTGAGGATCGAGGCGCCTTCGAGTGAACCGGCGAGTGCCTTGTGTCGGACGCTGCGCTGATCTGCCACGGTCAACGCTCTCGCGATCATCAGCCGATTCTTGTGTGCTTCGTGCGAGATGTTCATCGTCCACTTCGAACCGCGAACACTATTCGCCACTGCCGCTGTGAACTCTTCCATCTGCTTCGGGCGGATGACCGCGCCGACCGGGAGCTTGATGCGTGCGGACTTGATCGCTGAGCGCCGCGAGAGCATCGGCACGCGCACCGCGAGTGCGCTGTGCCCGGTGGTTTGGCGCAGTTGGGCGGCCACGGTGACGCGGTGGCGGTGTGAGTGGAACCGGCCGGTGTCGAGCACGGCCGCGGCGATGGTGATCGCGATCAGCGGGCCTGCGGCGCTGTGCACGCGATCGAGTACGGCAACGATCTTCGCGAAGCTCTCGACTGGGAGTTGTGTAGCGAGATCCGGTGCGATGTAGGCCAGTGCGGCCAGGGCGGCGAAGAATGGGGAGACGGGGCGGAAGCGGCGCGCTGTCAGGTCGTCGATGCCGTCGACGGTCGGACGTTTCTTGTCGCCAGCGAACACGTCGACGAACAGGTCAGCGATGAAGTCGCGGATCGGATCTGGTTCCGCCATCATTCTCCCCCTTCTGTTCACCGCTACCGCGACGTTCGCGGGGTGTCAGGGCAGACGCTACGAGGGGCGAAAATTCCATGCAATGTGACTGTGGATAACTATTTTTCGAAGCGCATGTCGGAGCGCTCTCAAAGGCGTTCGGAGAGCACTCTTCCGAACGGTCAACGAGCCAAGCCGTACCGCTCGCAGAAGCGGCCAGGTCAGTGAGTGCGAGATCGCTCGCCGTAGCGTCTGATCTGGCAATACTCGAGCACCCTCGAAACTGACTGTGCGCGACGCAATTTCAGCAAGTACACTCCCCCCGGAGGAACGGAGGGGGGAGTGACCCCCGCCAGGGGCGCTCGTTCGGACGCCTGCCCCACCCGCCCCGTCCCGCGTACACCCAGCCCGCCATTGTGAGCGCTGTTCGTACCGCGATCCCTCGACACGCTCGGCGCGCCCGCACGGCAGCATTCGATCAGCTTGTTCGAGGTGAATTCGCCGACCCACAGACACAACTCGCTCACCGCACCTGTTCGATCGCTCCGCTGCCGCCGCCGTATCCGATGTTCGGCGACCGCCATTTTGGTCGGTGGCGCGAGTTATCCACAGTCACTTTGGAAACCGGGCCCGCGCTACCTACCGTCTGCACTCATCCCGCCCATGCGGGACGCCGCAGAATCACACACGTTGGAGACGAAGATGATTGCCCTCGCACACGCCGTCAGCACAATCGCACAGAGCGCCTATCGGCCCGTCCACCAATCCACGGTCACCTATCTCGCCGAGCCGAGCACCGAGGGGTTGACCGGCTGGATCAGATCGAACGGTGCGGTCACCATCATCGCGATCATCGCCTGCGCGCTTCTCCTCGGTGCACTCAAGGGCAATGTCTCGAAGGTCGTCACGATCGGCGGACTCTCGGTGGTCGGACTGCTGTTCGTTGCGCTGGCAGCCAATCAATCCGCTCAAGACGCCCTCGGTCAGTGGGCGTTGGGGTTGCTCGGCATCTGAAAATCCTTGACCGCCAACCGCATCAGAGTTCACCGCCGAGGAGCACCCGTGATCGAAACCGACGACCTGATCTACCGCGTCGACAACCACTACCTGGGCCCGACCGGCAAGACACTTCCTGTGCCGATCCGCTACTCGGCGGTGGGCGTGGGCCTGAGCACGTTCTTCGTACTGTTCATCATCGCCCGATCCGTCCTCCACCTCTCCTTGAGCTACGGCACGTTTCTGATTCTTGTCGTCTCGACGGTGGCGGTGTCGAGCCGGATCACCAAGTACATCAGCGCGGACCGGCCGTTGCGCTCGGTGATCACAGCCGCCTATAACGACCTCACCTCTCCGCGCCCACCCAAGGCCGGCGAAAGCATCTACATCACCCTTCCACCACCGGATCGGACTCGCCGTGGCGTTGGCGGCCACAACCATTGCGCTACCACCGGTGAGGCGAACATCTGATGACCACGCACGAGAACGACGTCGCGTCTCTGTTCGACCCACGCAGCACCGGCCACATTCCCGTCGTTCCGCCCGGCGCTCTGCCTCCGTCCTGGGCGGCGGGGCGCACCGCCGCGCCACCGGATCGTCATGAGCCTGACCCGCCGCACACCCCCGATGTGTGGGCCGGGCCCGAACCGGTCGAGACAGACGACGCCGCGAGCATCACAACCGCCGACGAGATCCCCGACAAAGGTCGCGTTCGACGACGTGGGCGCGGCAGGAGCGGTAAGTCCGCCCGCACGAAAAAGTCCGAGACCGTCAAGGACCAGGAACGTGCTGCCCGCACCGTCGCGAAAGACCGCAAGAGCGTGAAGTTGGAACTGTGCGGCACAGCAGGACACATCACCCGCACACCGAGGACTGCGACCGCATGGTTCGTGCAGCCACCCGGGCCGTGGAACATGCGCCCGACACCCAAGCAGCGACGCTACATACGCGACGAAGCGCTGATCCTGGCCAACCTGCGCGAGGCGGGCGTCGAACACCTGCACCGTCGGCTCACCCGCGCGCCGTGGCCGGTCCGAGCATGGGCACGCTCGCATCACGAGTGGGCCACACCCCTACCCGACGTCGACGGCGCGCTCTCGTGGAACGACTACCTGCGCGGTCAGCAGCACGGCATGCTCTGGTCCGAACCGACGATCAAGGGCCGATACTGGGGCATCGAATTACCCCCGCGCTCGATGTCGAGCAGGGGCCTCGACTACCTCGCCCTGTGGCTGTCCGGATTCGGCAAGATCGGCGCAGCCGTAACGCGGTGGGCGGACGAGTCGTTCGACCGCGAAACAACCATGCTCGATGAGCATCTGGCGACCCTGGCCCGGATCATGGCCGCCCGCGGAGCCGATGCACGCCCGGCCACCGCAGGGCAGATGGACTACCTGTTGCGGCGCTCCGCGGCGATCGGTCTCCCGCTCGACATCGACGGCGTGATCTCAGGCGGCGGCGATTGGACCGACACCGACATCGCATCCCTCGAAGACCTCGCCGATCTCTCGCTCACCCCGGGCGACGGCTTCACCACCGTCTCCGGTCTCGTCGACGGGCGCCGATACAGCGCTGCCGTGATCGTCTTGACGATCGGCCGGATGGCGCCAATGCCGATCCCGGAGCAAATGTTGCCGTGGCAGGTGATCGGCGACGGATCCGGCGAGCCTCTCGAATGGTCCGAACGCATCACGCTCGAAGAGAAGACCGCGACCGCCCGCGCGATGCGCTTCGTGACCGACAAGATCACCAACCAGTTCAAGCACTACACGGTCGAACACGACGAAAGCCCGCCGACGGAATTGCAGGAACAACATGCGGCGGCGCAGAAGATCAAAACGCATCTCGAACACGATCATTCGGGGCTCTCGACCCGGGTCAAGGGGTGGTGGCGGATGGCGGTCGTGGGAGCAAACGCCGACGAGGTACGCCGCAAGGTCTCGACCCTGCAGGAGATGTACTCCCCGCACATCATCCTCGAGCACGAACACGGGCAGTACCAACTACTCCGCGAGTTCATTCCCGGCCAGCGGCAAGCGAACATCGCACACGCGCGCCGCATGAGCGTCTACGACGCCTCCGCCGGCATGGCGGCGGTCGGAGACCGTATCGGTGACCGGACAGGACTGATCGTCGGACAGACTGCGTCGATCGCACCGAGGCCAGCTGTGTGGAACTGCTTCGCCGGCCCGGAGAACAAAGACAAATCCGGCCTCACCCCGATCGTCGCCGTCCCCGGTTCGGGCAAGACGTTCCTGGCCGGAATGACGGTCTACCAAGCTGTCCGCGCCGGCGCCTACGGAGTGATCCTCGACCCCTCCGGTCCGCTCGCCCGGCTTGCCACACTGCCGGAACTGGCACCGTTCACGAGGGTCTACGCATTGACCGGGCGCTCACGTCCGGGCGCACTCAACCCGTACCGCGTGATCGCCGACCCGGACCCCGACGACCCCGAATACTCCCCCACACATTCGCACTACGCACTCGATCCCGATCCGGCCGCAGCAGCGGAAGATCAGTACCAAGCGGACCTGCGTGCAGCTGCCGCAGAACGCATGGAATGCGCTGTGTCGGTGCTGAAAATGATGCTCACCGACAAGGACGTCGAGCAGCGATGGACGGAAAGTGTCCTCCACACGGCAGCACACAACGTCGGCGGCGACGCCGAACATCACCTCGGTCAGGTTCTCGATCAACTCGCCGCAATGGCGGAAAACGAACAGGACACAGAGGTCAAGACGACTGCCCGCAGCATTCATCAGAAACTGCACATGATGTCCCAACTCGCTGAAGCTCGGGTGCTGTTCCCCAAGCCCGGCACACTCGGCGGCTTCGACGCCGACACTACCTTCGACGAGCGCCTGACCATCCTGACGATGCCCGGCTTGCAGCTCCCTCCAGAGGGAGTCCCATCCTCGCAGTGGACACCGCAACAACGGATGGCCGCGCCGCTGATGCATATGGCTGCGTGGCAAGCCAACCGGCTCATCTACGACAAGCCGCGACAGGCCCGCAAAATCCTGTTCCTCGACGAAAACAAGTACCTCGAACAAACCGGCGCGGGGCGCACTCTGAATCTCCGGATCGCACGTGACAGCCGCAAATTCAACGTGCGTGCCCTGGTGTGCTCGCAGCTACCCGACGACTACCTCGGCGTCGACGGCACCGACGACAAGTCTGCGCTGACATACGAAGTCATCATCGGAGACCTCGGCGGGAACGAACACGCTATCGAGGGCGCATTGAAGTTGCTGAACCTGCCGGCCGGGCAGGGATACGAGGCGACATTGGCCGACCTCGGGGGCGGCGGCGAAGACACGTTGGACCCGGACACGGACACCTCGCACGTCGACCAAGCTAGGCGGTTCATGATGAAGATGGCCGACGACATCGAGATCGTCCGCTGCGATTGGACCAATTTCACCCACCTCGCGCACGTCTTTCAAGCCCTCGACTCCCGTCCACGAGCAGGCGCAACCATCAAGTCCGGTGGTGCGCCGTGAACGACGCTGCGCCGAACGTCCCGACATTGGGCGTGCCCGCAAAGCTCATCCGGTTGTTCGCAGTATTCACGATCGTGGTGATCTCACTGGTAGGCCCACAGTTGGGCATGGCGCACGCGGGCGGTTTCGACTGCAAAGAAGCTCCCTCGCCGCAGTTCCCGAACGCAGTCTTTCCCACGGTCTTCGACTCCCACAGCGCCACCGAGCCACCCCACAACGGCAACCCCACCGGTTACCAGACCTACGGGTGGGCCGGATTACGTTGGTACACCTACGACCTCGGATGCGGTGAAGACTTGGTCCGCGCACCCGGCGCTGTCGCGGACACGAGCACCGGCAACGCGTTTCTGATGGTCGGGCAGTCGTTGGCCGCGATCGCGTTCTGGCTCGACGATCAAACGAAGTCCGGGACCGAAGCAGCCCAATCCGGAATCACTCCCGCGCTCGATCAGTTCGACACGATCGTCGCCTCCATCGCCACTGGCACATCCGGTGTCTACGGAAAATGGATCGGCCTGGCATTGATGTGCGGGGCAACAGTCATCTTGTGGAACGCGCTCAAGTCCAACGCGGCTGCTGTCACCAAGACGGTGATGCTCGCCGCCGCCGGTGTGACATTGGGAGCGCTGATGGTCGGAGCGCCACAGAAGGCGATGAGTGTCGCGGACGAAACGTTTGGGCAGTTGATCACCGGCACCCAAGGTGAAGTGTTCGAGGCGGCGGGTCTGGAAACCGATCCGCGCAACATCCTCATGGACAAAATTCTCCTGCCGGACATCTCCAAAGGCTGGTTCGGGCCGAACTTCGACGAATCCGGCGTACCGCCGGATCAGCAACTCCAACCCAAACTCCGCGACACACTCGCCTTCACCTACGACGAGCAAGAACGGGTCAAGGGAGACACCGAGGCCGCGAACGAACTCGCCGATTCGAAAGCAGCGCGGTTCCAGGACGAGATCATCAAACCCCTTTCCGCACAGAACCTTTCATACACCCAGTTTCAAGGAAAGGACAGTGGCCGAACCTCGACCGGGTTCCTGGCCATGATGAAGGTCGGTTTGCCATCACTTCTGTGGTCCGGCGCCTCAATCCTGAAAATTGTTGCGCTGCTTTCTATCCGATTCGCGATCCTGTTCGCTCCGATGTGGGTTCCGTTCGTCGTACTCTCCGGAGGATTCCTCGAACGTGTCATGCGGATGATCGGCACCGCCTACCTCTGGGGTGTCGCAGGAGCGACGATCGTGGCGCTGTATCTCGTTGCCCTCGTCAAGCTCTACTACGTCGACAACGGCTCGGTCGACGGTTCGTGGCGCCTGTGGTTCATGGTGATTCTGTCGTTGATCTGCTGGTTCATCATGCGCCCGTTCAAACGGATCTCGAGCACCTTCCGACAAAACTCCGCCGGTGCACTCAACCGCAAAGCTGTCCGCGCGAAATCGTCGATCAAACACAAAGCGTTCGATGCCGCATCGTTTGCCGTCGGTGGACCTGCCACGACGATGGCGAAAAAGACAGTCGGAGCGTTCCACCGCAGCAGCGACAACAACGACGGCGACGACGAGACCACCCTGGTGCGCCCCGAAGGCCGCGGACTCATCGCCCGACGTCAGCAAGACTCCGACAATGCCCGCGCTGCCGCCCGTACCGCCTCCGACCGAATACCGGGCACCTCCCTCGGACGCGAAAGCGAGCGCGATGCACGTATCGCCGGGCTCGCTGCCGCATCAGGTGCGGCAGCACTGCGACCCAAAGCTGGGATCTCCTCTGTTGGAATCGGTACCGATTCCGACAACACCGCAGATGACGGCACTGATTGGCCGCGCCGTCGCGGCCACGACGGACATTCCCGTACCGAGGCCGACCTCCATGAAGAGCGCAGCCGAGGACTCAGGCCGGCTCCACAACGTCCGTCGGTCGACGAGGAATGGAACGGCGGAACCAGCTCGGTCATCGCGCCGATGAAGGTATTCACACCCACCCCCATGTCGAGCGAACACAGAGCCCCCGAAGCCGCGACTACCGGAGGCATGTCCGGCTCCAGCGATTCATCTCGAAGAAGTGCGCGCCCACCCACCTCATCAGTGTGGACTCCGCCGGCGCGGCCTGCCGTCGATCGGGAGAGGTCGAACTAAAATGCCCGCAATCGGCCAAAACCCAATCCTGACCCCGATTCGTCGGTGGGCCCTCTACTCACGAACGAATCTTGCAATCTCCATCGTCGGTGTCTTCGCCGGACTCGTCGTACTCGGCCAGATCCCCGGAACACCGGAAACGACGAGGACTGCCGAATCACCGTCAACCGCAGCGTCCAGCCTCGAGATCACGGACACCACCCAGCCTCCGAGTGCGCCGGATGCAAGCGAGGAAGTCACGCAAGCGCACACCGCTGCGATGTCGAACGCCGACGTCGCGTCGAGCGCGCAAGCGACAGCGATGACATACGCGCACCTCTACACCGATCACGCCGCAACTGCCGACGCCTGGGCTTCCGCACTCGCAGTGCTGGTCCCTGACGGCGCACTGACACCGAACTTTCGCGCCGCCCGCCCAACCGTTGCCGTAGCGATCACCGGCCCGACACACACGGCACCAGCGCCTGCAGACGGGCCCAACGCGACGACAGTGACTGTGCCCACGTCCGCCGGAGCATTGAAGATCCACCTCGTGCAGAGCGAATCCGGGACGCGGCCCTGGGTCGTGACCACACCTCTGCCGACCCTCGATACCAGTTCCGATAATTCGGAACTCAACGCGACCGCTACCCCGACTACGACGGAACCGAACAGCACAACGACGCCCACGCGGGACCCTCAGAACCCCGCGCCAACCACATCGCAGCCGCCGTCGACCTCGCAAGAACTTCTTCCCATCCCGGCACCCGGCCCGATCCCGATTCCCAATCTGGATACCCCGTTGCCGGGGGCGATGTGATGACGAAAACGCGTACCCGACAGCCCCTTTTCGCCACTCGCACGAGGATCGTTCTGTCCCTGCTCACCGCCGCAACCACGCTCGCGCTCACTGCTTGTGGCGGTTTCGCGGCACAACCGGTGATCAAGAAATCACGCTGCGGGACATCGTCGACATCCGATCGAAGTCCGGCAACTCTGCCGGGCACTACGGAACTGAAAGCATCGGGGCCGATCACCCAGCCCACCAAGGACGGCACGACGACGTTTACTTCCGGATTCGGGCCTCGCTGGGGAACCGAACACAAGGGGGTCGACTTCGCCGGGCCCGTCGGGACACCGATCTACGCTGCCCTTGACGGCGTCGCCGTCAAGGGCGGGCCTGCCTCCGGGTTCGGGAACTGGATCGTGCTCGATTCGCTCGTCGACGGCAAGCCCGTGAGCACGGTCTACGGCCACATGTTCGACGACGGCGTCCTCGTCAAGGAAGGCCAGCAGGTCACAGCCGGTGATCACATCGCGAACATCGGAAACAACGGCCAATCCACTGGCGCGCACCTGCATTTCGAGTACTGGGAAGGTGGACGGTTGCAGGGCGGAACAGCCGTCGATCCGATGACCAAACTCGGCGGCGCGCCCTCTCCCGCAGATGAAACGGGCAGCAGCGCGCCTGCTATTGAGCTGGCGGCATCGTCATGGTCTATCGACTGCGCCGGCTTCGGTGTGGCAGGTGGCGGTGACCTCAAGGCCGGATCGGTTCCTCCCGAGATGGAACCGTGGTTCCGCAAAGCCGGGTCGCTGTGCCCGCAGATCACACCGTCGCTGTTAGCTGCGGATGCGAAGGCAGAATCCGGGCTCGTGCGTGGTCGGACCTCCAAGAGCGGCGCGAAGGGCATCACGCAGTTCATGGACCCTACGTTCGCCTCCTACGGCCGGGACGACGACGGCAACGGCACGACCTCGATCTGGGACGACGGGGACGCGATCATGGCTCAAGGCCGGTATTTCTGCGCCATCGCAGCGCAGGTCGACGGGTGGCTCGCCGACGGATCCGTCACAGGCGATCCGAAATCGCTCTACATCGCCTCATATAACGCGGGTGAAGGCGCGGTCAAGAACGCCGGCGGCATGCCCAGCGGCGGTGACTACACCACCCAGACACAGCCGTACGTCGCGAAAGTTCTTGCCTACGAAGCGGAATTTGCGGCACCTGGAGGTAGCGGAGAGTTGGTCGTCTCCCCTGGCTCTGCTTCCGGTGCGCAGGTCGTCGAGGCTGCACGCCAATACCTCGGTACCCCGTACGTCTGGGGCGGCGGCGGAACCGGAGGACCGACCGGCGGCGGCTTCGACTGCTCCGGACTAACCAGCTACGCCATCTACACAGGCAGCGGGAACACGGTCACCTTGCCTCGCACGTCGGAGCAGCAATGGTCCGTCGGAGTCGAGATCCCCATCAGCCAAGCACAACCCGGCGACCTGGTATTCGGCGCATGGTCAGGATCTGGACCCGGCCACGTCGGAATCGCGATCGGAAACGGCCAGATGATCCACGCCCCCACCACCGGGGACATCGTCAAACAAGCTCCGCTGCAGAACGATATGAAAGCCCGGAGGGTCATATGAGCAACACACGCACATTTGCTCTTCTGGGCGTAGCCGCAGCAATCATTGTAGGGATGGTGTTCTTGTTCTCCGACTTCGGCGGCAAGGACACTGGCACCGCGGCACCCAGACATACCTCGGCGACACCGTCCACGGTCACGACAACAACGGTGACATCGCCCGCAGTCGTCGATGTCTCGTCGAATCCGGATACCGATGCAGCGGAAGACACTGTGCGTCAAGCACTCTCCGTCGCGTTCACGTGGTATCCGGCTACCGATAGCAGCCCCACCGATGCCTATGCACGCGCACGGAAGTGGTTCACCGAGCCCCTGGCCGCCTCGCTGCTCGTCGACGTCGATGCCGGGCGTGGCCCCGGCGCACAATGGAGTCAGTGGGCGTCGGACAACGCAAAAATTGTCGCTGACGTGAGCGTGGGGTGCTCGGGCTGCCCACCCGATACCGACATCCTCATTCACCGCGTGGCCAGCATCCACCAAACCGCAATTGCCGACGACGAGACCACCACGCTCACAACGGAAACCACCGTATGGATCACCCTCACCAAACATGGTGGAGAGTGGCTCATCGACAACATCCGGTACTGATCAGTGCAATGCTCGACGGCGAGTATGACCAGGGGTTTCTTCGTTAGTTCTTCATGATGCATCGCGTGGAAGGTTGTCGAGACGGCCCGGTTGTACTGACCCGCGGGTCAGTCCGGGACTACGACGGGATCCCATATGTCCGATATTCTGACCCGATCACACAAAAACATGGACACGTAGCACGACTACGTTAGCGATAAGCAAGCACAGAGACAGCTCAAACGATGCGGGGTCAGTTTGCGATACGTTCTTGTCGATACCGACTGTGGCGTCGACGACGCACTTGCGCTCGGTTACGTCGCGCACACCGCGGACATTGTTCTCGCTTGCGTGGTATCCACGTGGGGCAACTGCACAGCGACCGAAGCCGCATCCAATGCGAAGTACATCTTGGATATGGCCGGCGCGATCGACATTCCTGTTGTCGCCGGTTCCCCTCCGAAGGCTTCGTGGCAGCGCGGTGATGCGCACGGCTCTGACGGGCTCGGTGACACCGAGCAGCCTCGGCCTTCCTGGACTGGCCCGCAAGGTGCAGCTGAGAGGATTGTGCAATTCGCCAGAGACCATGCCGGCGAGGCGGAAGTGCTGTGTATCGGCCCACTGACCAATTTGGCAGCTGCACTCACGCTCGAACCTCAGCTACCCGAGTTATTGGCCCGTGTGGTGGTCATGGCCGGCCACGGACAGAACCGCGACGATTGGCTGAACGAGGTAGGAGATACCAATACCCGCCACAATCCTCGAGCTACGCAGACTGTCGCGGATTCTGCGCTTCCGGTGGTCTGGGTGGGAATCGACGTCACCCGCGCAGTCCTCCTCGAGGACGGAGATTTCGGTGAAGGCACTCTCGGCGGCTCGCTGCGCCGTATCCACCACGCATATGGGGTCCAACGAGGCGGTACGTACGGATACAACGCTCAGGTGCTGTGGAAAGTCCCGGCACACGACGGCGTCACCGCTGCCTGCCTAGTCGACCCTCTCAGGGCAGGCCTGTCGACCGTTACCGGCCGCATGACTGTCCTCGACGAAGGCCAAGGCCCGGTGCTACGCAGGGTGGGTACCGGACCGCATGAGGTCGCGGAATGGATAGCCCCGGACTCCGTCCGCGCAATGCTCAGGAGTGCGACATGACAGGAATAAGAAAGCAACTCACCCGACTGAAGGCCCGTCGGATCGTTGCTCAAGCAATGAAACGGCAAGTCGTCACCATCGACGACCTGCGTCAGTTTTGTTTCGATCGCACTGGCAGAACCGTCGTTCTAGTTCCGTTCCCGGTCACCGAAGTAGAAGATCGCCCTTCCGGATTCCTGCTCCGCGCTCGCAACAATGTCGACTATGTGTTCTACGACCACAGGACGGGATCCTGGCGCGCGACATTGATCATCTGTCACGAACTCGCGCACATCCTTCTCGATCACAGCTGTGCAATGACCGAAGTCTTAGACGACCAGATGCTCAGCGCATGGTTTCCGTCATTGTCACCGGCACTGTTGAAAAACGCCCTCAAACGCACTGACTACGACACGACCACAGAACATGGTGCCGAGTATCTGGCGACAAAGCTCCTACTCTTGACGCTTTTCGATGATCTCGACTTCGAGGCTCTGCGCAGCTCGGTACAGGTAATTTGTGCCAACAACATGATTCAAGCGTATGGAAGCCGATGAGAAACCACCTCCCACTTTCGATTGATCTTGCCATCCTTGTCTTTGCCTGGCTCGTTGTTTCCGCTCGATTTGTGCTGGTACGCACACGGCATGCGCAGATTGTCACCGTATTGATTCTGTGCTTCACCGCAGTGAACACTCTGAAGTTCGGACCGATCAACGATGTACTGACCTCAGCGATAGACGCCCGGGCCGTCCGACTGATAGCTCACATTCTCTGTGTAGCGGCCGCGGCCGCCGCTGCATGGGCGGCTGCCAGCGCGGTAGGACGGCTTCGGCCAGGGCTTCTGATCTTCGGCCTCGTTGCCGCGACAGTCGGTCTGGCATCTCTTGATGCTTTTGCCGGCAATCGGGCGCAGGTCATCGAATCCGTCGATCCTGAGGTGTTCTCGCTGTCCTACTTCACCATTTACGCCGGCGCGATCGTGGTCTTCGAGGTCTACGCAGTGATAGTCCTCGCCGCTGCCATTCGAACCGACAAGCCACATGCGGGGCTGCTTGCGCCGGCCGCGGCGACAGCTGCGCTCTTTCTGGCGACAGGCCTCAATGCAATAAGTCTGCTTTGGTACGCCGTGCGGGCAGCGACTGGTGACATCGGTCCTGCCGAGCAATTGCAGCGAAACACAAATGGCAACCTGTTTGCGTACTTCACCTTGGTTGTCGCACTCGTGGGTTCTGCCGCCGTAATCCGACGCACGGCAGAGCGGTCGTCTGTTCGATCCGCCGTTAACGTCACAGAGCTAAGACGACTATGGGAAGACCTCACTGATGCGGCACCAGGTGTGAAGTTCGATATGCGGCACTTCGAGCCTGACGCCCGGGTTGTCCGGATGATCACCGAGTGCATCGATGCCATCTACGAACTAGGAATTGATCCCGAAACAGCCACCCGCTCTGATCTTCTGGAACGCAATCTCGACGGCAACCGATCCGAGCTTCTCGCAGAGACGCACATCAGCGCTCGTGACGTGTTCAATCTTGCGAAGCGGTGGGATGCGAAATCCCTTCAAGGCTGACAAGAAGCGCCTTGCGCTGGCTGGCGTTGGCAGAACCTCGCAACATCACGCATTCCGGTCCGGCGGCAACAAGCACCTGCAATAACCGCAGCTCTGTGTACGCCTCATTTTCTCCAGAAACCCCGAAATAGGTGGCGTTGGCCGTGCTGCTGCTTTTGAAAACCTCACTGAAATCAACAAAATGTTGTTGCTGTTCGGCCGTGAGGTCTCCGGCGCGGAGCTGCGCTTCGGAGCACCCGAGAGCCTGCGCGACCTCTCCACTACTCAAGCCGGTCACACTCAGCAGAAGCTCGACTTTCTGCTTGGTGGTGACTTCCTCAATCATCGCTCTCCTCCCGTCTTAGTTCCCGAGCCAATGCGCGACGTCGCTTGTTGGCGTTCGTGCGCGCCGGAGTGATGTCGTCCGGCGGCACTGCCCAGAAATCCTCAAGCGCTTGGGCAACCCAGGCGGGGCTGACATGGCCGCTTTCACCCTGGCTGCGGAGCATCGCTGACGCTACTTTGCCGATATGTGGCGAGATGAGAGTACGCAACCGGTCGACTACGTCCGAAAGTTCAGAGTTGTCGATCTCATCGGCCAATCGCCTAAGTTCCGCACTCACCTCAACGAAATCACCCAACGCCGAATATGAAATAACAACTTCACCGGCGGGGGCACCCACGACTTCCGATCCGCGCGGTGTCGGGTGGCCACCTTCGTAGGCAGTGGCCGCACTGCCCTCAGTCCACTGCAGTACACGGTCCAGTTTGGAGAACGTGGCCATTCGGAGAGGGGGCGACTCGCCACTCTCGATCCGCACCATCGTCGGTTCAGATGGGCCACCCTGTGCAGCGACTGCAGCAAGGCTCAGGCCCAACTGTCGTCGACGCACGTGGACCACGTCGGCGAACTGCTGCATATCGGGCATGGGAGCAGCGTACTTAAAGAAAACCCAATTGCTTGAAACTGTCGCTTCACACGTCATCACATATTCAACTATATAAGTGTTGCGTAAACGTATGTGCATTAGATATGTTCACAACATCAATATGTGCGCTTTACGTAAGTGCTAGCAGCGAGTCGAACGCCCAAAGGCAACCGTCCCGCCAGATGATTGAAACGAGATGAAAAGGAGTCCCCCAGCCGCTCCAACGGCCAGGGGACCAAGCCACACGGGTTACAGCCCGTCCAGCGGTTTCCTCTACGCAGAAAGCGAGTTCTGCTATGCCCAGGTTAGCTGACGCTCCGCACGTTAAGAAGATCCAAACGCGAGGTCAGGCGAATGTTCTCCACGCTTCGTCATCGGATCAACTCTTTCGTATCGCTGCGCAGCACTGCCCAGTCCCGGGTGGCGGGCGTTGCGCGCGTTGTGGATTCGTCTACACCGACGAGCTGATCGACTGCCCCACATTGCGATGTGTCCGCAAGGAGTTCAATCGTCGGGGCGAGTTCTCGATCACACCCCACCCGCGCCCACTTTCCCCCGCCGCCGACGCGCGGATGATCGCACGCGAGCAGCGGCCGTGTCAGGCGAATCCGGCGCTGTGGGATATGGATCAAACCACTCATCGAGGCGCACTCGCTGCCATCGGCACCTGCACCACCTGCCCGCTACTGACGATGTGTCAGATCGCTGCAGCTCATGAGTTCGCGACCGGCCGCCCGCCCAGCTCAATGATCTGGGCAGCAATTCCCTACGACGAGTTCGGAACTGAAATCCGCATCGATTTCCTCAAAGAGTTCATCGCTCGCCGCGACGGTCGCTCCAGCTCAGCCAAGCGGACCTCGCCTCAGCGGTCGGGTGCAGCAGCATGAACAAAACGCCGACATTGATCGTCGAGACCTTCGACGCGGTATGGGGTGCGTACCTAATGCTTGCAGATTCCGCAGGTCACGTACCCGTTCGGGACCGCTATCACCGTCGGTGGGTACTCGTGGAAGTCACCGGACGGCTCCGCAGTAGGCGTGCGTTTGTTCGCGATACTCCACAGGTCAACGACTCGCCCGACATTTACGGCCTGATCGATGTCGATTCCCGAGCCGTACTCAGCGCCCACGATTTGATCGATGCACACGGACTTTTGACGGTCGAGCCCACGCACTCGCCGGTCCCTATGCCATTGCACCTGGGATACAGCGATCTCCCCCTGTGCGCAAGGCTCGTACCCCGTGCGGTCGGTGCCACCGGATCGGAGTCCCTGGTATGAGTGCCGACCGACTGCTGTGCGAACTCGAGGACGGAAGACGTCCTCTTTCCGAGATCGTGTTCGGATTGAGCAGTGGAGAACTAACTTCCCCGGCGTCCACCGGTCTGGCGGCCGATCGGTGGCTGTGGTTGGCGGACCTTCTTACGCATCCGACGTGGGGAATGGCTGCGATCGTCGACGGCATCGACGACGTCTGTGTGCCGGTCGCCCGGCTCTGCCAGCTGACAGCCAATGCAATCCACCCCCTGAACTTGCGTGAATTGTGGTCCGCCGAGCAGTTGCCCGCGAAAGAACAGATAGCCGATCACACTCCAGGCACAACCGGCCATTGGGAAGCACTCAGCGCTGCCATCGACCTCATCACTGATGGACTCGACCATTGCGAAGGACTCGACGTCTCCGGCAGTGAGGCCGCCGCATCCGCCTTCACCGCGATCATCAACGCCCAGGATGCCAATACCGCCCGCTCAACCATCACAGCCGCTGTCGAGCACTGGGCACAGCCGCCCACGATCACCGTCCAAACAGAATATCTAGGCGTTGCATCATGACCACCATCTACCGCTCCCGCGTCATCGACTCCATGATCACCACCGTCGCGAACTCACTGTTGAGGGAAAGCAGCATCAACTCCCCCGCAGGGAACGAAACCGAAGAAGTCCGGCGACTCGCCGAAACCATCATTCGAGAGACCATCGACATGCTCGCCGGCTCCCGCGACGGCCTCGCGTACAGCACCCTCACAGACGTCACCAACCTCGTCGCGAGCGATCCCGAAACAGCCTCGGTCGACCAGATCAGAGAAGTCGCGATCGCGCTGCGAGGACTCCTCGATCTTCGCGAAGCTCTCGCGGAAGTTGGTCAACGATGACGGCACTGATTCTCACTGTGGCCCTCGGGCTGGTAGGCGTTGTGGGAGCACTGTTTCCGCTGTCCGAGGCTCACTCATGACGATGCATTACACCATCTCCGGAACGGTGTTTGAGCTGCCCCGACGGCTGAATCCGGCTCCGCGTGGCTCCCCGAAAAAGGTCCTTGCGCGGGCTGTGATGTGGGGTGGCTATGTCCATCTACCGAAAGGCTTTTTGCACACCACTAAGTACGCGCATGTGAACGACCTCGATATCTAACTCCATAGCCGCAGTACCACCCCAGATACGACGAAACCCCCTTGCGGGGGTTTGTGAAACAAAGTTCGTCGAGCTAAACGAGAGCCTGGCCGGGCTCCGGTCGTAACTGGTGAAGAAGAAGTTTGCCGCTTCCACTTCGGTACTGCATATCCCCGAAGGGACAAAACCGTGCAGGTCTTGTCTCAGGGTAGCGCACACCCTGAACCAGGCACAACAGTTCACAAAAACAGCACTTTCGGCGCGTCGCATACCAACGCCGCCGCCACGAGTGCTGCCAGACGCACGACAGAAGACACCGACGCATGGGCCACAGCAGTACGTGAGGCCACCGAAAACGTCGCCCGCATCGAAACGCTGAACGCCGAAAGCGGGCAGCGAGGAAACTCCTGGGCTCTGCCAGTAACCACTGGCAAGCATGCCCGAACCCCCATCTGGACGAGCCGTGCCCAATGGCAGCACCAAGTCCGAACCCTGCTCAACTCCCCCACCGGCACCGAACTCTGCAAGAAAAACACCATCAGCACCGAAGCAGCATTCGCTATCGCCGTCACACATGCCTCCCTGGCAGAGGGAAAGACCGGGCGCGGCGTCACCGCCTCCCGCGAGACCATCGCCAACCGCGCCGGAGTCAGCGTTACTGTCGTCAAACGAGCCAGGCGCGTCCTGGGCGCCCTCGGCATGGCCGTCGAACAAGAACGAGGCCGTTACCTCACCACCCTCGAATCGACGGCCGCAGAAGCGCACCACGGGCACAGGCAGTTCCGTGCAGCGTCCGTCTGGGCACTGACCTCCCCTCGCGCTGCTGTCACAACCATCACCGCGCCCTTCAAGAAGTCCAGAAAGCCCTCTCGCGCAACACTTCGCACCGCCGCGCACCGCGCCCGCACAGCGCCGCGGACTTCTCCACACCCGAGCGGTCGTGGCCCCCTATCCCCCTCTGGGGGATTTGTTCTTCCATCTCTTGTATTCAAGTTCTCACCAACGCACGCGCACACGCGAGCGGGCAAGCCGAAGAACACACAAAGTTCCACACCACGACCAATCGAGTTGCAACGCACCGCAGCCCAACTGATCGCCCACATTCCCGCGCTGAAAACGGGCAGGCACGTGGGCCAGATTTGCGATGTCCTCGACCGAGCTGGCATCGCCCCCGCCCGATGGACCGGTCGCGACATCGCACGTGAACTCACCGCAGACACCCAAACTCGAGGCTGGGTATGGCCCACACAACTCACACGACCCACCGCGTTCCTACGCTGGAGACTGGCACACATCGACTGGTCGAAACTCTCCCCGACAGAACGTTCCCGTCAAAACGATCAAACTCGTCTAGCCGAACAAGCAGCGCGACACCGCGAGACGCGGGAGCGGGACTCACATGTCGCTCACGCTCACACTCGTGCCCAGATCATGCGGCAGTTGCGGGAGCAGTTCTCGACGAGAACGCCCGCATGAGCCCGAGCTATCCATCAGTCGGCGGCCGCAAGATCTTCGTCATCGGCAAAGACCAGTCTTCCGTCATCGAGTGCGATCGCCCACCGATGTACTGGGGCCCAATCGCGCCCCACCGACTCCGAATCGATGACCATGCTCGCGTAGTCCTCGATCACCACACCGGTATATGCCACGCCGCCGCTGTCAGGACCGGGCACAGTGACCTTGACCCGAGAGCCAACACCCGTCGCGCTATTGGTTCGGCCGTTCTGTTCGTTCATTCACGGATTCTCCCCGACCACACCCACTCGCGCGCACCATCCGTCACACACTCGCGACGGAAGTACCGTGGTAGGCGGTGACGGCGTCAGAGCAAAGGCCCTACAGACAACACCAACGCCGTCCCGGAACCGGGGCGGCGTTGGTTCTTTTCAGGATGCGGCCGGATTGCCGGCCGAGCGTTGAATTGAGAGGTCAGCTGGCGATGAGGCGCCGCTCACCACTGGTTTTGGGCTGAGCCAACCGCTTGATCTGAGGCTTCGACGCCCTCTTCAACTTCTTGTCGATGAACAACTTGGTCCGCGCCGCATTGATCTGCGCTTCAGTTACATGCGCCGCGCCTTGTGGTGTCGAGTCCGTCATGACTGATCCTGGAGAGTCTTCACTGTCAGTATCGCCCAATGCGAGCACTTCATCAAGAATGACGTCCGCAGCGGCCAACTCATCCGGACCAGCAAGAGTGCTGGTCACCATCTCCCGCACCATCAGAACACCGATGTTGGCGCGGCGCTCGTTACTCTCGTCCAAAGCAAGCTCAGCGGCGTACTGAAACCGCCGCCACCACTCTTCACGTTTAGCCTGCAGCTCACACTGATCGGTTGCTCCAGTATTCGCTTTCCACACCAAGAATCCGGTGATGAGATATTGTCAAGACCTGTGGATGAGGGTGTTTCAGGCGACCTCCGTTTCGCTTGATTCGTCGGGCTCAGCGGGTG
>NZ_JAQGFI010000022.1:0-54012 GCF_027854095.1 Rhodococcus sp. C-2 | reverse complement strand
TGGTGCCCCCAGTCGGACTCGAACCGACACTTGACGGATTTTAAGTTTGCTCTTCTCGACGTTTGCTGCAACCGACAAAATTGGGAACATTTACGAACCGTTGAAGCTCAACATGATTCATCTTTGTACGCTTGGCTCGATTGGCTGGTTTCAAACACGCTGCGTACCCACTGCGTACCGAAGCGCGTTCAGCGCTCAAGCAGGGGTCCGACACATATCCGTTACGACCGGTCCGTCTGGTTTGATTCAGGCATGAAGAAGACCTTCGCCGCGGTCGCGGCAATTGGAGCCGTAATCATCGCTGGCGGATGTTCCAACACAGAAACAGCGCCCACCGAGGCGGCGACAACAGAAATCACTGTGACCACGTCCGCGGCTCCGACGGCGGGGAGGCTCGCCGATGCCGCTTTTCTGGACGAACTCGACGCAAGAGGGATGCTGCCCGAAGACTCAGATTCGAGAGTCTCGCGAGGGGAGAGCATTTGCTCCAGTCTCCGAGGAAGCGGAACGGTCGAAGAAATAGTCGAGAAAATGTCGTGGAAGTACTCGGCGTCACAAGCTCGAATCATCATTTCTTCGGCCCAAAACGTGTACTGCCCGGAGACGAAGTAGTGCCGCACCGCCACGATGTTTGGCACTGGCCTTATCTACCCCTCGACTAGTGCCCAAACGGCTAAATCGCAGGGCAGGCAAAAAGTTCAGGACCCACCTTCCCTCACATGGCATCGAGGTAGGTAAGGCACGGCGGCGCACTCGCCGTGGTCACAACGTCGGCGACCGACACGAAAGGGATGGGTGGGCCACGAAAGGCGATCCGGACTCTCAGAGAACCGCTTCTGTCTCCGCTGTTCGTCGCACGCAGCGTCAAGACTCGTCAGGGGCCGAAAATCGCATCGAGGTCATGGCTTTCGCCGCGGAGCTCGCCAGCAGCGATCGCCTGCTCTGCCGTCAGCATGCCTGATGCGAGGCCGAGTACGACCATCGGTTCTGCTCGAAGGACCGTCTCGGGTTGTCCGTCGACTTCGAGCGCGACGCGAGCACCCGTTTCGTCAACGCGAACGGCGAGGTTCATGCCGTAGACCTCGAAGCCGATGCTCGCCGGTACCTCAGTTCGCTTGCCCTCCATCAGTGATTCGAGCGCGACCACCAACCAATGAGGTTGGAAACTGTCGCCATGCGGACCTGCAATCATGAGCGGCGTACTCCAGTTCACCAACTCCGTGACAGCACCGCGAAGCTCCCTTCCCCAGGCGGTGAGCGTGTAGGCCACGCTGTTGCTGTCGGTGTCGAGTTGGCGCTGAACTACACCGGATTGTTCGAGTTCCCTCAGACGCTCGGCCAGCAGGTTGGTAGAGATCCCCGGCAGGCCGGCCTGAAGTTTCCCGTAGCGGGCAGGGCCGCCGAGTAGCTCACGCACGATGAGCAGGCTCCATCTGTTGCCTACTACGTCGAGTGCCCGCGCCAACCCGCAGTACTGTCCGTAAGACCGCTTGATTGCCGACTTGTCCTCTTCAGTGCTCACCGGTCAGTCCTCCGTCTCGATTTCGTCGAAGTTGAGTGCCAACAACGTCGGTCCGGAGAGAACTCGGCCGCCCGGACCCCTGGGGAGCACGCGGCGCCGAACGGGGAAGACGAGCCCGTCGAACTCGCGGTGGTCATCGCAGTAGAGCGAAGCAGCCGCCCAGTAGCCGACGGGTTCGGCGACGAAGTCGTGACGGCGGATCAAACCCGCAGGGTCGACGTAGAAGGTCTGTCGTCGACAGTGGGTATCGATCTGTTCGGGGAATGTTGCATGGAGCCGTCGCCATGTCTGTCCTGATTCCCGCCATGGTTCACCTTCAGTGACAGCGATGTCGGCGCGGGTGAGCAGGAGCGGCGCGGTCAGGTAGTTCCACAAGGCATATCCAGCGAAGTAAGCGGTGTCGAGTGGATCCCAACGGAAATTGCGGCGGATACCGCTGCGCCCGAAAAACGCCGAACGAGGATCGATTCGGGTGGCGAACGGTTCTCCGTCGCAGGTTTCGACCGTCACATCGCCCCCGTCGAACACAGCACGATTGCCGGCTTGCGGAAAGTCACGAAGGACGGTGCGCCGCGCGGCGACGTGCACCTCGGCAGTGAAATCGGCCAGCTTGTTGCCGGCGAAGCGTGTGGGCAGCAGGCCACCTATACGTCCCCGAACTGTGATCGTCGAAACGGATTGCCAGCGTTCGGCGCCGCCATGTGCGGCCAGGACCTCGTCGATCAATTCACTCATTTAGCCTCTCCTGTCTGCTACTTCATGTTTGATTGTGGACTACAGAAGAACAAGTCGATGTAAGAACGGCGAAACAGGAGGATCGGCACATGACGACCACACAGCCTTCGGGCGGACGTCCCGCGTGGGTGGACGACGAGCTGTTCCCGTTCGAAAGCCACTTCGTGGAGTTGGACGGAAACGTCGTGCACTACGTCGACGAGGGCTCGGGTCCTACTTTGCTGATGCTGACCGGAAATCCGGTCTGGTCCTTCGTCTACAGAGAAGCGATCACCATCCTGCGAGACAGGTTCCGGTGCATCGCCGTGGACTTTCCGGGATTCGGCCTCTCGACCGGCGCACCCGGCTATCAGTACCTGGCCCGCGATCACGCGGATCTGCTCGTGTCCTTCCTCGACCGCTTGAACCTGGCGCAACTGACACTGGTCGGCCACAACTGGGGAGGCCCGTTCGGCCTGTACGCTGCCCAGCAACGACCGGACAAGTTCGAACGCCTCATCCTCACCAACACCTGGGCATGGCCGTTGAACGGTGACCTGTCCAGCGAACTGTTCTCCCGCGGCGTAGGAAACCCAGTCGGACGCGCACTGATTCGCCGGTTCAATCTGATGATCGAGTACTACATTCCCTCAGCACACAAGCGGCGAAAGCTCTCCGACGCCGAAATGGCGCACTACCGCCAGGCAATGCCCACGCCAGCACGCCGCCGCGCCTGCGCAGCCCTTCCCGGAGAACTCATCGGGGCACGTGGATTTTTCACTGACCTGGAGGACCAACTCAGCGCACTCAAGAAGCTGCCCACGCTGATCGTGTGGGCCGATGAGGACCCGATCTTCACCGACAAATACCGTCAGCGCTTCGAAGAAATCTTCCCCAACCACACCACAACGGTGCTCCCCGGAGTCGGCCATTTCCTTCAATCCGACGCACCAGCCGAGTTCAGCAACGCAATCAAGACCTGGTGGGACGAACTGGCCAGTCGCGACAGCACGGCCTCATAGAAGTCGCGGGCGCTCTTCACTCGAACGAGAAACTGCTTGCTCCACAATCGCATCCAGGATCGACATCGGGGAATGTGTAGCGACGACTGGCGGCCGCACCCTTGCGGACACACGCCACCAACGTGCAACGTCACGGGCGGATGTCAGCGGTGGTGTCGCGCCGATCATTCGCTTCCCAACGTCACAACTATGCCGTCCGAGGGGTAGATAACTTTCGGTGCTAGATCTATCGACAGAGGAATCAGATTGACATGAAAGCCCTTCTCGGATTCATCGCAGCGTTCTTGCTGATTGTCTTCGTCACGAACTATTGGCAGACGATGCTGTGGATCTTGCTGTGGGTTGTAATCGCGGCGTTCGTTATCCCGATGACGTACGAAGGCTTCAAGTTCGTGCGCGAGTACCGAGCCGACATGCGCAAGGTGAAGGCCGACTACTACGAGGGCCTCGACGAGCGCACGAATCTGCAGCATCAGCAGTACCTAGCCGGCCGCGACGAAGGCGTCTACGGGGATTACCCACCGGTGAAAATCGACTAGGCCATGCCTCTGACTAAGCCCTAGCCGGAACAACGGGCGTCTTCAGCACTGTCACGCTGCTGCAGCAGAATCGCGATGCCGCGATCCTGGTCGCGGGCCGACTCGCTGCAACGTGGCCGCGAGCAATCCGAGGACTGCCAGGGGTGCTGCGAATGCGAGCAATCCCCAGTAAGAGGACCAGTTCGCCAGCCCGATGATCGACAGACTAACGAGCGCAGCGACCGCTAACCAGGAGACCCACATTCGAGCTGCCAATGCCGCCGCCATCGGCGGTGCTGTTAACAACAGTCCCAACCCGAACAGCGGCCATATCCCCAATGCATGGACGATACGGTCATCACACCGAAAGGAAGACTGACTTTCGCCGGTCTTCGCGCACGACAAGGACACCTCAGACATAGACCACGAGGACCCTACCCACGCAACGAAAGCCAAGGCGGCCACGCCTGAGGTCCACCACACTGCTCTCCACACGTCCGCAGCCTAGCCTCCACACGTCCGCAGCCTAGCCCGGTGCAGGTCCAGCCGTTTCCGCTCGGAGTAGCTGGGATGTGATTCGGAGCGCTCTTTGCCGAATCATTACTCAAGTCGAATGCGCGTCTGGTCTCCTAGATCAATGAGATCAAAGATCGTCGTCGCCGCGGCACTTTCGCTGAGCTTCTTCACTGCTGGATGTGGAGCGTCGGACTCTACCGAATCCGAGCAGCCTCAAGACTCGGTCGTTCAATCCACGAGTCCGACAACCGAAGCCAGCCCTATTCGCAAGAAGGCGATCGGCGAAGAGGCGGCCGCAGGGTGCGTTGAAGGCGCCAGCAGAGAAACGTGCGACGTTCGATTCACGATCACCTCCATCACTCGCGGTGAATCATGTTCGGCATACTCCACTGGCATTCTCGAAATGCCAGCAAACCATGAGGTCGTCCGCTTCGATATCGAAGCGGAGACTGCGGCTGAGTTCAGCTATGCCCAGGCGAACGGCGTGTTGCTCACGCAGTACTGGAGCGTCGTCGATGCGGACGGTTTCATGGTGAAGGATCCCGATATCGCTACCGGGTGTGACGTCGACGCAAACGTCGTCTACAAGTTCCTTGAGCCAGGTACGAAACAGAGGTCGAGCGTTCCAATCATCGCGCCAGTCGGCGCGACAACGCTGCGCCTCTCCGAGCAAGGTCACGGCTGGGAATGGGAGATTCCTGCAGCGGCTGAGGCGCCGCCGGCCGTCACCACACCACAGGTTGAATCTCCCGTCGAACCCACGGTTCAGGAGTGGACACCAATAACAACCACCGTTGCCCAGAATCCCGTCGACAGCCGTCCTAACCCTTATCCGAACTCGCAGGACTCATTCGGCCGAGATACGGGAACAAGCGGGGCAACCTTGGTCGGGTGTGGCGATTGGAGTGAGTACCAGCCAGGTACAGGCATCTATTCAGACGGCTCTCTGGACTACGCCGCAGAATGCCTGCCTGGCGGGTCAATGGCGCCGAATTAGTGACGACCCACCTCAGATAGTCAACAAGACCTATGTGACACCACGTCCGCCGCGGTGCGCAGTACACCAACGATCGCGGACTATGGATGCGCCGGCGAAGTGCCTTCCTGATTCAAGAGCACCGTATGCAACCACCAATCGTGGTTCGGCCCCATGCTCGCGAAGTAGTATCGCGCGTGCACGTTCGCCTTTGCCGGCTCGGCGTGCGCGGCCCGCCTAGGTGTTACTGACGAACGCTGTAGGCGGGCCATCTGGAGTATGAAGAACTCCGTTCACTCGCACCGGGATCGGCGTCCCTGCACCATCTCCCGCGGTCCGGCGACGGATCTCGGCGAGAATTTGCTTGTTCGACAACTGCTGCAGCGACATTCTTGTCGGCGACAACGGCACGTTCTCTTCTTCAGTCATGAACCCAGCGGCGATCAACACTTCCTGCACAGTCGCATCGAACAACGCTGCGACGCGCCGCAGCACCTGCGGGGTCGGCGACCGCGCGATCGTTGTCCACTGACGCATCTGCGATGGATAGACACCCAGCGCCCGAGCTGCTTCCTCGGGACTTTCATAGCCGCGGGCGGCGATCTGGTCTTGAACCCAAGCTGCGAATCCTGACGCCATGGGTGTCATTTTCCCACGGAGTTTCTGAATGTTCGCGCAGCGAAACAGTTCGAGAGTTTCGCGCTCGGATCAGTTATCCCCATGTGCTGTGCATGAATTGGGGATAGTTCAACACTCAAGTATCTGTGACTCGGCGAAGACTGGTATCGAAACCCTCGGATCCGTAGATTTTCCTCGGCGGCATCGCTCGAACCCCCAAATTTCGAGTATGGCGTAGCCCTGCCGACGCGATCCCCCAGACAGCCGGCAGGGCACCACAAACGGTGCGCCGCTTCCGCCTCGGTTCTCGGCGCGCCCAGAGCCACCAGCGTGCTGATCACACACTCGCTGGTGGCCCGCTGACGCCAGTAAGGGTGGAATCGCCGGACTGTATAAGACCGAAAAGTATGGTTCGGGTCGTGCTACGTGTTTGCGGCGTGCGATGATTTCCGAAATGTTTACGACGGCGAAGGTGTAGAGCATGGCTGAACAGAAGCGTTCCCTCGTTGTCTACGAGGTTTCGGTGTCGGAGAGAGGTAAGCCGAAGAAGACCTTGCCCCTCGACAACTTCGACGGCAAAGGTGGTTCGGTGCTAAAACTGTTCGCCACCTACATCAAGTCGATGCCTACCGACAAGCTGATCAAGAGAAATGACCGTTACTTCGGTCAACCCTCCGAGATCGAAGCAAAGGGCTGCACTCACCGATCCAAGGTAATTTCGGGAACCTCCGGAATCATCAGCACTATCGCCAAGGCCAAGACTCCCGGCGACGCCTTCGATCGCGAGGAGGACGATATTGAGCAGATCACCTTTAACGTCGACTTCGTTCAGCCACCCAATTCCCATGTTGGCTTTCTACTCATCGAACGAGTCTCGGGACGCTCAGTGGGACAGGCCTTCCGAACAATCTTCGTCAATCTTGTGAAGAAAAAGCATCCGGAGATCATCCTTTCCCTCGCCCGGACTGCCGAGACTGACGCGTGGAAGGCTGCAGAGGAAGCAGGCGACAAAGTCTCGATCAAGAAGGTTATCGCTATCCATCGCGGGATCGACGCGAGTGCCATGCAACAGTTTGGAATCGGCGGAGTTCCACGCCAAGTTGGTGAGTATCATCAGGTCCTTCGCTTCCAGACAGAGCCTGAGTCCGGAAGTTCACTCAAAAAACTCCGAGAAGCACTCTTCCCATCGCCGCTCCCCCAAGGCATCGCGGTTACCGATGGCACGATCAGCATGTCTGCGTCCGAAGACGGTGGGGCGGATGAGGATGAAGCCGATGAGATTGTCGCCGAGGTGTCATATCCTGGCGGCGCAGTCAAAATGATCCGGTGTTCCGGGGCTCGCCCGCCCTTGATCACGTACCCCATCGACCGCTCGGCGGGGGAAGACCACGACTACGCATTCCGGCGGGAGTCACGGCGGATAGTTCAGAAACTGGTCGGGGCAACCGACGGCGTTCTAGGTGAAAAGTGGGACAATGAACCATGGACCTCGGAAGTCGAGCACTTGCCGACGTGGAAGGTAGATGAGTTCTATGAGGCTGCCGACCCCGCTCAGTAATTTTATTGCTGACGCTGTCATTGACCTCCGTGACTCAGGTCAGGGAGAGTTACGCACCACGCTGATCAAGGTCGTCTACGGCGTTCCGGTTGCTGTCGTCGCGTCCATGCTCATAATCGTGTGGCGCGGCCATTTCAATCTCTCGCCAGCCAGCATGTTCCCTGCGGCCGCGATCTTTGCTGGGGCGTTGATGGGTACGGTCTCGATGTTGTTCACACGGGTCAAGGACGCCGCTGCTGCGCCGAAAAACGCAGTCGGCCGTGACCCGGTCTACCAGGCCACGGTGGTCTTCCGCACAGCGTTGTACTGTGCAGAAGTCGCACTGGTGTTGAACGCTGCACTGCTGGTTGCAGTTCTGTTGCCTGAGGGATGGGCTAGGAACATTGCAGGCGCACTAGCGATCGGGGTTTTTACTCACCTCGGTATGCGGGTGACTCTGCTTCTCCAGGGGCTTCGTGCGCAGATGATGAACATGGCGGGAAGCCGCGCCCAACATCCGATACCGCGTAGGTAGGCAGGAATCGACAACAGGCCCCCGACCTCGAAAGGTCGGGGGTTTGCTGTGCCTCGCCGTTTGGCCCTCTGATCGAGTGGTACCCCTCAGTTGCGGCTTTTCGATGTCGGTAACACGATGAGCCGCATCGGCACACCTTCCGGGTGTCATTCCCCGGAGGTGGGCTGCCTCGCCTCAACCGGACCTACTAGGATTTTCCCTGGATCGGGCCCCCGGACAGCGAGAGTTGCATTAGCTGATGAAGTACGGCGCATACTGCACGCAATGTCGACGCTGCGGCAGCATGGTGTACGACGGCCCATGGATCTCGCCGACCGAACGGCTGAGACTGCAGCAAGATCACCGAAGTTCCTGTCCTACCGGTGTCATTCCGATCCGAGAGTCGCTCTTGACGTCGTCTCGGGTTGCCACTGCGAACCCACACATCACGCGCCCCGCCTAATTGCGACAGAGGGTGAAGTCAGAGATGAAAAGACCCCGAAGTTACGATGCGGCTACCGTTGCAGGTATCGTCGAGATGTAAACGCGTAACGATACTGTTCTTCGTTTACCAGCCCTGACGGTCCCCTATCTTGTGTGGCCGTCAGGGCTGCCCTGTTGCGAAATGAAAAACCCCGAATCTAGTTACCCTCGGCAACCATCTGTGACGGGGCAGCCGAAGCATCCAACGAACCTCGAAACGGAGATGTCGTGAAACGGACAGCACTGCGCCTCGTAACAGGAGCCCTCTTCGTCGCCGTCGTAACCCGATCACTCGGTTACCTGGCCTCGGCTCAGCCTTTCGGCGTACCTCTGGGGCACCGATCCGTGCGCTGAGGTCCTTCTCTCAACCGCAGCGACAGTCCGTCGCACGGCCTCAGCAAGGCAAGGGAAGATCAACCCGGTCCCGCAAACTGACTTATTGCAGGCATCCGCGTGCGGGTCAGTCTCAGCCGAACCGTTGCGCCCGATTCATCCCCAGATGCTGTGATTGAATTACGGAAACTGTTGTGCGCGTTAATTTCAGGCGCGTCCGGGTATACCTTTGCTGCGGTTGAAGGTTTCGGGGTTGAACCGTGACCGGGCGCCCGCCAATCGGTTGGTCAATCACCGGGAGGCGGGTCGCCCGTTTGGCGACATGACAAAAGTTACTAGTACGGAACAAAAGTTACTAGTACGGAATGTGCTCCGGCGCTCATGCGCGCGTACTTTCGATACTGAGGGCAGTTGCTGGTCGGTATTGAGAGGGGCAGCTTCCTCAGTGCCTGTCGATCTCCCTTACCAGTTCGACAGGCACACAAACGGGGGCGCTTGGCGGTTAGCCATTCGCTCCCGCAATCCACTCTCAGCCGTCTGCGCGTGCTAACTTTCCGAAGCTGACTATCGATCAGCTCCTTGGACTGCGCGTCCGCGATGTATCCGTGAATGACGCGCACGGCCCGCCGGAGAGCCGACACTCATCACCACTGGCGGGCCGACCCAGCAACAGGAGGAACCAACCTCAAAGGATTGATGCGGTGTCATTCTCGAAGGCTGTCGGGACCCCACCTACACTGCATCGCGCGGCGTCGGGAGGGTAAGAAAAGACCAGCTCGGCCCCGCCAGCCGGTGTGTTTACAGCGTTCCAGAAGCGGATATAATTCCTTTGCTGCGGCGATTCTGAGTGGGTCAGTTCAGCCGCGCAAGGCCTGCCCTCCGGCTGTCCACTCGCCGGGGGTGGGCCCTCCCCTACAAGGCTGAGAGCGGCCTCCATCCTCCCCCGAGGGTTGGGGCCGCGTTCGTTCGTTTGGTGGATTTCTGCCCGATTCCAGTGTTTGCCTAATGCTTGCCAAATACGTTCGAGAGGTCGGATTCAATCGAGGGGTCGGATCCGGCATGTGGTTGGTCATTCGCGTTGTGTGCTCAACGCGGGTGGCGTTCGACGGGACCCGGCTGCATCTGGCCGGGCCGGGTCCCCACAAGAACGACGAAAGCCCCTTCCTTACCAGGAGATGGGGGCTGAGTTACGCAGCTACGCCTTGCGGGACTTGACCCACTCGTCGACTGTTTCTTTCGTCCAGCCTTGGTTGCGGCCGATCATCGCGTCGGGCGGTGGAAATGTCTTGTACTGCTTGACGGTAGCGAGTGTGACGCCGAGGTAGTCGGCTATTTCGCCGCGCGACATGAAGCGGATCACGGCTCCTCCTTGGTTCGAGTATCCCTCATATTAGCACCCTTAAAGATGCTCGAGAAATCTCTCCGGATAAAGAAATAAACACCTTTCATATCCTGTGAACCATCCTTAAGGGTGCTATGGTTTAGGTGCAACAGCAGAGAGGAGGTGAGTGAGTGGCTGAAAGCCGAATCGCCCTGATCGTCGCAATTGCAACACTGATTGTGAACATCTGGATGGCAATCCAGAATCGGGAGCCGAGGAAGCGAGGCAAACACCGGAAGCGGAAACGCTGACCTGAGACGGGATCGGAGAGTTGGAGGCTCCCCGATCCCCCTCAAGGGTCCATCATAGAAGACAACACAGCAAGGGAGACCGAGATGCTCAAACGCAACTACGACGTCCTGGGAACAATCAGCACAGGTGCAGTCCTGGCGATCTTGTCGGCCCCCTGGCCGCTTTGGATCGTCTGGGGAGGCATCGTCGCCTACCAGGTACAGAACCGCGTGCGGTTCCGGCCGGCGTGATGCTGCCCCAGAAACGACAAACACGCCCCACTCTCACATGAGGATGGGGCGTGTTTTGTACTACAGAATGGCGAAGCCACTCCGCGTGTAGATAGTTGTTCCAAACTGGCTGATTCGGTTGTACTGAACCTTCACTCTGTCCCCGGCCGCCAGCGGGTAGCTGACCGCAGTCCCGCCGCGAACGTCATAGCCACCGATGTCGGAACTGGTGTTCACCACATTGCCGTTCACGAGGATCCGGATTGCAGACTTATTATCCGAACGGCAGTTCACATTGGCAGTCAAGATAGCGCTCGGATGACTCTTCTGAACCACGAACGAAGTGCCATCCATGATGGTGCCCGGATTGGGCGTAAAGGCAATGTCGGACCAACCTACGGGCGGAGTCTGATCGACCTCAGTGCCGCCAATGGCTACGGGCTGATCCTCCGCCGAGATGGTCATCATCGTCCGATTGGCCACAACGGTCGTAGCGAAAGCTCCGGACTGATTCCGATATCCCAGGGTCAACACATCGCCGACGGCCAGGATTGTGTTGGCCATCCCCATCAGCTGAAGAGCGCCGTTGTAGTTCACAGACCCTGCTGACTCGGTGCCAATCAACGTGCCGTTCTTGTAGATACCGAGATAGGCGGTGTTGTTGGAGGTCGTGGTGAAGTGCCCAGTAAACCCAATGCGGACAGGGCCAGACGTTGCACTGACAACGCCGTTGCCCTGAACAACCGTTCCGGGAAGTCCTGGATTGGAGATCATTCCAGGGATGGTCACCGTTGCCACTGCCGATGTCTGGAAGTTGGCGCCGAGGATGATGCCAGTGGGCGTGAAAGAGCTGAACAGAAGCTTCCACCCCGTCCCCGCCCAGAGGTGAGACGACTTGATGTTCTTCCATTCAGAACCAGTCCAATAGGCGCGTTGCGTGATTTTCTTGTACGAGTTCCCGTCCCAGGCGTGTGCAGGCATCGGCTACTCCGTCACGTGGTAAATAGCGCCCGTTATCTGGCCGGTTGTCGGCAGCGCTGTAACGATCTGGTCGAGGTCGCCACGCCTCGCAGTCGCCGACGTCGTACCTAGCGCGAGGTTCGAGTTGCCCGTTCCTGCTCCGATCGCAGCTCGGCCTGCTGCTTGGTCGACAGCCCGCATTGATGCCCGGCCCACGGCGGTTGCATCGGTGATGTCGGCCGAGGAGGTGTCCACCGCACCTGTTCTTCCGTTCACCGAAGAGACCGGCGAGGTGGGATAGGTAGCTTCCAGCCAGTTCGTCGGCACTGACGCCGGATTCGCGATCAAGCGGAAATCTGTACCTCGATCACCGCGTGTGCACCAGTCACCGCGCTCACCACCGAGAGTGATCATTCCCGCCTCGGAATAGGTCACACCGCGAAATGATGCGCGCGCCTCGGCAGGAATCTGCGCCGCCAGGATCTTGCCGGCGCCGTCGAGGTCCGCCTTCGTGGAGAGTTTCGCTGTCAGTCCGGAGACCTGTGCTTCGGTGTGCGTGTGCGTCGTCGGAGCCTTGCCGTCGAGTGCACTCTGCAGGCCGGTGACATCTGCGACGGCGTGGGAGTGAGCGGTCGGTGGGCGGGCGTCGGTCAGGCGCGAATCATCCTGCTGCACCGACGTGTCCGCCCTGTCGAGCGAGGTCTGCACGCCGGGCGATGTCTTCGCCTTGGTGACTGCCTCGTCGGCGAGCTTCGGTGTCGTGACTGCGTTGTCGAGTACGGAACCGGCAACGATGCCATCAGCCGCGTCCTCGGCCCGCTGAGCCTGTGTCGTCGCGTCCGTCACTGCCTGCTGAGACAGTTCGCGTTCGGTGACGAACTGGGCGCCGTACTGCTCGAGAGTTTGGTCGACCAGGTTGGCCGTGTTCTCGATGCTGGTCTTCGTTTGATGGACATCGGTCTGGATCTGCTCGACGTCACCCTTTGCTGTGACCACAAGATCGAGCGCGTCGGTGACAGTCTGACGGTCTGCCTCGACCGCGGAGGCTGCGGACTCGACTGTCAGACGATCCTCGGCGACCTGGGCAGCGTCCTCGGCGACGTCCTGGATTCCAGCGGCTGTCCGCACCGACAACTCCGCCGCTTCCTCAGCACGCCCAGCTGCCTCAGTGGCCTCAGCGATCGCAGGAACAGGAAGTGTGATGTCTGGTCCCTCCGACATGTCGAACACAAGGCTGTCACCGGACACGGAGATGCCGTCGACACTCCTGCCCGCAGGACCAGGAACCGTCGAATCCTTCCCTGGCGGACCCGGCGACGGGACGAGGATCCCGCCACCTCCGGACTCCTCCTCCCCCAGTGTGATTCGCTCGCCATCACTGCCTACGAGAATCATTTGTTCACCTTCTTCACCTGTCCGGTTTGCAGTTCCAACTCAGCCGTCGGCGTGGTCGTGGTGTCCTGGAACATCAGCCAGTATTTGGTTCCTGCGGCAATGGTCGCGACGACTTCGGACTCGATTTTCAGCGATGCTGTGCCGCCGACAATCGTGAACACCCACCTCACCTGTGAGGTGCCCGGATCTCCAAGAAGAAAGTACAGCTTATGCCCGTCAGGGAAGCTGGAGCCGTCTTCGAATCGATACCAGTACACGAAGTCGCCGACTGTGGGGAGGTTCAGGGCGAATTTCGGTGTGGGTGTGCGGATGTCGCCCATCAGATTCCCTTCCCGTAGATGTCGTGTGACGGCGATGCCAACGAGGTGTTGTCGCGGCTGATCAGGGTTGCGGTAGGCATATTTCGCGTAGCCTCTCCAATGAGAAGGCCCCCGCGACTGCGTCAACAGTCCGGGGGCATGTCCGACTAACAGGAGTCGATACACAGATGATAGTTACCGGCGCATTCTTTGCCGAAAAAGTTGAGGTCGTAGACGATAAAGCCAATATCATGGGCGGAATCCTCGACTACGTCACGCTGGCTGGCCCGGGCGACACGTGGGACACGAATCTGTTCCTGGTACTGCAGGCCGGTGCAGACGACGAAGAAACCGACTACACAATCTCCGTTGAAATCATTGGCCCAGGTGGTGAGACAGTCGGCACGCACGAAGTATTGGTCCCCGCTGACGCACACTCGGGAGAAAATCGCTTCTATTTCCTTAGTCTACGAATGGCATTCTCGACCCCCGGCAGGCACGTCTTTATCCTTACGGTCGGCGGCGCAATAGTGTCGGTGCCGATCCGGATCGATTTCTGACGAGCGCCCACCCTCGTCCAAGTCGAATTCGGCGATCTACGGAGACCAGCGAGGATTGACGGCGGCCGGATTCGGTTAGGGCTTGACCACCACCGCCACCACCGCCTACGCGGATGCCTACATGGATGCCGCGACATAAGTCAGCCCGTGTTCCGTCTGGTTGCTTCCTCGCTCTACGACCAAGGAGGCCGAGTAGCTTCTTCATGGTGCCTGGACCGCCTTTCCGTAGATGTCGCGCATGATGTCCGCGATGTCGGGGTCGACGTTGGCGGATGCGCTGGTGATGTCGTGGCCATGATCGGCGAGCGTTTCGAGCAGCTCGGCAGACTTAGTCTCAAGTTCTTTCGCCAGGACGTGAACTCGGATCGGCTTCGCCGCTTCGTATTCGAAGGTCGTCGGCTCATCGATCTCGGCGGGACTGTCGTCGACCACCGGATCGGGCACCACAATCTCGTAGCCGCCCGCTAGCATAAGCGCCAACGTGGCAGCATCATTCAGATCCGCTTCGTGATGCAACATGCACGAACCCGGCATGCGATCCATGTTCCGTGCCCGACCGGACGAAGTGGACGGAACCACGACAACTTCCGGTAGCTGCATCCCGAAAGACGGCTGCGCCCAGATAATCACATGGTCGGCCTGGAACAAGTGCTCTGAAAGTCGGTAGCAATTCGCCGGTCCCGCGTACCCCTTCACGTCCTCGATAATCAATGTTGCAGTCTTCACGGTTCGTCCTCTCCCAACATGTATTCGACAATCGTCACGCAACCATCAGCACCCGAACCGAAGCCGCAACCGCCGCCGCCAGCGGGGAACCCGCCAGGCTGACCAGGATTACCGCCGCCGCCCGATTGGCTTGTCTCCCACAGGAAGGCTGGCGATTCCCCAGAGCCGGTGAAAGGTCCGGAAGAACCGCCACGCTTCCCCAGGCCCGCGCCGCCGCCGCCACCTGCAAGTAGGCGAATGGATGATGAAGTGACCGCCTCTCCGCCAGTGCCACTCAATCCGCCAGCGCCACCACGCATGGTTGCCAGTCCGCCGGCCCCGCCATTGTCAGCGCCAGAGCCGCCATTGGCGATAACGTCCCAGAACGAAGAACTTCCACCATCCTGGCCATTCGTGCCGCCCGCTCCGACCACGATTTCCACGACCTGCGGAACATTCCGCGCAAACACCATGAAGCGATCCACCGCTGCGCCTCCGCCGCCGCCCGCCGCCTGATTGCCGCCGCCGCCGGCTCCCCGCAGAATCAGGTCGAACTGGTAGCAGCCATTGGGCGGAGACCATGTGAAAGTTCCTGGTGTACGGAACACTTCCATCTGCGCGTACCTCACGCGAAACGCTCGATGATGTGAACGATGCCAGCGCCGCCGTTTCCGCCACGGCCCCAGCTGTTGCTGTTGTTCCCAGAGCCCCCGCCGCCACCACCACCGCCAGGGAATGCGCCAGCGCCAGCCGTAGAGCCGTTGTTACGCGCACCTCCCGCGCCTCCACCGCCGCCAGTTGGGACAAGCTGAGATGGAACCTTGCCGGGCGCATTGGCCGTGGTACCACCCGGAGAAATGCCACCCTGACCACCCATGCCCTGGGTTGAGGGGTAGGACGCGGAAGTGGTGAATCCGCGTCCGCCGCCTCCGCCGCCGCCATGCAAGTCATAAGGAGAAACGGAAGATCCCGCGTTGGCCGGCGCTCCAGCAGCCTGAGTGACCAGACTGCCGAAGCCGCCAGGAATCATCCCCGTACCACCCGGAACCCGATCCCAGTTGCTTTGATACGCGAAGTCCGCAGTGGGACCGCCGATTCCACCGCCAGCCTCGAGGTCCAGGACCCAGGAACTACCGCCAGGTTTGCCGTTGCTGTCCGTGCTGATAGCGCCATCACCGGGGTATCCAACCTTGATGGAAATGACCTTCGGAGTTCCGTCAGCATTGAAAAGCATGCTGCCAGGAATGGTGAAGTGGTTTTCTCCACCACCAGATCCACCCCCGCCGCCGAGCTGGGAGGCTGGAGCAATGTCGATACTCCACTTCCCCGAAGCGCCGCCGCCGCCAGCGCCAACCATGATCACATCCCACGAAATCGTTCCCGGTGAAGCCGTGATGTCTGCGTTTCCTGTAAAGGTGCGCGTCTTACCGAAAATGGTGAGCTGGGCAAGCTCCTCACGGATCTCTTCGATGGTTTTCGAGTGGTCGGTGATCAACTGAAGTTGCTCTTCGAGTGACTTGCCGTCATGTTTGAACGCGTTCTGCGCACCCTGCCATTTACCTAGAGCGCCGTTGGTCAGTCTCGCCTTGGCTTGCTCCTCAGTCTCCAGCTGGCGCGCTCGGAAGAGACCACGCCCGAGGGAGCCTTCGGGGATGGAACCATCAGGAGCGGTCAAAGATCACACCTCCTCTTTCACTTCATCCGGCATCGTCGGCTCGGGCGGGATCTCGACGTGGGGAGCGTGCTGTCGCAGCAGTGCGGCGAGGATCACGATGTAGTTGCCTTGCGCTCGGACGAACCGAACGCACACCCGGATTAGCCTGCGATCCTCTTTGCGGCCACCTTCGAGTTCGGCAACCTTGGCCTGCAACTGTCGAACTTGTGATTGCTGCCGACTCACCCATGCCGCGAGGATGCTGGTCGCTGCGATGCCGAATGCTGAAATCCGTTCCGGGCTCAGTAATTCCAGCAGCATCGATCACTGCTCCGTATCGGAAGGGGCGCGGTGCCGGCCGGCGTCCGGAGTCGAACCGATATTCCGCTCGATCGCCCGCACGAGATCGGCGATCACGAAGACCGCCTGATGGTTTTTGGTAAAGCTGAGCGAGTACTTCTTCTCCGCTGCGAACCACTCCCAGACCGGCAGTCCCCACGAAGCGATCAGTTCGAGATCCGAGGTCACTGCATGCCCGCGTGCGTAAATCTGATCGAGTGCATTCTGTACCTCGACCACGGGCCGGTCGGCTGCCTCGGCGAGATCGAATGCGAAGGCGGACGCAATGAGCCCGGTACTCGCGGGCATTGCCGGGAGTACTTCGTCGTCGGTCTCGTCGATGGCGATGAGGGCGGGCTGCACGGGGGCGAGCGACGGCAGTCCCTTGGTCGATCCGAAGTTGCTCGAGGCCAGCGACGTCAGTACTGATACGAGTGCCGCGGTGGTGGCCAGGGTGAGGGCATCGTGCCAATTGATGTCCGAGAGCGTTCCGGTAGCCGGGATCGCGCCGACGAGGGCACCGACGAAGGTGCGGCCCACTCGGTCTGCGAGGTCGATCGCGAAGTTGCCCGAGGTGAGTGCCGTCGATGTCGAGAGTGCGATCAAAAACGAGACGAGGGCCGCGAGCGCCGCCGAGGACAGCGCCGTGGTCCAGGCGACGGAGGCGATTGTCGCGCCAGCCCCGAGGAAGACGAGCACTGTTTGCAGGAATGTCTTGCCGGTGCGATCGAGCAAGTCCAGCCAGAAGGCTTTCGTGTCGATCGAGTGAGTGCCGACGAGTTCGACTCCGAGAGTGAGAGTTCCGTTGGATTCAGCCATGGTCAGTAGTTCCTTCGTTCGTAGCGGTCAGATCGAGTGATGGAGTCATAGCCGCGCGCCCATCGCCAGGCGGCCCATAGGGTTACCCCTGCTGACGTGGCGCCGAGTGCGGCGATCGCGAGCGCAAGTTTCATCGGACGCCCGCCGCTCGCCAGGTATCGGGGCCGACGATGCCGTCAACCGCGAGTCCAGAACGACTCTGCACCTGTCGCACAACCGATTCGGTTGCAGGGCCGAAGTCGCCGTCGACTGCGAGCGTGGAGTAGCTCGCGAACATGCGGTTGAGCAGTGCCTGGAGATAGGTGACGTCTGCGCCGGTCGAGCCGCGCCGGATCGTCGCGCGAGCCACCGGGGCCGGGGTGGGCGTAGGGGCCGGGGCCGATCCCGCTGCGATGAGTCCGAGGTGGCCGGCTTCGAGTCGCTTCGCGAAGGCGATGAGCTTCGCGGATGCTCCGTCCCCGGACGCGGTGCCGTGGTTGAGTTGGAAGTGCATCTCGTCGGGGCGGTTCCAGTTTCGTCCGTGGAAGATGTTGTCTTCGAACAGTCGTCGGCCTTCGTTGATCTTGGCGACAATGCCTGCGGACATCCGACGCTGCCCCATGGGGTACTGCGTGGCGTTGAAGTCGAGGCCTGTACCGGAGAGGTGGTTCGAGTTGCCGACGTCGTTGCGTTCGGACCAGCCCCAGTCGTCGCCGACACCGGCCTTGTAAAGGTCGAGGCGTTCGACGTTGTTGTGGTACCAGATCGCCCACGCCCGCAACACGATTTCGGATGGTCCGGATCGGACGATCATTGCGGCGAGGTACTGATTGTCGGCGCCAGGAACGTAGATTCGCTCGCACGCTGCGCGGGTACACATTCGCCAACCGTTCTCGGAACGCGTGTTGCCATAAGCGGTTCGGAATAATGTCATGACTACCCCTTTCGGGATGTAGGAATGGAGGGCTCTAGAGGCCCAGATGTGCGACGAGCCGGTCGGCGATTTCGCGACCGACATAGGCGTCAGGGTCGACGTCCAGTCCAAGATTTCCGAGAAGTTCGACCACCTGACCGCCGTCGACGTCAAGACGCGACGCCAGTTCACTGACCTGCAAATGACCGGCGGGAGCGGAGAGTTCGGGAACGTCCTCGAATCCCATCTTTTCGAGCACCACCTGTTTCAGCTCGGCTCGATCAGACTGTGGCAACTGCGCCACGACATCCGTCCAGGAGCTCTGCGGAAGGTCGGGGGTCTCCATGGACACCCACTCACCCTGTGCAGTCCACCTGTCCGCCACCGCATTCTTGGGTGGTTGATATTTGAGTGTCGGCTTCGCCGATGGTCTGGCGCCGAGGATCCACATACGCCAGGACTGCATTTCCCAGTACTCAGTTCCGAGCATCAAAGGGGCTCCGACTACGCCGGGCATCCCTGTGAACATCCACAAGAACGCCTGGCGCGGATTACGGAGATCACAGTTCCCTCGTAGCGGAAGACCTTGCCCTTCCCATGCCGGCCACTGGTCGAAAGTCTTTCCGCGAACAAGTCCTTGCTGTTCCATCGTCAGACTCCCAACTGTTGAAGTGAGGTGGCGAACGCTTCGATCCGCTCCCATGCCTTCTGCACGGGGTCCTCGAGCGCGCGACTGTCGCCGATAGTCACGGTGCGTGTGACTGGCTGCTCGCGTGACCAGGACAGCCCTACCTTGGAGATCCGGTCGATGTAGATGCGGCCGGTCTTGTCTTTTTGCATCGTGAAACCTGCACGGTCACCGAGCCATACGTGTCCGGTCTCGCTGATCAGGAAAGGTGCGGCATCGCGGGCGCCGAACTCGATGGACTCGTACGAGCGTGTCGCCCAGATTCCCGCTCGGAGAACCATGAGCGAGGAAATGGTGTAGGCCTTGCCCGCACCGTCCTGGAAGTACTCGAAGTATCTCGTCCAGCCTTGATTGTTGGCCCGCGCGACCAACCGTGCGACCATCCAGGCGAGCACGGTCCCCATGTAGAACGGTTTCAGCACGGCGTCCGCCACACCGCCCATGGGTGGCACGCCGGGAATCATGGCGGTCAGATCGCCCAACATCTGCACTGTCGCCGACATCAATTCGTCGACGCCTGGGGCTGAGCTACCGCCCGTGACGACTTGTATGCCCTTCGACGGAGTCTTGCGGAACCGATACCTGTCCAGCCCGGTCTCTTCGCCGTCGCGCCACACCGCAAGCGGCAGCGACTTATTCGTCCGCTTGCTGCCCGGGATGTAGTACTCGGCCGGGATCGTGGTGTCGGTTTTGAGTTGCGACGTGCTTTCGATGAAATCGCCGATGAACTTCTCGACGGTCATTTTCAGGCCGTCGAATCGAGTGCCGCCCTGCGACGTTCCCGTGAACCGTCCGGATCGATCTTCGAACGACACGACAACCGTCCCGTGACGCAGGTTCGCACCGGGCCACGGAGGCGGATCGCCGTGAAGGTAGCGGCGCACGACAGGAGTGATTTCGCCGTCCTGCATCATCGTCTTGGCGATGTCGTGGAAGTTCTTGAAGCGTGAGCCCGCAATCCCCCACAGTGCACCGGAATTGAGCGAATCCATGAACTTGATCGGCTTGACGACGAGTGACCAGGTGGACTGATCGAGGTTCGTCCGATTCGCCGGATCCATCGGATCGTCCGGCATTGCCCAGGTCGAGTTTCGTTCCCGATGGCACTGGAGGTCGAGCATCGTGGACAGCACCCACGGGATCGGCCCCGGGAGGATGAACACGCGCGGCGCCTGGAAGTGCTCACCGAAGAAACTGTTGGACCAGACGGTGTACCACTTGAGCCGCTCGTAGTCGCTCGAAAACGTCGCTACGACAACCTGATCGCCGTTGTCTCGCTTGTCGAGTTCGACGTACTCGAGGAGTCCACCCCACCGTGAGCCTGTGTACTCGACGGTGATGTTGACGTTGCGCTTCTCGCCGCGCTGCATGCGGCCCCACTCGTCCCAGAGCCACTGCCCCACAGGGTGATCGAGCGGATGTTCCAACTGCCCGGGTCCGGTGTCGCCTTCGATCAGATCGAAGGTGCCGCCGTATTCGGCCTGCACCAGATGCTGCAGCCGCATCTCGCCGTCCCACAGCAATGCAACCGGTGGGATCTGGCGCTGATTCTGCTCACGCTGCTCTTCGGCCCGGGTGGCTTCCCAGATCGCTTCGCATTGCTCTTCGAGCGACAGTCCGTGATCGATCACCGTCACCGGCGGCCACCTCCTGTCATTGCATGCCGATAGGCCGCGACCATCGCCGCGGCTGAACCAGCTGGATCATCGCGCCGCCCGCCGGCGCGTTCGTCACCGATACCCGCAGAGTTTGCTTCTGCGTCTTCGGCGGGATGACGTACTCGAAAAACCGCCCGGGAACAGGCATCCGGCCCAGCAAGTTCGTATTCGCAGCATCACGAACCATCAGCTTCATCGGATCCAGATCGACCGTGAACCCACCCTCGAGCGCACCGATGGACGGCATGACGATGGAGCGGTTCGCGTCGTTGCGGCCCGACAGCTTCGACACGCCAGGTCGACGTTTGCCTGGCGGCCCCTCCCATGACACGTCAGGAAGGATCCAGTCACCGCGAGTGCCGATCCACTTGTGCCGCATCGGCTGATCCGTCGGGTTCCAGACCTCGATCTCGCCGGACCCCGAAGAACTGCCGGTCGACCACTTCGTGATGTAGTCGTCCTCGTAGTAGTGCGGTTGACCCGCTCGAAGTGGAATGATCGGATTCGAATACTCCACGACGAGCGGGTCGATGCCCGGATCGAAATCGGGCTGCTCGTACAGCTGCACGTCAAGGAACCGTGTCGAATTCTCTGTAATGACCTCGATGGACGCCAATTTCGCGTCGTGGTCCCACTGATCGACCCGGTAGTCGAACGCCTGCCGGAACCGCGAATCGATGTCCTCCTGGTCGCCGCCAGCAACCCGATCCGCGGAAACATGGAACCCCAGCGCAAGATCGCGCCAGTCGTTCCACATCCCCTTCATCGTTCCGCCCGACTCGGCGTTCGCCGCCACCCACGACGTGCGGACCGGGGAGTCGAACAGCCCCTTGACCTGATCGACTCCCAAGTCCACACCTTCGGTACCGGCATCCTCGCCGTGAACAGGCCAGAAGCTCCCGTCCGTGCCGTGAATGTTGATCGTCATCGATGCCATGGCGACCTCCCAGCCCTATCGATCATCCGAATGGCCTTCCTGCATGCCGCATCATCTGGCGACCCTGAGCACGCTGTGCGCTGTGCACCGCTGCCATGCCGTCAGAGAATGTCGGGTTGTTGATGTTGACCGAGTAGTCGTTTCCACCACCGGCATTCGGATTGATGGCGAGCGTGTCCAAGTTCGCAATCTTGGCGATATTCGCGAACTCGGGCGCCGTGAACACCGGCTCCGGAGCACCGGACTTGTTCAACGCCAACCCGCCGTGCGGGATCATTCCGCCCTGGTCGTAGAGCTTGATCGGCAACGTCTTGAGCCAATCCTCAACCCAATTCCCCGCACCGATCGTGACCGGCAGCTGACCGTCGATCTCACTCTGAGGGAACGAACGCGACACGAAGTCACCCAACGGATCTCGCATCGCCTCCGCAGCCGAGGACTCCGGCAAGGTGGATCCCGGCTTCGGCTTCTTGAACTCCGGAAGCGGGATATCCAGCCAACGAGAATTGACGCCGAATATCTCGAGCGCTGAATCGACTGCGATCCCCACCAGGTCGGACCCGTATTTCTTGAGCCGATCCTTCAGCGAGAAATCGCCGTTCGCGTCCTTGTCCTTGTCCTCCTCGACCTTCTTCCGAGTCGCGGCGAGCGAGTTCTGAGCCGAGTAGACCGAGATATCGGCCTTCTCCTTCTCGAGCGAGGTCGACTCGGGATCGTTGTACACCTCGTCCCGAGCCAACTGCGCATCCAGAAGAGCAATCTCGGCATTGCGCACCGAAATCGCATCCTCGTCCATCTCGCCAGTCAGAACAGGAGCCGGATCGTTCGATATCGAACTCTTGCCGTCACGTTTCTGCTCCAGCTCGCGGACCTTGAGCTCGGCCTGCTGAACCTTCAGCTCCGCTTGGTCACGATCAGCCTGAGACTTCTTGTCGTTGGCGTTGATCTTGTCCCGAGCCTCCTGCGCCTGAATCACAGCCACACGGGCCGATTCGAGTGCAAGAGCGTCCTTCTCGGTCCACTCCACTGGTTTCTCGCCACGCAGATACGCGCCCGACTTGCTGTCCCATCCGTCGATGAGTTCGTTCGGCAGGTGGAACTTCACCGGGAACTGCGACGACTGAGCGTTCGCACGGTTGCCGCCGATGCCCGATGTACCTTGAGCGCCGCCCGATTCCGCAGACATGCCGGCGATGGTCGCCGCCATGTGCTCTTTCGAGATACCGACCTGGAACTGCGTGCCCGCAGGACCCAAACCTGCCTGCAGACCCGCGACACCGCCACTACCGTTGAAGAAGTCGTACGTGGTGTACAGACGCTTCACCGATCCGGTGATGCCCATGACGATCTGCTGTAACCAGCCGACAAATCCCGAGCAGTCGAATTGCGTCGGCCCTGTACCGCCCCACAGGTACTTGTTGCCCTCGACGGATCGGCCGGCCGCGAGTCCCGCCTCGATACCGTTGCGGCCACCCTCGGCGAAGCGTGGAAGATTCTTCAACCGCGAGTCATCGCGGTTGATCATCCCCAGCAGCCAATCCCACTTTTCCGACGAGCGGCCGTTGACGATCCACTCGCCCTTGTCGACCCAGGTTGTCGGTACGCCATCGCGGCCCATTCCGAGGAAGCCGTCAACACGATCGGTGCCCGGCCCTGACGTGGGAAGTCGTGCGCCGTCGGCATTTCGAGGAAGCCGCCCACCGTAGTATCTGCCAGCGACCTGAGGCAGCCCCTGTTGGCGATACAACTCATTGATCGCGTCGTTCGACCAACCGCCACTCTGCTGCGCAACGGTGTAGAGCTGGTTGAACTGGACGGTGACCGTCTTGTCCTTCAGTGCGTCCAAGGCTGCCTTCGCGGCCCCGCCGTCGATCAGGAACTTCTCAATCCCCGCAATGAACGCCTTCGGGTCCGCAACCTTGCTCGACAGGTCGAACAGTTCCTGCAAACCAATGTTCTTCTGATCCTTGAGCTTCTCGATATCAAGATCGGCGCCCGGCTTTACCTCGAGCTCGTCGAGGTACTTCATGAAGGCGTCGGCGCTGCCCGCATTGAAATCGAACTGCTTGAGGTCGAGATCGATCCCGGCCATCGCCTTCAGATTGTCGAATGCGATCATGTTGTCCATGGCCGTGCTCAACTTCATCTGAAATTCGTTGTCGTCCATGTCGATCCGGATCTGGCCGCTAGGCAAATCCGTAACGTCGGCGCCCATGCGACGCAGTTCCGCCAGGATGCTCGGGTCGAAATCCTTCTCGACCGTCAGAACCTTCGGCTTACCTGGCTCGATCTGCATCATCTGAGACCAGACCTCAGCAAGACCCTTGGTCACATCGTCGGCGCCCTGGAGACCAACCTGAATCTGGATGGCACGCTCGTTATAGCCGAGATACTCCAGCGCATTTCGCATGTCGCCGATTTCGATCCCGAACGACTTACTGGTGCCTTCGACCTGCTGCTGAACGCTCGAGAAGATCTCGTTGATGTCCTTGCCGGCGTTTGCCATCTGGACTGCGTTCTGGATGATCTTGACGCTGGTATCTTCGAGATCTTGACCGTTTTCGGTCAGTGTCGAAATACGCCCGTTATCCAGCAGCTCGGAGCTTGCACCCTTCGTCTGGTCAATCGGCGCCGCTTGCAACAGTTCACGAGTGAGCTTGTTGTTGTCGTTCGTGGCCTGCTTTTCATCGGGGTTGATGCCCGCAATCAGCTGCAATGAGCGATACATTGCATCGCTCTTCTCGGTGGCAGTGGCCGCTTCGTCGCCGATCGTCTTCAGGAGATCGGACATCTCCAGATAGCCTGGCGTGAGTTCCGCAACGGCAGCACGCGTGTTCTGGAACCGTCGCCTCTGACCGTCGAGCCAGATGAATGTTTCCATTCCAGCTTCGGTTGATCGGTCCAACTGCGATGTCAGGTAACCAAACTCGCCGTTCGTCCCAGAAATTGCGCCGGCAAGTTCCTTGTTGGTGACACCCAGGCCGCTGAGTGTCGCCTCAACCATTTCAGCAGAATCTCGAACCGCAAGATCCTGCTTCATGCGCTGGTTGAACGAATCGCCGGTACCGAAGAGCGCATTGCCGGCGTTCTGCCATGCGCCGCCGGCCTGGGCCCAGATTCCTGGACCGTTGGCGATCAGCGTCTTCTGTGCTGTGCGTGCCTCCTCGATTCGGCTCGTCAGGGCCTCTGTGGCCTGTTCCGACATGGCACCACCGGACGCCTGCAGCGCCTTGGCCAACTCGAACTGAGATTCGGCGGTGCCTTGTGTGGCGACCGTCAGCGCTTCGTGGAATCGCTTCGACTTCTGAATCTCGCCATTGATTCCCGAGTACGCGACCATGCCACTGATGAGCGCGATGCCGACCGGACCACCCAGGGCGCCGGACACCGCGCTCATTCCGCGACTCAAGCCGCTTGCAGCAGAACTCATTGCCGAGAGACCAGCAGCGCCGACGCCGCCCGCAGCAGCGCCCATCCTCGAGATGAACGACGTCGTCCCATGAACTGCCTGACCGGCCAACAGGTGAACCGACGCATAACCCTTCGCCTGCAGGGCGGATGCCTGCATCGCTGCGGCCGTGGCCTTCTCCTGCGCCGCGTACGCCCGAAGCCCCGGCATTGCGTTGGTATACGCCGCACCCATCTTTCCCAAGACTGTGTTGGATGCAGTCATGCGGGCTACGAAACTCGACGCCCGGTCACTGAGCGTGAGCATCGTGCCGCTGAAACGGCTCATCGAACCGCTCGCAGCGCCATATGTTGCGGCATTGGTGCGCACATCGGCGTTGAAGCGGGAAAACGCACCACGGACACCGTCAACGGAATTTCCTGTCCTCTGCCACATCCGCTGATATGCGCTCAGCGGTTGCGTTCCGGCGGCGGCCTGCGCCGTCAGGGATGCCATCGACGGAGCGATACGTGCCATGATCGCGGGCACGGTTTTGAACAGGAAGAACGCTGCAGCCAGTGCGGTGACTACACCCTGGTTGTTCTCCATCAGGCTCGACAGGGTGCTCAGGGCAGGAACGAGCACCCCGTCCGCGAGCTGCGCTGTGAGCTCGAGAGTCGAGAGGAGCAACGTCCACGACGAAACCCCGAGCGCGCCTGATGCTTCGGCGAGCGATCCGACGATGCCCTTCACCGCGGGCCAGGCCTTCACGGCTGTGTCGCCGAGTGAATCAAACACGCCCGTGAAGCGGTCCCACTCCGAGCCGATCTTCGCACCGTTCTCCGACTGGAACGTCGCGAATGCCTTCTTGCCCTCCTCGCCGAACTTCTGCAGCTTCGGCAGTCCTTGGTTGAACACGCGATGATCAAGCGTGTCAGCAAATTTCGAGACGAGCGGCGTGGCAACGTCGATTCCGGACGTGACATCCTTGAGCCAGTTCGCCGAGCGGCTGAACGTCGGCTTAAGCGCTGCCGCGCCCACGCGGCCCATCGCCGCCATCGTGTTCGCCCACGCAGCCGACACGGTATTGCCAGCGGTGGCGGCGCCGCCGATGTTCTTCTCGATCGCCGCCAAATATGTTGCGGAGTCGACCTTGCCTTCGGCGACCATGTCCGAGAGCGCCTCTTGCGTGACGCCCATTTCGGTGGCGAGCCACTGGTAAATCGGCAGCCCGCGGATTGCGAGCTGGTTCAGATCAAGGGTGTAGGCCTTGCCCTTGGTTTGAACCTTGTTGATCACCGCGCCCATCTCTTCGATGGATGTTCCGGCGATCGTTGCCGCGTCTGCAGTCAGCGACAGGTAGCGCGTCAGGTCCTGGCCGGGCTTGATTCCGGCGGCGACGGCCGACGCTGAAATCGTTGCAGCTTCACCGAGACCGAAGGATGTGCCCTTCACCGAAGCGAGGGCGGAATCCATGATCTTCGCGGTACTGAGGGTCGTATGCCCAAGCCCTTCGAGCTTGCCCTCGGCGTTATCGATCGCAGTGAGGCGGCCGAAGCCCTTGTACAGCGCCGTACCAATTGCCGTCGATACCGCGGCGCCCGTAGCCGCGGCCCCCGCCATGAGGGTCTTCCCCATGGCTGCCGACATCTTCGAGCCCATGCTGTCGCCGGCCTTTTCGCCCTGCTGGACAACCTTGGACAAAGACTTCGACACTGCGGCCGGAATGCCATCGGTGCGCGCGGCAATCGGGACGTACATGGTCGCGAGTTCAATGCCACCGGCCATGGGCCACCTCCAGTTATTCAGTTGTCATCGAGGTGCTTCCACGTTTTGCGTGTCACAATGCGGCCGATCGCCGACCGTGAAACGTGGAAGAGGGCAGCAAGATCGGCGTAGGTGCATCCACTCGTGGCGAGCGCGCGCACTGCCAACACTTGCTGCGTGGTGAGCTTCGGAGTCCCTGGTTTGAGTTCGTCGTCGAAGGTTTCGCTGGATTCGGCGTCGAGGATCTCGGGTCGGTCGGCAATTGCGAGCGGAACCTGTTCCCGGTTGTCTGCTTTGAGCCTCTTGCGAAGCTCAGAGACTGGTAGCACCGTTTTCGGCTTGCTCTCCTCGGGCGGTGTAACGCCCGGGCGTGGCATCGGCTCGGGGCGCTTGGCCTTCGAGTTGCCGCCGCGCTGCCAGTTGCCGCCCTGGATTCCGTCGAAGATGCCAGCGAGCAAGTGTGCGTGCAGATCCCAGTGAAGATCAGGATTCTTGCGGCGCATATACGCGCCGTTTGGTGGGGGGTACTTGAGGTAGCACTTGAGGTCCCACCATGAAAGATTCGCGGTGCCGAGGAAATCCAGCGATCTACCCATTGGGAGCAGATCAGCTTGGATCGCCTCGGCGACCTCCTCCTCGTCCTCTAGGTATCCGAGGAGGCTGAGGATTCCCCCACTGGCGTCTTCGACTCGTTCTCCCAGTGAGTGTCGATCTGGCCGAGCTCACCGTCGGTGAGCTTCTCGAGGATCGCGTAATCCTTGGCGCTCACATGGAGGCTGAGCATCTTCAGGACGATGTCTCGGCCGGACCGCCGGACCGGCTCCAACGGCTCTCCATTTTCCGGCTGCGGCTCGTTCTTGCCCGAGAGCCAGTCGTGGAACTCCTTGGACTTTTCGACCGGGAAGTACTGAATCTTCGGAACCGTGAAGAAAAGCGGATTCTGACGGCCCTTGATCGGGATCTCGAACTCGATCTGAATCGAAGGATCGTGGGCAGGAGTGACACGGAAGATAGCCATGGTTGGACCAAGCCTTTCGAGAACGGATTTGCTCAACGTCGATTACGTGAAAGCGTTTGACGGACGGGCCTGTTGGTGTCCCGCCCCGTGAAGGGCAGGCCCGGTCCAATGGTGTTGACACCTCACGGGGCGGGAGAATGCGGTCAGACCGCGGCGACGGTCACAGCACCGGGAGGGGTGAGACCGGATCCCGATGCGGTCACAAGACCTGCGCCGTTCTTGAATACGACCGTGAACGGGCCCCCGGTGGAGCCGGTCACATCAACATTGCCGGCGCCGACGGTCGGGAGAGCCTCGAGTGCGGTCCTCACTGCTGCGGCCGTCGGATTGAAAGCGATGCCGTCCGTGGTCTCGCCGTCCACGTACACGTTCCACGTGCCTGCAGTGGATCCGCTGGGCAGCGTGAACAGCTTCGTCACAGAACCATCGGCGGAGCTGATGGTCATGACCGCGTTGTTGCCGTCCTTCTCGAACGAGGTGATTTCCACTTCGTAAGAGATGGTGTCGGTGTGCACGTACACGCGGTCGCCGGTCAAACTCGGCTGGCCGTCGGGAATGTAGTTGCGCACGTTCGTGTCTTCGTCGACGGTGTCGAGGACCCACGAGGAGTGTGGCAGCGTCTTCTTGTTCTTGTTGACCGTGATCACGTTGCCGGAGACCACGACGTTGCTCTCACCGAAAACGGTCTTGAGCACGGTCGCGTTCTTGGACTCCATGAACTTGAACTTGAACACCAGGCCGTACTTGGTCTGGAGAACCTTGACGACCGCGCCGCCGAAGGCGTTCTTCTCGGTCTTGTCTCGGGTCTCCGACTCCGTCATGCCGTCCTCTCCGACATAGCCGTGATCGAGCCAGGCGGGCGGAAGTGCAGAGCCAGCCGGACCGGGCGCCGGAGTGCCAAGCGGAGAACGGAACACGACGCCGTTGGCGAGCGGTTCGGAGGTAAGGATGTTGCCGGCAGAAGATGCCATGGGATGCCCCTTTCAGGCAGAGTTGGCCGTGCCGCACAATGGCGGGAAACGGCCTACGGAGTGATATGTCCCCTGATGTCGAGCTGCAGGGTGAACTGATAGCGCGGCATCGACGATTCCGGATCCGGAAACGACTGCGGGACACCGATCGTGGTGACCTGACGGATTCTCGGTTCGGTCGAATCACGCTGCGCCGCTTTGAGGATCGAGAACGATCGCTCGGCAAGCTTGCGCGCGCGGCCTTCGTTGTTGTCCCAGCATTGGAAGATGACCATCCTCGAGGAGAGGATGATGTTGCGATCTCCACCGCCTGCAGCTCGCGCCGTGACGAACCTGTTCGGCCGGGGCACCGGGACCCGGGTCGAAACGTCGGTGTTGTCGCCGAGCTTGTCGTAGAGATAGTTCGTGACGATTTCTTCGACAGGGTCGAACTCGATGACCTCAACCACTGGACGCTCCCGCGGCGCGGATGAGGTTGTTGTGCTTGGCTTCCGATCGCTTCGCCTGCGCGGTGGTTGCCGCAACCGACACGAATCCGCGACCCTGCGGCCGCTTCTGCCCCTGCACGGACGAGAGCGTGTACCCGGCAGCATCGCCGCCGACCGCGGCATGGACTTTCTCCATCGTTCGATGCAGATGACCCATGACTTCCGCGCCGCGACGGAGCTGCTCGAGCGCGTGCGGATTCCAGACGATGTCAGCTTTCGACATTGCGGACCACCTTCTCGATTTGTGTCGACCAGTGAGAGCACGGCGGCGACGGAAAGTCAGCCAAACCGACAAATGTCGATCCACTCTCATCGACGTACTCGACCAGGCAGTCGCCGCGATTGTCGTCAGCAAGCGGGATCTCTTGTCCACACTCGCAGACCGCGGTTACCGACTCCGCCGTCGTAACGGCTAAGGCTGGAGTGTGCGGATCAAGCCTTCGAGTCCTGAGCGTGGTGCGAAAGGAAACTCTGCCCGCAGCCACACGCGTTGCGTCCGGGAAAGTAATCCGAATCTCGTCCAGCGGACCCGACGTCCGGACGTGAGTCACTTCGCATTTGGATTCCATCGTCATCAGTTCTCCACCTTCTTCAGTGCGATTGAGCGGCCGGGTGCGAATCCGAACGGGCCTTTGGTCCAATCGGAGTCCTCGCCGTCGACTTCGAAGTCGTGGTCGTAGCCGGGAATCACGACGCGATCGAGAGCACTGATCGTCACCTCCGGCGGTGCGAGCACCACGAGGCCTTCTATGACCATGTCTCGGTTCGGCTGGTTCGGCTCCGACATGCCGTAGTCCGAACGTGAGCCGTAGCCGTACACGAGAGTCGGTTCCGGTTCGGACCATGACTTCTTCCGGTTACGGCCGGCGTCGAGTTCCTCGGACTGTTGGAACCGACGGATCCCGATCGTGTGAGCTCGAGGAAACGGCTTCACGGGAACCACTCCGTGTCGGGCGTTCTCGATCGATACGCATCCGGAGGTGTCATGTCCACGGAGAAAGCGCGTGTCTTCCGCTTCGGGATACCGAGTTCTTCACGATCGTCGTCAGTCAGCGTGAGCGCGCCGGGCTCGTCGCCGCCGTACGTGGTCGACGTCTGAAACGGGCCGGCGCCCTGCTGGACACTGCGCACACCTTCCGGGTTCTGAAGGTGCCGGATCAGCATCCGGGCAACGAGCTTCTTTACTCGGATCAGTGGCAGCTTGTTGGCGGTGATGCGGTCCTCGATATTCGGATCTGCGCGAAGAATGTCATCCTCCGCGTCGGCGATCTTGACCGCTATCTGCTCGTCGGTCACCTCGGTCGGAGGGCCGATCCAACGGTCGCGAACATCCTTCGGAATTGTCCATGCCATCGGATCGGCACCTCCTGGTTTTCAGTTGTTGGTCGCAACCTTGGCGGGGCGACCGCGACGCTTGGGCGCCGGTGTTTCAGGGACGGGCTCGGGCTCTACCGTTTCCGGCTCGGGCTCGGTTTCGGTCTCCACCGTTTCCGGCTCGGACACGGATTCCCCTACGAGGTCGGGCGTCGACTCCTCTTCGGTGGCCGGCACACTTTCGGATTCCGGCGCGCTCTCGGGCGCGACCACTTCCGCCACAGTCTCGGTTGCCGCCTCGGTTTCGACCACGACGGGTTCCGTGAATTCAGGCTCGGGTGGCGGGCCGTCCCAGGCCGCGGGATTGGTAATCCTCGCAGCAGCCCAGGACGGAACCGCATCACTTGGCCCGAACACATGACTGACGCCCGACTCGTCCGCGACATGCACAGAGCTGATCAGGCGCGCCATCAGAGAACCTTGGCGATCATGGTCGCATTGGAGTTGCCCAGGATCGGCAGACCGATTCCCGAAGCCTTCGTCCAACGTGCGATCGGATCCTGGTCGATGTACGAACCGACGACGATGCCGGGAGCCTCGTCCTCGTCGATCGAGTAGTCAGGTTCGATCGCCTCGGCCGTGATACCCCAGAGGGTTTCGCCCAGCTTCGTCGACGTCATGCTCGATCCGCCGACGTAGAGGATCGAGTCGTCCGGAATGAGGCGCGTGGCGTCACCGTTGTAATCCTCGACCTGCGCGTCGAAGATCTCGAAACGCGGATGCCCGAACGAAGTGAACAGGGCCTGCACCGCCTCGAGCGTGACGATGGACGGCACAGCAGCGCCCGGAGGCGATACTGCGTTGCGAATCGCCTCATTCCGCATCAGTGTCGAGATGACCCGCTGCGAAGTGATCGCGCGGCCCGGATTGCCCGAGTTCGACACTCGGAAGACCGAGAACCAGGACTCCTGATCGAGGATCGGATCAGCAGCACCGGACCACAAGGTCGCTGCGGTAATGGAATGCCCCGGCTTGCGGTCGAAGTCGGCCTCGATCTCCAGGCCGTCCTGAGCAAGGCTGACCTTGCCGGTCACGAGCGCCTGCGCCTTCGCGATGATCAGACGGGTGCGGATCGCGTCCGCGAGCTCCACGGCGTCCTTGAGGATCAGGTCCAGGATTGCCGAGTTCGCCCTTCGCAGCCGCAGACGGTCGTACTCTCCGAGTCGCTTCTTCTCCGAAAGTGGAGGCAGCTCACCGGAAATGCGAGTCAGTCCCTTGCGGGGCGACTGTGGAGCCTCGGTGTCCCAGCTACGGAACTTCGCAGCCCGCTTCAGGCCGTGCTGCGTGATGTTCGCCCGGAAGTCCACATCGGGGATGAGAGTGTCGGGAAGCAGATTGTCGATCAGCGACAGATCATTGACCGCCTGATCGGCCAACGCCTCGCGGATGTAACCCGTGAGTTCGGCCGGGGTGATGAAGTCGCTGTTGATTACCAGTGCCATGAGTCAGGCTCCTCAGAAGTATCGGATGTCGCGGGCAGTTGCCTGACCGTCGGCGTCGACGGAAGACGGCAGCTTCGCCGCCAGGACGGCGCCATGCCAGAAGAGGGCACCGACCACGACGGTCGCGCCCGGGGGAACCTTCACCGCGGTGAAGAGATGCCCCTCGATCGGTTCGGTGTCGGCGTTGGTCCGCAGCCCGTATCGGTTGCCGACCTTCTTGAGCGGAAACCCGGACTTGAGGTAACCCTCGGGGTAGTGCGTGCCGGCCGTGAACGTCGACACGTCGATGTTGACCGGTCGTGCCGTGTCGGTGCCGTGTGCCGATGCCAGCCAGGACTGGTCATCCTGGCCGAAGCGTTCGGTCCTGATGTTGAGATCCATCTGGATCCCTCCTTATGAATGTGTTGGTCTACTTGGGATTTCGTTCCTTGTAACGCGCGCGCCCCGCCGAGACGGTCGATTCCGTCTTCTGGTGGCCAGGGTTGCCTTGCTGCGGGTTGGGCAGCGGGCCACGGGGAATGCCCGCGAGCGGATGTGCCGCCGCAACCGCCTTGATCTCTGCGGTCACCTTCTCGTTGAAGTCGGTGGCCGTGGGGTCGAGATTGAGTGAGGCGATCCTGGTCATGAACGATCGGGAGTCGACCAGCGAGTTGGGATTCGCCCCCTCGGTAGGGGCGAGCAGCAGAATCGCGTTCTCGACCTTCGCTTCGCGCTCGCCTGCCCGCGCGACAGAAAGGTCGGTGGCGAGCTGGGCGGGATCTGGTGGCGTGTCGCCGCCTTCACCGGTGAAGGCCTTCTGAATCTGATTCCACTTCTCCGCGGCGTCGCGATTGTCCTTCGCCTGATCGAACTGCGCCTTCACCTCCGCCGGCGTCATGCCCTCGAACACCTTTGCCCAGTCGGCCGCGTCGGGATTGGGCTCGGGGTTCGGGTTCGGCTCAGGTTCCGGCTTCGGATTCGGATTCGGATTCTGGTTGCCGTTCGGGTGCCCATTCGGATCCCGTCGGGGATGACGCCGAGCGGCGCGATTCCCGAACTGGCCGAAAGGATCCACTGCCGCAGGGGCAACGACAAGCAGCGACTTTCTCGGATTATGCATTCACGATCACCTTCACTCGCAGCGCGCCGGATTCCTGGCCGCACTCGTCACGTCGTGCGCGGCCCAGGACGAGATGCTCGGACGCGTGAACCACGAGCTGGTCGATCACCGGCTGCGAGAATCCCCCCTCCTTCAGCTCGCCTGCATACCGCGACAATGCGTCAGCCGTCGTGAATTCCGATCGTTCATTACTCATTTTTTGCTCCCGTGCGGGATAGGTCGGCACCACGCGGCACCGAAGGAATTAGGAAGAACCGAGAATGATCCGCATCTCGGCGAGAACTGCGTCCGTGCCAGTGGCATTTCGCGACGCTTGGGCATACGCCTCGTCGAAGCGCTGATAATGGGCTGGCCGAGCGAAGGACTTGCCTGGCCGCACCTCTTGCGCGCCGCAGCGACAGTTTCCGTGAGCGCGAAACCCGACGGTCGACTCGAGATACACAGCGCCGCGGGTACAGAGCATCGCGCAGAACGCGCAACACTTCCCTTCGGCGACCCGCTCATAGCGCGCGCCAGGCTCTGCCTTCGCATTATCGAAGATCGTCTGCCGATTGCCGCTCCAGATCGCTTTCTGGGCAACCTCAGCCAACCGGGCAAGCGCATCCGCGCCGCGAGCACCCATTGCCCAATCAGCCGAAGACAGCAACCCCTCAGACGCGGGAAGTGGCGACGGCTTCGCGCGATACGGCAAGTTCGGCGCAGACTCGTCATACCAAGCAGCGCCCAGATTCGACGCAGCAGCGGCATACGGATCCGTCACCGCGGGCAGCGAATTCACCATCACCGATCGAAACTCTGCGGAAGGGAGACCCTGCGCCGTGTCCCAAACATTGACGATCTCATTGATCGCTAGCCGGTCCAGGTGGCCCAGAATCTCCTTCCGCTCAAGCAGGCTCGTTGGCATTGCGCCTACTCGACAACTCGATCACCTGAGGGTTTGAAACTTGGCCAGCTGCCTTGCGCAGCAGGTCGGGAAGTTCAGCTGCCATCGCCAATCGATTCTCCTCGGCCAAGCGCATCTGATCTTGTTCCGAGAAACCCATATAGTCGTACGTCACGGGCGAGTCCGGACGCAGGATCTTCACTCCCACCAACTTCTGTCCGGCATCAGCAGTTGCGGCACGAGTCGGAGTCGAAGCGTCACGCCATCGAACGCCGATCTTGCGGAACGCATCTGCATCCACCTTGCCGTCACGAGCGAGCAGTGACAGGTACGCAATCTCGCGCCACCCTTGGCCAAATGTTCCTTGCCGACGCTCTGCGCGCTTGACCAGTCGATACTCTGCCTGTCGGATCGAGTCGGCAGACGCGGGATTGTCCGTGAAGAAACCGAGGTAGGTCGACGGAATGCCGGTCTCGGCGGACAGTAGCTGGGAGTACATCTTGACCTGATCGATGTACGGTGTCGGTGGCGCTGGGTGAAACTCCCCCACCGTCGGCGCAAGCCCGTCTTCGGTTCGCGGTATGACGTTGAACCGGCCCATGGCCGCCTTCCAGCCAGCCTGCCGTTTCTCCGACTCGGTCGAATCCTCATTGACACCGAACTGCTCCGGGTCCGCGCCGAGCGCATATCGCGAAGGAGCAGTGTAGAACTCGCGATTGATCTCCATTCCGAGCATTGTTCGAATTGCTGCGTCGGTGTAATACATCACTGGGCGAGTAATCTCCGATCGCCCATCAAGATCCGACGCTCGATCCCTATTGACCAAGCGCGCCATGAACACTCGCCCGGCATTGTGATCGTCTCGAGAGATGACCTCGAGCTTCTTCGTTCGCTCATTGCGGGCAAACCCGATGGTCGAGTTCGGCAGATAGAGCGTCTCCATCTCCACCGCGCCGAATTCATTGCGCGTCTGGGACAATCCGGCCTCCGACCGACGCGCTCGATAGTTCCGCAACGTCGTCGCAGACGACGCGGACTCCACGGTGACCAGAACGTCAGGTTCGCCGTAGTTGGTGTCGCCGCGGCCGACAGTCACAAAGTCGGTTCCGGTGATCAGTGCATCCAAATGCCCTCGCCCGGCTTCTACGCCGAGGCTGTTCTCGCGGAACACGTCATCAAGCCCCATGAGGTCCTGCACCGACGTCCATCCCAGAAAGTCGAGCCGCTCCTCGAGGACATCGACTGCTGTACCCGGCCATCCCATCGACACAGCGAGATCCTGCAAGCCCGGAGGCACCGCAATGTCGAGCTGTCGCGTCTTCTGCTTACCCTCGTAGAAGTCATTCTTGATGGCGTTCTTCGCCGCGAACTTCCGGATCTGCGCGCGCATCTGTCCGACGAGGCGTTCCTCGTCGTCGTCGAGGGCGAGCGTCCGGAGAAACAGAGCCGGGATGCCACGCCCGCCGAACAGCTGCGAAATCCCTTTCATCACAGGGTGACCGCCTTCCGCGAACGCGATGTCGCCTTGATTCCACTGCGGATGGCAATGCGCCACATCATTCGAGCGCCAACCGCGCAGACCGCGCCGTCGATCTTTTTCTTCGACTCGCGATGCTCTTTGCCGAGACCGACGCCGATTCCACGAGCGGGGCGCCGGCGCGCGTTCTTCACATGCTGTTGCAAGATTTTGTCTCCGTCATGAGGGATCACGCCCGTACTCCCCTCCGTTGCGCCGTTCTTCACATCCGAGGTGAATCGCTCGGCGTGCTCGATGAAGACCTTCATGTGGGCCGGTGAGCGCATGTCCCAATTGATCAGGTGCGCAGAGTCTCCCGACTTCACTGCTGGGAGAAGGCGTAGCTTCTGGGCATACTTCTGAGCCCAGGCATCGGCGTACGGCTCCCAGTAGCGTTCACCTGTTTCGTCGTCGCGGGCGTCGGAAAGGTCGGCCCAGAAGCCGACGACCGAGTACTTCGCGAACGTCTCGTGAACCCGGACGTCGACCGCGTCCCGATTGACGATCCAGTCCTTATCCTTCGGGCCGCGCTGCCAGATTCCGATCCGGAATATGTATCCGTCCGACATTCGGCACCCGACCAGGGCGGTCGCGTCATCGGACTTCGATCCGTCGAAGAACATCACGATGCGATCGCCGCGCTCGAGCACGCGAGGATCAGCGTTGGCGTCCCAGTCCTGAGGAACGACCCAAGCGTCCTCGGCGGCCGTGATCTGGTTGTACCACTTGCGCCGTGACTCGCTCGGGGGATTCGCAGAGTTCAGGATCGACTTGACGATGCGACCACGCGGCTTGGTGTCGAGCCAGGTCGAATCGCCCGCGATTGCGCGCACCACATCGGGTGCCGCTTCGGCGCTGAGTGGCGCTTTCGGTGGCGCTTCCAGCGAGTCGTACAGCAGACCGAAGTCCTGAAACTCCGATTCCTCGCCCTGAGTTGCTTCCCACGCTTCGCGAACGACCTGCCCCACCGAACCCTCATTGGGACGAAAGGCGTTGCAGATGTCCAGCATCCGAGCCGTGCCGTCTTCGGACTTCGCGGCGTTGCCCTCGATAGCGCCCGCCATCTCGTGGCCGCCGTTCGATGAATTCCAGTTCTGTGTCTCGCCGCGAATGATCAGCGTCGGCCGGCCACCCTCGATCGCCATCGCCGACGAGGTCACCGCTTCGATCTGCCGAGTGTCACCAAGGCCGTAGAGATTGACCTTGCCGATCTGGATGCCGTAATGCTGGCGAGTTTCCGCCGGAACCAACGACGGCAGGAGCTTCATCGTGTTCTTGGTCTGCTCCTGATTGACCGCGACGATCTGCACCCACGCGTTCGGTTCCTCACGACCGATCGGACGATCGCCGTCCCAGTGGTCGAACGTCACCTCGGCGAAACACGCTGCGAGCGCGAGACATGCCGCAACCGGATCCTTGCCCCAACCCTTCAGCCTCTGCAGGACTGCCGAGTGATAAAGGAATCCGCCGTTCTCGTCGACCGCGAAGAACCAAAGAATGAAACGTGTCTGCTCGGGAGTGAACTGCCATGGCTGACCGCGCTTGTCCCTGAGCCACTTCCCCGCCCAGGCGAGGACCCGCCATCCGAGACTGGCCTCGGGCAACACCCAGCCGTTTTCGTCCCATTGCCACGTCGGGCCGATCTTGACCGGCTCCCACAACAACCCCGTTGGTGGAGTGGCGTCGTCGAGCTGCTCCTCGTACCAGGCAATGATCTCGGCGAACTCGGAATCCGCAGACTTGATCAGAGTCGCCGCGCGACTACGCGCCACGCCTGGACCACCGGGCGTTCGCCGCGGTCCTTGCGGAGGCCGAGCGCTCGCCCGCCTCCTTCTCGACATTGCCGTCGTCGGGCAACTTCAACTGCCGCATCAACGACGACAGCACAGTCCGATGCTGACGCACTTCGGACACCAGCGGATTGACCACCGGCTGCCCGGTCGACCCGATCGTCATGATGTCGTCGTCGTCGAGCCACTTAACCATCGAATCGATCAGATCAGCCTCACGACAAGCATCTTCGAGAATCCGAAGCTCGTCGGGGCGCAAGTCGTACGCACCGGAAATTCCGGACCAGAGCTTTTTTCCTGCCGCACGAAAGCCTGCCGGCGCTTTTGGCTTGACCATCGCAGACCTCCTCCTCGCTCCAAAAAATCCAGAAGCGGCGCACGCATGTTTTTGACTGCTATGCCAACCGTGGGCCCGTGGGGGTGGGGGTAGGGGCATCCCCCCAGGGGGTCACGGGACGGGCCGGCGTGGCGGTGCGGAGGTCACGTCAGCGTCGGCCCGGGTGCGGCTCAACTGGTCGGAGGCGGCCGTTCTTTGCTCGTCCGGCCTGAGCCTCGCGTTGAGTCTCCGCGGCGTGACAAGGCAAACAGAGGGCCTCTCCGTTGGAGAGCGTGTCGGTGCCCCCGGACCTGGTGTTGACGATGTGATTGGCCTCGATGTCATGCGGTTGGGCCGTCGCACTGCCCTGATACCCGCACCTCTTGCACCGGTATCCGTCCCGCGTTTTGACCTGCCTGGCCCAGCGTCGGTGGGCTGCGGTGCTGGTGCGGCTGTGGCCTCCGCGCTCCCAGGCCATCAGTGGGCCTGCCCATCACCGGTCAGCAGTGCGAGCCGACCGTTGAGAGTCGCAGTGAGTAAGGCGACTGCCGGTTTGTTCGCTCGGCTTCGCTCGCGTCGGAGATGAGTGAGGTCGTCGACGATCATGTCTTCGAGTGTTGGCATGCGTTCCTGCCTTTCACTTCCGAGTTCGACATGAGTACAGCGCCGGCCGCCGCGGCGATTGACCGCGACAGCCTGGTGCCGATGTGGCCCTGATGCACTGCGGCCTGCACTCGGGATCGGCTACCCGACGGCGGGAAGACCCTTGCGGTGTCGCCGATGGGAGTAGCCGCGCGCGAGCCACGAGTCGCGAGGGATCCGGATACGGACGGACTCGGTGACGAGTGTTCCGTCATTGGCGGCGGTGAGTTGTGCCTCGCCGTCGGCGTCGAGGACGAAGCGATCGACCTTGAGCCAACGCTTGCTGATCTGACGAGCCGATACGTCGAGCGTCCATCCTGCACTGGCACCCAGTACCCGGGTGGCCTCCTCGTAGTGCGGGGTGCCCCGACGGAAGTAGGGGTCAGCCTTGGTGGGGGCCAGGAGTATCCGAAGCATCCGTTCCATGCGGCGCAGCGCCATGATGGAGTCACGTCGGGGAATGAAGTTCTCCGGGAACTCCGAAGTGCTCACGGCCCGGGACTGTCCATCGACTACATCTGTCATTGTTGATCCTTCCTCACAGAGTCTGCACGGAATCCAATGGCCACACCCTGCGCAGAGGTACGGGCCGGGATCGATGTTTGGTTGTTCAGCGGGGAAGTCGGACCACTTCGCATTCACGATCTCCACATCCGCACTAGACCTTCGATGGCCCAGCGGATCAGTTTGAGCCTTGGCATTACCACACCACCGTTCCGCAGGATGGGATCTAGACATGGGCGCGGTCGGCGAGTGGCACGATGTATCCACCGACGAGAGAAGTGAGCTGAATCGTGAATGATGGCAAGGGATTGAAGATCGCCAATTTAGTGGCATCAGTTCTCGTCTTGCTGTTCCTGCTCGTCATGGCGTCAGGCCTGTACTGGGCTGGAAGCGGCCCGATCTTCGTGCTGCTCTCGCTTGCTGTCACAGGCGGCGTGCTCGCGTGGGTTGCGTTGGCGATCCGCGGACTCGTGGTCAAACCAGCGCCGATCCACCACCGCCCCGCGGGGACATTCATGCTCGCGGGCTGGTACCCCGACCAGCAGGATCCGTCTCAGGTTCGCTGGTTCAATGGCAACGAATGGACAGCGGCAACTTTGCCTCGGCAGTAGGGCGCCGAACGCAACGAAGGACTGCTAGATCACCCAGAACTCGATGAGTGCCCACACAATTCGGATTGCCGCGATCAATCCGAGGATCATCGGATCCACGAACGTGAGTATCTGATGATGTAGACGACGGCAATCAGGCTTCGCAGGACAGTCACTTCAGTCTCCGATGAATTTGTCGAAACGATTGGTGATAGGGCAGGACTCGAACCTGCACGCGATCGGGGACTTGACCCGCTGCTCTGCCAATTGAGCTACCCACCATTGAGGCCCCGCCTGCAGGCCGGGGCTATTCAGTTGTACGGCTGCCGATCTCCCCGGATCACCGTGTGCCCCACAACAGCGGGGACGATTGAGCCCGCTCAGGCAGCAATGCACTACGGCGGGGCCGTCTTGGTGCGAGCTTGGATTCCATATCCGGCGCGTGAGCAGAACCAGATCGGCGACTTTGACCTGAGCGGAAGATTGTGGCGTTGATTCCCGGAGCACCCGCCGGTGATGTTTCGGCTAGTGCATCGACAGATCCAGACGCGCCCCTGGACGACAACGGCGCGAGGCGGACTTTCATCCACTACTCGCGCCAACGCGTTGAGCGTAACACCTGGAGTGTGGTTAAGCGTCACGCACACTCGCAACCCATTTCAGCCTTAGGGCCAACTAAATGTCTCAGTCGACAGCCTGCCCGTCCGTAGGTTATCGAGCGTTCCGGTACTGAACACTTCGTCAAAGGCCCACCACCGCATATCCGCTGTCGCTGTTCCACCCGTGCCCGTCACCCGCAGTCCGTCCGCAATCGACGTCAACTCCGGGCTATGGCGAGCCAGTTTCGTCCACAAGGAGCTGACAAAGGCAGCCACAGGCGCGACGCCCATTTGAGATCCTTCAGCACTATCAGATCTGTCCAGCTTCATGAATCCAGACTGGATACCTTCACGCCAGAGGTTCTGCCCCGATAGCCGGTTAATCTCCGAGGCCATCTCACGTGTAATACCCATTGCATGCCGTGACCACAAGCTGAGGTCCGCAACACATACCAAGTCGAGGCCCGAACGAGGCGTCTTCGAATAGACCATATCGAATTCTTCAAGTGCTGCGGAGACGTTCGCTTCAGGATCTGAATTCGGCGCCTTCCAGCAGTGACTGTGCGCGAGAAGTCCATAAACAGGAGATGCTTCAACATCGCACCTAGCGGTATAACCGCGAGACATCACCCCATTCTTCACGGCGGCGGCTTCACTGACCGCGTCCTCAATACCCGATCGATCCAGGGTGGTTTTGACACTGAAGGCAGCCACAACACCGGAGACCAAAACTGCCGCATTTGTTCGTAGATGCGTTGGATAGCTGGGATGGAAAACAACGATGTCGGTTTCCTTGGATGTATCAGGCCCCGCCTCGTCCTCAAGAAGGAGATACTTCCTGGTCGCGACTTCGTAGGATGGGGGCAGCCACGCACTTAGCAGTGCTGCCCACTTCGCCTCCGCTCGGTGTCCTGTCTGCTGAATCCGCGAAGGTGTCCCACTCGTCTGGTTCTGAAGTTGGTCGTACTCGCGGGTGATTGTTTCCCCAACCTCGTTGAGCCACTGAAAGTGTTCATGCGCCATCGGGCTATGCAACCCTAAAACCAACGTTTCGGCAACCAGGAATTTAGCCGCACTAAGCCTTGTCGGTCACGCAGCCCTCCTTGCGCGAGTCGGCACCAACAGGTGAGCATCGAGAACATCGCCCATATGAAACACTTCGGCTTGCGTCAAAACGCCGCAGCGGTCTGCCGCTATATGTCCACCCTTCCGCAGCGCGTTAACTCGATTCACAGTAAGCCCCGCATACTCGGGATACTGCCGCGCCAGCAGTTCGGCGACCTGGACGATGCCGGCGCGGTGCAGCATTCGGGCACGGACGCGCTCGAGCACGTCGTCCTTCTCGTGAACCGGCACCGGATTCTCGGCCGGAATATCAACGGTCGCCCAGCATCGATCCATCACGTTGCTGATGTCGACGTATGCTGTATCGGCGCCTTCGGTCATCGCGAGCGAAATGATGTTTCGCCGCAGCCACCGCGCCAACCCGACCACTGATTCCTGGTAGTCGTGCGGCAATCGGTTCTCGGATTCACGGAGCGGGCCGACGAAGTTGACGTCGTGCGTGAAGCCCGTTGGCATGTAGGAGATCCCGCGGGAATCGCATACGTGCCTAGCCCAACCTGCCAGCTCGTTGAACAGCAGGTCGATCGCATTGCTTGCGCCGAGATTGAACGGCAAGGGCTGCACATCGGTACTCGATGCGATTTTCATGTCGCCCTTACCGATCCGATCCAGCCGACATGTCGTGACCGCTAAATCTTCCGCGAGTGAAGGGATTTGCCTCAGAATGTCAAGTAAAGACTTCTGATCAAATCTCGGTAGGTAGAAGTAATCCGCAGCCAATCCCATGCGCAAGACCTTTCTGATCGTCGATCATATTCTATCATGATAGTTTACGAATTACATTGCCGCGCAACATGTTTAAACGGAAGCGAATCGGACTAATACCAAACACCTGAACATCACTGCCACCGTCAAACTTCCCGACTCGTCGACCACTTAGGGATGCCACACCCAATTTTTTGTATTCCAAGGAAAGAGACCTACTCGCACCGGCCATCGAGTAGTCTCCTACACTTACCGCTCAATCGACATCAGTAGGAGCAATCAAATGTACGACAGCCAAATCAACGATCAAATTGTTTCACGACTTGATCTATTCGAGTCACACGCAAAGGCCTATAGCAACAAATCAAGAGGAAATATATACAACGATCTCGAACATCTAACTCAAGAACTCCTAAATGCAGCATACGGCTGGAACTTACACAACCCCAACGGATCGAACTCAAACACACCGGCAATCGATCTATACGACGACAGCAAACGAATAGCAGTACAAGTTTCAATGACAGCCAACAAAACGAAAATCAACAAGACGTTAGCAACCTTCAAGAAGAAAAATTTGCAAAGGAAATATGATGATTTATATATCATAGGAGTCCGATCAGTCAGCCAGCTTAGCGACCCCCTGGATTGGGTGCACATTTCAACGCTGAAAAATTCTATAGATTTAGATAACTTAACCGCCGAAACCAAGGAAGAAATTGCCGATCGTATAAGCCGGAGCATACCATGGGAACACTATTACAACATGAGCGACCGCCACTGTTTCGAAGTGGTTCTTTCGGTTCTGAATCGAGATGCTATACGCCACTCCTACGACATGGAAGGAAACTTCGATGACATGCATCATGCCCTCGGAGAGATTAAGCAAATCGCAACAATTGGATCCATCAAAGGTAGAACCCTGGTCGCAAAACCTCAAGTTGACTACAAAGAAGATATTTATCTTGAGATCCTTGAAATAATTGACGTGAAAGTTGGGCTGATGCGGCAAATTGTCTCCCCCCAGCGAAGGGTAGGGCAGCATTTTTTGCCATCAACCGAGGTTGAGAAGCTAACCGAGATTCGAGATGAACTTTTAGCTAAGGTAAACCTATTCTGCACTGAAAATGGACTTGCCAATCAGATTTTGCCATCCGGAGAAATGATGAATTACATGAACTAGACAAGGCATCGCGTCAGTTCCGTCAGGCACTCAGCATTGTCGACGAACCAGCCTTCACCAGGATCGCCGTCGCGAACTAGATAGTGAGGCCGGTCGTTTCGCACTACCGAGGGTGGGGCCGATCGTGATCGAATAGCCGTCACGTTGGCTGTCGTAGCTCAAGATCTGGACTGCCGTGTCGCGCGGCCATTCTGCAGTCGCGTCGAGAAACTGCGGTAACTCGGCGAGTGTGAGTCGGTCACCTTTCCTCTATTTAGCCTCCGTTTGGATGATCAGCTTGGTGTTCATGAGTTCTCCTGTGCGAGTGTGAAATTGCGGGCGAGTTCGTGGCTGGCGAGGCGTGCGACGTCGTAGGCACTGCGTGCGTGCCGGAGTTGACCGCCTCCGATTCGGGCTTCCCACCCCGCCGTGCGTCGCTCACCTGATGAGACGAGCACTCCGGGGTAGGTGCCGAGTGGTTGTGAGCCGTTCTTGTTGGGTCGGATCTGGGTGACGTTGACGGGCCAGTCGACTCCGAGGACTGCGCCGAGCACTTCGGCGGTGGCGAGTAGTGCGGTGGGGTCGACGGCGGCGCGGCCTTTCATGTGCCAACTGGGTCGTGTGATTGTTTCGACGGCGACGAGGTCGACGTCGTGGATTTGTAGGAGCGTAGCGCCAGCTTCGAGGACCGCAAGGACGTAGCGCCGTTCTGCGGGAAATAGCTCGCCTTCTGAGGTGATGGTCTGGTGGGCGACGATTTGGTCGCCTGAGAGGACGCAGAGCCCCGTTGCGCGTGCTCCGGGATCGATCCCGAGGACGGTTCTCACGATTGCGCCTTCGCTGCCCGGTACTTCCGAATGCCCCAGACGATCGCGTGCAGCGATCGCAGGTAGTGCCAGTCGGCGTCGAGGAAGCTCCACTCCCACGCGTCGGAGAACTCGAATGTGCCGGCCTGCCGGTCCCAGTGCTGGAAGCTCATCAACGCATCCCGTGCGGCCACCGCGTACTCGGCGTGGATCAGGACGTCCTCGCGGATCGCTCGCCACAGCGCCGCGGTGTCGCCTTCGTAGCTGTGTCGGCGCTCCCAGAAGTGTTCGACGACGAGCTGGGTGAACCGCTCTGGCGAGTGGGTTCGCCATTTTGCGCTGCCCTGAATCTTCTCGCCCCAGTAGTCCGGGTTGATGCCGTGCTCGTTGCCGCACATTTCGAAGAATCCGAACATGTCCGCCTCGCGAGCGAAGTGGAAGCTCTCCACGTCACCGGTGACGACGAGGTGGCCGGGCCAGGTGATCAGATCCCAGCCGCAGAGGCTCGTCCCTGGGCGCCGGCAACGGATGTGCCGGTACAGCTCGTCGTCCCGAAGGATCGTCATCGCGTGCTCAGTGACCATGTGGTCGAAGTTCCGTTTTGCGTCCGCGAACACGTCGCGCTTTTTGGTACCCAATGCCGACATCGATTTTCCTTCGTTCATCCACATCCACAAGTGAGGTACTCACCTAGAGCAACCAGAAGGATTGGTATGTGGTTGGTGTTTATGGGTTGGTAAATATGGTGGGGTGACATGGGTGTCACTTAGACTTGCTCGAAATGTCACTTAGACTTGTTCCAAATGTCACTTAGACTTTTCGGTCTGTTTTCTGAAATCAGTAGTTATCCACAGGATTTCGAGCCCCTATCCACAGCCTGTGGAAACAATCTCTAGGTGACACCCATGTCACTTAGACTCTGCGCCATCAGGATCCAAAACAAGCCGATCGAGAACGTCTGGCGGAACCGTCAATTGGTACTCGTCCGCCAACTTCTGGTACCGATTCCCCTTCTTCGAACGAGTCACGAAACCGTTCTCCCGAAGCCACGACATGTTCCGAATCACCGTCCGATTCGACACCTCCAGCACCCGACCCAAATGGTCGACGCCGGGATAAATTCGCGACCCGTCACTGTCCGAAAACGTCGCCAACATCAGCGCCAGATACTTCGCGCCCGAGGGCATGCTGACACGTCGGACGATGCCCTCCCAGACGAACCGATCGACCGACTGCTGCCCGTCCTCGAACTCGATCGCTGGCTCTGCCGTCATGGTTCAGTTCTCACCTTGCTCGCCCGGGCCGCCGCCGAAGAGACGGCCCGAGCCTGTTGCAGTTGGACTTACTCGGCCGGTTCTTCGCCGGTTTCGAGAAACTGGATCGTGGTTGCCACCTCGGCGCTCGTCAGATCCTCGAGCCCGGAGAGTTCCTGCCCCTGCGGCCTCTCGAGCCGCGCAGCGAAGAATGCCGCCCGCTCCGACACCTCGATCCCATGCTTGTCCAGAGCCGCGAGCAGCCCTTGCAACTCGTCAGGTGTCGCGCGTACTTCGATCGCGGGCTGCTCCGGTTCGGCCGTCACACCGAGCGCGGCAGCCAAACCAGCGGTGCCACCCTTCGGCGCCGGCACGCGTTCCGACGTCACCGACGTCGACTCGGCCTCGATCACCTGCACAGCGTCCTCGAGGACCATGCCCGAGAAATCGTTCGGGTACGCCTTCTTCCACGCCGCAGCCTCCGCGCACTTCGCGAGCTGGTTGGCCGGCATCTTCGCCCACATCGAATTCGGATGCTGCTGCCCGTCTTTCGAATACGTCTGTACGTACTCGCCGTACATTGCGACAGACGAGTACTTCACGCCGTTCTTGACGACGATGTACTTCGCTGCCAGCGGTGGACGGTTCGGGTCCAGCCAGACGTCATCCCATCCGCCGTCGGCGCCGCGCCAGAACGGACCCTCGACCGCGATGTCGTCACCAGCGAGACGCGCCAGCCGGTGACCGGTCACGCGGTAGCCGTCGATCCCCGTCTGGATCGTGTACTTCATGACCCACTCTTCGTCCTGACGCTTCGCCCGCTCGTTCCACACCTTGATCTTCGTGCGGCGACCGAGCATGTAGATCTGCTTTGCAAAAGGATCCAGACCCGTGCGCTTTGCCTGATGGAAGAACAGGTCGAGGTCGCCCTTCGGCGCATCCTCGACACCGAGCTGCCGAAGTGCCGCCACCTGCACATCAGTAAACGTCGACTGGGTCGGGTCGATAACGAGATCTGTCGTGTTGCCGCGTACCGCGATCTGATTTGTCATGCTGAAAGTTCCTTCACTGTTTCGGGATTGAGGATCGAAGCGGGATCGAGCTTCGTGTTGGCGTAGAGCGAGATATTGCCGCCCTTGCCTGGTCTGCGTTCGGCGATTTTGAGGTCTCCGCACATCGCGTACTTGGCGTTGCCCATTGTGTTGAGGACGAAGGTCTTTCGGCCTCGGTGGCGAGTTGTCAAAGCCTTGAGTTCGCCATCGTCTGCGAGGTAGTCGAAAGCCTGCTCCGCTGAGATCTGCACCTCGGTTCCATCGATGTCGGGATGCAGACGCCGAACCGTCGCGTACGTGCTGATCGAGTCGTCGAGTTCAGGCGGAATTCCTGCGGCCAGGCTGGCATTCCATTCCCTGACGCGGTCGAGGATGAGTTCCGCGACAACCGGATCGTGCGCGATCGTGTAGATCTTTGGCTTGCCGTATTGCGGCCACAGGACGACGTCCGACGGGTCGAGCCAGCCGGTGACGATCTGCTGCCAGATCACCTGCGCGGTGTAGTCCGCGGGCACTTCCCCGGATCCGTCGTCGCCCCACTCGGCGAGGTCGCGTGCTGTTTTCTTCTCCACACCGCGGCGCTTCGATCCGCGTGAACCACGGGCGTCGACCGTGGCGGCGTTGGGGAATCCCAGTGCGTCATTGGTGTACTGGACCTCGGCTCGCGAGAGCTTCCATCCGGGATTCTTGTATCGCCAGTATTCGGCGGCCGCCAGCTCCGCGGCATGGCCGTAGTCGAAATCGTCCTGCTGCGCTTTGCCGATCGGCTCCGGCGTCACGGTGCCGGCCATCTCGTGCCACAGCGAGAACTGCGACTTGAACCGCGAGATACCGAGAATCGACGGAATCTTGGACGCAGTGATTATCGTCAGCCACTCCGGCGAGCCCGGTACGGCCTTCGTCGTCACTAGTCGCGAGGTCATCTTCTGCTCCGATCAAATGTGAGGTTGTCGTGATGGGTGGCCCAGATGTTGGCTCCGTACTGGACGTTCACGAGTCCGCGGTTCGCGATGTCAACGCTGCGGATGATTCCGGGCTCGGTCGCCAGAGTTGCTGGGTGCGTGTAGATCACCCGCTTGCCGACGTTCTCGATGGCTTCGGAGAGTTTCATTCCCACTCACCGCGCATTGCCGCCTGGACGTCCTCGCGACGTTCCGTCTCGACACGCGCGCGTTTGAAGTCGGCCGGATCACCCTGGCCGCCGAACACGCAGCTCGGTGCGCATGGCGCGGACCGCCACTTCCCGCACGTCCCGCACCCCCAGGTAATGAAGCTCGGCACCGCGGGGAACGTCGCAGGTTCACGCGTCGGGAACTTCTCAACACGATCCGCGACGAGACTCTCGTACGCGTGATCGACCTGTTCGCCGATCTCCTGTTCGTACCAGTCGGGGCTGTTGACCGGATCCTGCAGTGGGTCAGTCACTTCGCCGCCTTGGATGCACGCTTGGAGGGAGCCTTCTTCGCTGCAGCGCGTTTCGTCGGCGCACGTTTCGCAGGCGCCGTCGCCACAGCCTTAGTCGGCGTCTTCTTTCGCTGCGCGCGCTTCGGCTTCTCGGGCTCAAGTTCGGGTGTCGGGGTGAGGAATTCGGCCCACTCTGCAGACTTCTCCTCGTATGGAGTCATCGATCGAACGGGCATGATGATCCCGATGAAGTGCTCACCCACCATGACGACAACGGCCCTCGACGGTGACGTTGCACGTATTCTCGCGCTATCGCCCGGGTTCCATGCTGCGCCCTTGAAATCAGCGAAGTAGTCCGTGTTGACGGCCCAGTTGTCGACGTCTACTGAAGCCTTCATCTGCTCAGTGAGAATGCGTGTGACGTCGGGGAACTCCTCGCTGACCAGATCAACGGTCACGCTCCGCCGGTATCCGGCGATGGTGAGTGACGAGCCCTCGACCTTGACCTTGAGAGATTCCAGCTTGGACCGGGAGCGGCCGCCGTTCAGCATCTTGAGAAGAAACGTCGCGGTGCCGCGCTCGAGGAATCCGAGCCGCCCGTCATTGCCTTCGAGATCCTTCACGTCCAGGCGCAGCAGGCCGAACCGAAATCGGTCCGTGCCTGCAACGACGAACTGACGCTTGGTGATCGACAGGTCGATCCCGCACAGCATCGGCAGGGTCGAGTCCTTGCCGGCGAACTTGAGTCCGATCGTGAGAGCCTTCGCGAGATCGCCGCGAGTGATTTCAAATGTGGTGCTCATGCTGTTTCCTCCGTGGTCCATTCGATTCGCTTCATTGCGTTGCCCCAGCCCTCGTGATTGGGGCCGTGGCCGGCGAGCTTGGCGCAGTTGAGATCCGGTTGCGTTGGGTGAGACTTCTTGCACGGGACGCCGCGGCCGTGGCAGGGGTGACCGAGCTTCGTGCATTCGGTGTTGTGAATGTGGTCGGTCATGCCGCCACCGACTCGGCGTCGTGTAGCAGCGCGTACAGGTGCGGATCACACTGCAGTGGTGTGCGGTTCGGATGGGATCGAGCCCACTCGTCGACCCGCATGGAATCCAAACGGGTCCACTCGCCGTCAAACCGCGGCTCACGAGCTCGTCGCTTCCGCTCGGTTTCTCGCGCTGCGCAATCGAGGCAACGACAGCCGAAGTTGTTGTAGCCGGTCATGGTGCCGTGATTCGCGCGAGGGTGAACCAGTCGGCCTTCGATGAGGACCCGCTCTGCCATCCGAGCTGCCCGCTGAGTCGCGGTTGGGCGCCTCATGCTGCACCACCGATCGGGCCGAGCGAGGCCATAGCGGCGACCAGCAGGATCGCGATCACCGCCAGATTGACGATCGCGGCAACCTTGATGCGGCGGGACGACTTCGGCGCGGGTTCCAGTCCCCATTCGGCCCAGGTGTTGCCGTCGACCACAACCGGCTTCACCTCGTCGGCGAAGCGGATCGATCCGTTCTCGATGGTGAGCGCGTCGAGGTCGTCGTCATGGTCGACGTCGGAATCGCCGGGCCAGTCGAAAGCCTGCGCAGTGACCAGCGGATCGCTGGGGCCGAGCCCTGCGAGCGGCGACGAATCCGGGCACGTTTCAGGCTGCACCGGTGCCGTTTTGGGCGTGTTTTGGGTATGCGTCATCACAAAATGTCCTTCGCAGGAGAAATGGGGAGTGTGGGAAGTTTGGGCCGGTGGCGTCGGGTTGCCGGCCATCTGGACCGGCACGGTCCTACAGTGGTGACGCCACCGGAGTTGTTGGGCTACATCGGCATAGCGACTCGAAGTCCAGCGGCAGCAGCGATTACCCTGTCGGCAGCGACGATCCGTTCAGCCTCCGACAGTGGAGCCGACGGGAGCTCGTACTCCTCGAGGGCCGCCTCGTAGACCTCGATCGCGGCGAGCGCGCGCTGACGCTGAACCGCTACCACGGCGGTCACTTGATGTCCTCGAGCAATTGAAACGCGCGGCTCACCAGGCGCGAGGGAGCCATCGTCGTGGGCCGCATCGGCTCAGTGACCTTGCTGCCGTCTTCCTGTCGGATGATCGTGCACGTCACTCGGATGTGGTCGTAGCGGTCGACGCTGATCTCATCGACGCGAAGTGTCCGAACATGGACATCGCGGGCATCGCGGTAGACCTGGCCGACAACGATCCGTTCGCCGCTCGGGGTGGTGTACTCGTTCATGCTGCAGCCTCTTTCGTCCAGCGTCTGACCGCACGTGCAATCGCTTGCGCACCAGCGGGAGTAATCTTCAGCGTGTGCATGACCTCGCCTCGAAACCGCGGAGCGTCGTGGGCCTCACAACGCTGGAAATATGCCTTCTTGTCGGCGTATTCGGAGTAGCGCGTCTGGGGTACGACTTTGCCGTGCCTCTCCGAGAACCTGGACGACTTTTCGGCGTAGATCCAATTGCGTGCGATCAACTCGGCACGTAGCCACGTCTCCCCTACGCCGAGCGTCGAGGCGACCGTGCGCACCGTCATCACATCGCTGCAGGCAACGAAGATGTCGACGTACGCTGCCTTCGGCTCGAGGGCTGCGACCTGCGACTGCAGCTCCGCCTTCTCTTCCTCGGCGGCAATCGCCAACTTGAGGATGTCGAGGCGAGAGAGTTCCGTGACCGCGGTTGGCGCCGTCTCCGCTTCGCGAGTCCGGATTGCGAAGTACGCCTGGGCTGCGGCGACCTCCGACTTATTCGGGTCACCGTTCATCGCGACGAGGTACGCGGCGAATCGTGAAAGTTCGAAATTCTCAGCAGGCTTGGTGGAAGACATTTTGGTGGATCTCCCAAAATTCCTGCTCACGTCGTGCCCCTGGTTTGCGGCCGATTTCATTGCGCGATCAATCGGCACCTTGAACTCGCGCCACGCGCCGTAGCCCATGACGGACATAAGATCGCGAGCCGACCAGAACTCGGAGTCGTCCGGACGCACCTGGCGGATCGAGTCGAACGGCGACTCATCGTGGTTGAACAGATTCAAGTCGCTCATGCTGCACCGCCGAGCTTGGCCTGAACCTCGAGCGCCTGGGCGATCTCGTCCGAGAAGTTGAAAGCGCCGTCGCGCGGGAGGTAGACGTCGTCCTCGCCGTCGACGCTGATGGCGATCATGTTCAGCGCCCGGTCATATCGCGCCGAGATCCGAGGATCGTCGACCTTCTCCGTCGAGGACACCGAGGCGCCCCCGACGGATCCGGCCTCTCCTACTGTTAGGTCACCACAACCATCAACCGAGGGAGAAGAACTATGGCCAAGGTCTACTACGGCGGCGAAACCTACACCCTGAGCGGAGGCGTCGACGCCGTCGAGAAACTCGAGCAGGACATTTCCGAGATCTTGCAGGGCGGCGGCGCTGGGGCGTTTGTCGGATTCAGAACCCCATCGGGAACGGTTCGAGTTCTCGTATCGAACAGCACGCCGATAGCACTCAAGGGCGCGACCAGCGGCAATCCTGAGATCGTGGTCGGCTGGTAGTTCGCGAGCAATTCCGAGTTCCTCGCTCACGATGGCGCGTACACCAGTGTGAGCGAGGGGTTTTGCCTTACCTGCGGGGTGGCGGTCACGAGCCGCCTGCTCGGACTTGGCGACCAAGCGAAATCGACTCGGCCTGCCCGAAGTCATCACCTTCACCGTGTTGTTGTTGAGTGCGTCGATCACTGCCGCCATGATGTCTTCACGGGTAAGCGGTTGTGCGGTAGTCTCTGTCATCAGATTCCTTTGCTTGGGATTCGGTTAGCCGTCATCTGTTCGCGCAGATGACGGCTTTTTCATGAAGCCGCGGCTTCCTGTTCTGCAATCCAGGCAAGAATTACGCTCTTTCGCCAGACCCTGCGGCGTCCAAGCTTGAAACTTGCTGGCCCCTTTCCGATGTGCGCCCAGTAGAGCCAAGTTCCCTTAGGCACACCGGTAGCCGCTTGGCACTGAGTCGCTTGCCAGAATTCGTCGCCGTCCGGAACGACTGCAATGGCGGCAGTCATGCCGACGCCTTCATCTCGTCACGATCGAATTCGACAACTTCGCCGAGGCCAAGGCCGAATGCCTTGCAGACTCCAATTGCGAATCCCATCGACGGGGCGCGACTACCTCTACGTACTTCATCCAGGGTGGCGCGACTCGACCCGATCAGTGAGGCGAAAGCCGCGTCGGAATTTATACCGGCATTTCGCTTCAGTCTTTCAAGCAGTCCAGGCCTCATTCGAGCTTCGACCTCTTGCATAACTCACTCCTTGCTTGTGCCGTCCAATGTTCTGGACATACTGAATCACAAGCTGGTTATTCATGCAACCATGAAATGGTTCGTTATGTCTTGACTTCGAGACACTCGATGTCTCATACTTGAGACATGACAGACATTGACCAGTGGATACGCAAAACCACCGGCGGGGACTCAGGTCGGAAAATTGCCAAAAAGGCTGGCATGCCGTCCGCAACCTTGAACCGTCAGCTTGCGGAGTCGGCCCTAACTCCCGAAACCATCGTGAAGATTGCGCGGGGATACGGAGAATCTGCCGTTCCTGGACTGATTGCATACGGACTGCTGGTCGATAGCGATATTGCAGAGGTATCGATCGAGGAAGCGCTCCAATATGCAGAAGACGAACAACTCATGGACGAGGTTCTTCGCCGCATGCAAGGCGGCTCCCAGGCGTACGACACACCTATGGGTGGTGGAGGGACGGAACCTCTTGCCGGCATGGAAGACGTCAATGTTTTTCAATTGACCCCGCCAGAACAACCGTCAGAGACTGACGACGAAGTGGACGACCTGGATCTCCCTTATGTGGCGCACGAGCCGGGCCAAGACATAGGCGAGGATGACGACGAGTCGAAATACGACATATAGGTACCCATGGATCAGCTATACACCGCTGCAAAATCCATGGGGGTTACCGTGGTTGAGCGATTCCTACCCGGTCACCAATGGGGTCGGTACATCCACTCCAAACGGCGAATTGTTCTCAACACTCGACTTCAGTCGCGACAAAAGGCGCACACTTTCGGCCATGAGCTCGGGCATGCGCATTACGGCCACGAGCATGACGATAAGCCAGGATCGATAGTTGCCATTCGCCAGGAACGTAAGGCTGACGAATTCGCGGCAAAACTGCTGATTGATTCGTACGACTATGAAGTGACTGAACGAATGTACGGGCCGCATGTCCCGACCCTCGCGGTGCAGCTCGGAGTTACCGCGCCAATGATCTACGCCTGGCAATCACTGCAACGGCGAAATGCCCATCGCTCTCGGTAGTTTCTCATCCGACAAATCTCAAAGGACTATCCATGGCCATTAAACGAAACCGCCGCGCCGGCGTCGAGGATCTTTGGTGGAAATCCGTCACAGTCAACGGCGAGACGGAGAAGGTAGAAACAAAGCTGCATGGCAAGGGGAAGCGATGGCGAGGTAGGTACGTTGACGCGCATGGGGACGAACACACGAAAAGGTTTGCCCGCAAGGTTGACGCCAACGACTGGGTCGAGGAATTCACCGTCGAGCATGCGACTGGGACTTGGGTAGACCCGAAACGCAAAGCAACCGCATTCAGCGTCGTCGCCGAGCAGTGGTACGCCACGAAGGCGACAAAAGCCCCGACGACAATCGCCGGATACCGATCACTGCTCGATACACAGGTCCTCCCCCGATGGGGCGATACGGCCCTAGCGGATATTACCTACGAGGATGTGCAGATCTGGGTGACCGGGCTCAGCAAGTCCGGCAAGGTTACGAAAAACGGCACCAAGCCACTCTCGCCCTCGCGAACCATCCAAGCCTACCAAGTTCTCGACCAAGTGCTCCGCTACTCGATTCGTGCCAAACGGCTGGCCTTCAATCCCGCGTCGGACATCGAATTGCCCCGGAAAGCCGACCCGGACAAGCGTTACTTGTCGCACGAACAGATCAGACGCCTTGCGGCCGAATGCGGCAGATTCCACACGATGGTTCTCGTGCTCGCATACTGCGGGTTGCGATACGGCGAAGCGATCGCACTGCGAGAGAAGAACGTCGACCTGAAAACATCCCGGATCCGTGTGCAGACGTCAGTCACGCGCGTCACCGGCGTCGGACTCGTTGAGGGCCCGACGAAGAATCATGCTGCGAGATCGGTACCCATCCCCAAGTTTGTCGTCGACGAACTTCGCGATCGGCTTGAGGGATCCGATCCGGACGATCTCGTCTTCCCAAGCCACAAGGGCGGATGGCTTCCACTCGGCGAGTTCCGATGGGTATTCGACACCGCCGCCAAGAAGGTCGGTCTGGACGGGCTCGTCCCTCACGAGTTGCGCCACACTGCAGCATCGTTGGCGATCGCGGCCGGCGCCAACGTGAAGGTCGTCCAGCAGCTCCTCGGACACAAGACTGCGACCCTCACACTGGACCGCTACGGGCACCTGTTCGCGGACGATCTCGATACCGTAGCGGCCGCTCTCGACGCCGCCGCGGAGGCTTCGAGTAAATCTCCTGCGTACCCTCTGCGTACCCGCGAAGGATTCGAGGGCCGACCTGCCTTGCATGTCGTGCGTTGAGCTGCACCGATATGGTGCCCCCAGTCGGACTCGAACCGACACTTGACGGATTTTAAGT
>NZ_JAQGFI010000021.1:0-68616 GCF_027854095.1 Rhodococcus sp. C-2 | reverse complement strand
TTCGCAATTCCCATTCTCGCGCCGAGGACCAGCCCGTCTACTTCAGTCCCGCGTCAGCAACGTCCATACCCACAACACCTAGCTCTCGATGCATTCGGCGACGTTCGAGATCTTGACGCCGATACGGTGAAGACGGTGATCGACAAGTTAGTCTCGGGAATTGAACAACAAATTCTTGATCTGACGAACGGAAGCCGCAACATTGGAGGCTCAGATTTCGCGGCAACGCTGATACTGCTTAACGCCTGGCATCCAGAGGTTGCTGTGTGGGAACCTATCTCGGAACTGTTCACTACCCCTTCGCCTTTCCGTTCTCACCTGACGAAATCATTGAAGGGTTTGAGGGGACATAGCAAGCGTATCCCTACTGAAGTGGTCGACAGGCTCGTCCCGCCGCTCCATGATCTGATGGTTACACCGCCGTCGACCCATCCGTTCTTCCGAAATGAAGATGTTCGAGGCCGGGCAGCGAGTGCATTGGCTGCCCTTCGTCCAGCCGCAATTTCAGATGAAGAACTATGGGATCTTTTGCAGGGCAACGCGCATCAGCGTGCAGCGGCGGTCGAGGTTGTTGTCGGCAAGGGACTGTCTGGCCGCTACGACACGCTCGTGGCGATGTCCCGAGACAGGGATCCGTGGGTGCGCGCCGTTATCGCTAATCAGATAGCCCGAACAACGCCGGAAGATGGAGATGCTATCCGCCTCAAGCTGATTAGTCGGCTTCTCTCAAATGAAGGGACGTTGGTGGCGCAGATGGTTGCGAACATAGTCAATTCATCACCACCTGATGTCGAGACTGACCAGGTGGTTGGCATGCTCCGCGAAAACGTGTCTGCGGACGTGCGACGAGCCGTCGCTGAATATGACGCAAAACGGGAACTTTGAGTGAACCTCACGAGCTAGGGCCGAGGATTGCAAGAGGTCGAGTTTCGAAACCAGGCTCCGTCACTCTCGATATTGAGAGCGACGGAGCCGCGGTGCTGAAGTGCCTAGATCTTCAGTTTTGATGTGATCGATTGCCGCCCAGAGGTTTTCATTGTCGCAATCGCGGCGGTGTTGATCAATGGCGGAGATCAGCTTGTCGATCACGATCCGTGCAGCCGGATTGAACGATGCAGCGGCGGCGCCGGCCCAAGCCAGTGGTTCGTCTGCGCGGTTGAGAATGCGATCCAATGCACCTTCGCATCGGTCGAAGAATTTCCCGGTCCGTTTGGCCTGATTGGCATCCTGATCATCTGCCGCGAGCGCGGACTCGGCCAGGTCCAGAAACCCATTGATGATAGTGGTGGCACGTTCTCGTAGAACTGGGTCGAAACCCAAGGCCGCCCAGAAACTGTTCCACCGCACCCGATATCCGCGTTCGGAGTCGAGCGGCACGAGGTGGTCACGGATCAACCGGCCTAACGCTTCGTCATCGAGGTCGCGCAAGTGCCCCGCCAGGAGCGCCGGCTTCGATGCCGTCGGCAATGGCTGTGGATCTTTGACGCGTTGCCAGGGCTGTGGGCCTACGGATTCGATCACGACGGAATGTTCTCCGCCGGCCACGACACATCAGTCGCGCCGGCCGGCGACGCCCCTGCCTGGTCATCGATCAAGAACTCGGACAGCACCGCGCTGACGCGAGCTTCGATTGCACTGCTGGTGGGATTCATGTTCATCCTTATCTGTCGTTCATTTCAGTTCTCTTGCCACAGCTAACACCGCAAGATCGACAGCCGGGGCGTCATCGGACCAGACCTGGGTTCGGCCTTGAGGCAGGATTTCAGAGCGAGGGTGCACACGCCATGGCTCCACCTCCTGCAGGACCTCGTGGGCAAGTACAACACCATGGAAACGGGTCGGCAGCGTTGTGAGGTCGACGATGGAGCCTCTACGGCGGAACTCCTTCATCGACCGCGCTGAACCGTTACTGATGACAACCTGCCGCCACGGCGTGCCCGCGAGGTCCACGATCGCAACCACGTGCGTATCGAGCCATCCACGATCACGCCACGCTGGCAAAATTCCTCGACCTTTTGGTAGTGCGATCGAGGTTATGGCGTCACGGGCGTAGTCGGCTTGTTGCTGGCTGCGTAGTTCCGAATCCGGCGCCGGCAGACGCAACTGCGCCAACCGAGCAGAAGGGATCGCCGCAAGCTGGCGATTGGTGCCAGAAAGCCACCGTCGCACGGTGCGCGTGGATACCCCGCAAGCCTCGGCGACGCCCGCGAGGTCCACTCCCCCGCGTTCGGTCTCGCCGTAACAAGTCCGGAGCATCATTTCGAGTCGCTTGCGTGTCCACCGCGGTCCTCGCCGAGAGGGCATCGCTCGTTACCGTTCCACGTCGAAGCTATTGATTTGGTAGAACTCCCAGCCACCGACATAGTCTTGGGCTCGGCTGTTCATCCAATTGATCATTCCCTTGTCGCCCCCATTTTCGTAGGCGCTCCACATGGATTCAACCTGGTCGGGTGTCAGGGCCAAGGTGATCATTCGGTCGCGCGCATACTCTCGGGTGCCGGGCCCCTGTACGGCGTCGATCTTGATTTTCCCACCGAAGTTCGACAGTGCTTTTCCTCGTGCGCTGCTGCGTACGCTCGACATCGCTTCTTTACGTGAGGTTCGAGTGGACGCGGATTGTTTCGCTTTGCGGGCCAGTGCATTCAGGGTTTCGGTGCGTGGCTTCGCAATTCGCTGTCGGCCTTCGGGAGCCAGCCAACGCTCGACTGTTCGTTTGGAGACACCCAAATCACGTGCCGCTGCAGCGGTGTTGATTTCGCTGCGCTTTCCCGGTCCGTAAGCGGCCAGCAGCTGAGCCTTCAGGTTCGACGCATTTGGCTGTCCGGAAATGTCGGCCCCTTGCCGGCCGGTCAACTTCCCGAAGAACTCCCCCTGAAGTTTTCCTCGTTCCCCCCTCAAGACTTCCCGGATGGCAGTCTGAGTGACACGAAGCTCTTTGGCTGCTCGCGAGATGTTGATTCGGCCGGCCACGACAGACCCGAAGTCGGAAAGACTGTCTGCGATGCGCGAATACGACGCCCTACTGAGTGGGTTGCGTGCCATCAGGAATCACTCCCCTCCGCACTAGCTGCCCATTCGTTCGGGGCAATCAGCTCCGACTTTCCCCGATAGCCTTTGCCGTCCAAATACTGCAGGTGGTCGGATAACAGTGCCGATCCTTCCGGCTTGTAGTTCCCGAACCCTCGCCCGAACTGCTTCTGATCTCCAGGCCAGGCCAATTGTGGATCGCGCTCGTCGGAGACGTACAGGACGGTGTCTTTGGTGACCGCTACAGGCCACACTCCGCTGTCCTCGCCGATCTTCGCGATCCGATACATGATGTTCGCGCGAGATTTGGCGACAATGTGGTGGTGTCGCTCGGGCGAGTAGCCGGGTCGCCCGGCCAAATGCATGTCGGAGTTGAGCATGCCAATGGTGTGCGTGTAGATCACTTTGTTCTGCTCACGCGCCAACAGTGCGTCGGTATCCCTCTCGATATCCAAGGCGGTTCGCGCATCGCGAATGCGTTCGTACCAGGGCACCAGAACTCGCCCGTGATCTCGCCAGACGAACGCTTCCAAGATCTCCGGCTCGTAACCGAGTTGTGCAGCGCGTTCGAGAGTCGGAGTGGTCACCCACTTCGGTTCGGAGATAGACAGCCCCATCGGATTCAAGGGATTCGGGTAACGCCAGTCCGCTGCGTCGGGGATCTCGATCAGCCAGTACCCGGGAAGCTTGCGATCGAACGCCATCCCATCTGGGTGATGCTCTGGCTCCCCGATCGGCAATTCGAGACCAGCAATACCGGCAGCATAGGAACCGCCGCGATCGAAGGCATGAACATAGCGGCATTTCACCTCTGAATCGGAAAGGGTTCGCGACCAGTCGATATCGGCTTCGAAGATCTGGAACTTCTTCGCAAAATCCGAATCGGACGGCGCGAAGATCCGCTTCCATTCCTTGGGACGGGCAGCGATCATCAAGTCGATCCCGGTCGATGCGGGACTCACAGCCCACGGGAATCGGAGTGCCCCGGCCAACAACGCAAGCCGCCTTGCCAACGTGGCTGCGGTAGGAGAGTCACCAAGTACGGGCATCTCTTTCGGGTCCTGGCTCATCCCGGAGATCAGAGCTACCCACACGCCGCGTGCCTCGCCTCGCCACACACGAGTCCAGGTCCCTAGCCGGTCACCCGGCTGCCCGCCAAGCTGCCACCCCTGAGCCAGTGCATCAGTCACAAATGCAGATTCGGCCGACAGCTCCTTGAGTCGATCATTCCTGTTGCGTTTTCCCAACGTGCTGGTGTCAATGCCAACTTTCTGGGCCATCGCATCGGTGATCCAGATCTGACCAGGCACAGACCACGTGTCAGACGTCCACGTCCCGAGATTCAGCGTCGTGACCAACTCGGCGACATCTCCGACATGAGCGATCGGAGTAGCCAGCTCGTGACGACTGCCGTCCGGCAGCCACACTCCGTCGACATCGAGTACTGCAGCAGGCGCAGTGAACGCGGCCGCCTTCTCCTTGCCGGTCGTCTTCACTACCTTCGTGCGAGTCTCAGTGGCTTTCGGTGCCGGCGCTACCGGCGGTGAAGGTTCGGGAGCTGGCGTGATTTCTTCCTGATTTCCGGTTGTGCCAGCTGCAATCGCCCGAGAAGCGGCGGTGCTCTGCCACCAGCACGGGAGGTGCATCACGAGTCCGTCGATCTCCCAGCCAGCTTCGTCGCCATGGCAGAGAGCGCAGGTAGATGTAGGTGAGATCTGGAACCCGTCTGCGGAGAATCCCTCTGCATCGGTTTCAATCGCCATTTCAGGCTCCTTGTCGGTAATCGAGCTGGTCAGGCTCTTTGCTTCGGTGGACGAATCAGTCGAAGCTACTCCGTGTCCTGGACTGGTTGGACTACTCAGCCAGCCCTCGAAGAGATCCGGAATCACGGAGTGGCTCGAAGTCGGCTGGTCGGTGGGCTGATCATCGGGCGTCGGGTCCGTTGGCCCGCCCCATCCGGATTCGGGATCGATATTGTCGGGACCGTCGTTGCCGAAAAGTTTGTCCAGCCGGAGAGCGACCATGCGCTGACGCCGGTTCTCGCACTTGATCATGCGCTGCACGGTGTAGCGGGGCATCCGTCCTTTTCGCTCTTCCGCGATCAGCACACCTTCGTCGTACAACGCCCTCGACGCCGTACCGCGATCGATTTGCAGTCCGTCTGTCATCGTTCCGCCGGCGGCCTTGAGTACCTGCTCGAGTCCGGTCAATTCCAGAAGCAGCTGCGGGTCCCCGTCGCACGGCCGAGGGTTCGACACGACATAACCCAGACGGATACCGCGGGCTTCCTCGCGCCACCGCTGAGCTCCGTCGTTGCTGACGCCCATCGAACTTCGGCGCCAACCCAGTCGGCTGGCCAACGGCCATTCCGGCGCTTCCCCGGTTTCGACATCTTCGACAAACGCCAAACCAGTCTGCAATGCGTGTACCAGCAGCTCGCGCACTCGTCCGCCGGTACGCATCGGAAGATCGGGGTCAGTCGAAGCTGTTGCGGCATCGGACAATCCGAGAGTGACAAGGTCGCCGGTTTGCGCAACTTCCCCTTCTGTCAAGGCGCCGATATCGACGAGAAAGCGTGACATCGCGTGCCATCCAGCCCACAAGGAGCCCAAAGCATCTGCCTGGCGGACGCTTTCGCCACTATCGCGCAGCTGGTTGCCGTAGGTGTTTCCCTCGGCGAATGCTTCTTCGCGAATTTCCTCCAGCCGTGGGCACAGCCACTGCAAGAAGCTTGCCATCAGGAGAGCCCGCCCGTGCCGAGAGTCGGCGCCGTCGAGCCGCTTGAGCTCTTCGAGGTCGATCTCGGCAGCCTGAAGGGGGACGACCAGCATTCGCTGGGCTCCCGATCCAGGGCGCGGCATGACTTCAGACGTGATCAGAGCTGACGCCCGCGGCGGTGTGCCATCGAGGACTCCGAGACCGTCCCTGGTGCTGCGGCTCCTCTGCTCGCCATTGTGAACGAGTCGGGCGAACTCTTCGAGAGACTTCTGTGCAGCACCAAAATCGCGCGTCGGAGCGACATCATCTGCCCAGTACAAGGCGTCTTTCGCGGCGTTGAGTTTGATGCGTAACGCATTCAAGGTGTCACCGTTGCCGGACATCGATGTCGCTGGGCGCCGACGGTCCCATTTTTCTCCCCAGTGGTGCATCACAAGGGAGGCGATCGAGGTCTTGTAACTGCCAGGGGAGCCGATCAGAGCGAGCACCCAAGGGTTCGGGCCGAGCGCGGACCGGAAGACGTGGCCGAGAAGTGCTGCCGAGACTCGGGTGGGTGTTCGTTCGAGCATCGAGGCGGAGTGCAGCAAAAACGCCTCCCGGATCCGCTGAGGATCCGGACTGGGTGCCGGCAAGTCGTACATCCTCAAAGGCCCGGTCAGGAGGACCGGCGCCACTCGTCCGCCATTTGCGTCGATGGCACCACCGGCGTGTACGAAGAAGTATTTTCCTTGCTCGTCCCGTCGCCACCCGGTGGATCGATACCGTACAACGCGCCGAATCTCGCGTCCGCCAGCGCCTTTGAGTGCGTCACGAAGCTTTGCAACGCCGCTAGGACGGCTGTCGTAAGCAGGAGGGCCTGGCAGAGTTTCCACCCACGCGCAGTCCCGGTACTCCTTTGCCGGGATCCGGATCCGCAGAAACTCGCGGCTGTCCGGATGCGTGTATCCGATGATTACCGCAGTCAGCTCCTGCGGCGAGGCTGGGTTAATTTCGTTCTGACCGGCCATCGCTTCGCGGCCCATCAAATCAGGCTCGTCGACGTCCACCCCATCGTCGGTGACTTCGAGATATTCCATCTCGACGATGCGAGCATCGATGTCCAGCACCAGCTTTGCCTGCTGATCGCCGTCTTTTCTGGTGACGATCTCGACGAGGTTTCCTTCGATGATTCGATAGACAGGGGCGATGAAATTGGTTCCGCGGATGCCATTGAGAACCACGACCGACGTCGCAGACGGGCCGTTCGCTGTGGTGGCCTCGTCCGCGCCAGCTTCAGTGACTGGCGTGGGTTCGAGCTCCGGATCCTGCAGCAGTGGAGGGATCGCGACGCCTGCGATCTCGTGAGCAGCTCGCGCCGCCACCCGTGCAGCATTCCAAGCAATCGTCGCGGACTCGACGGCTTCGCCGGCCCACTCGGTGCCTTCCTCGGCTGCCTGCTGAACGACTTTGTCCACGAGCTCGCTCAGATGCTCAAAACGGCGCTCAGCCTCCAGAGCCCAGCGCTGAGCGCGTACCAACTCTTCGTCGGACTCGACCTGCGTGTCAGCTAGATCGACACGCGCTGCAGCCTCGGCGAGCGCGACCTCGACAAGGGTCTGCTTTTCGACCACGTCAGCAGCGAAGCTATGTGCGGCGACTTCTCCTGGACGGACCGGAGTAAACCCACCCCACTCGTCCTCGTCCGACCACAGCCCAGCTTCGACGTGGTCGGTGAAATCAGACTTCGGGGTGACTGTGGCAGGGAGTAACAGTTGAACCTGGGCGCCGACTCCGCCCAGCAATGACGCAAGTTCTATGCCGCGCTTCCATCCGGCGCCATCTCGATCGAGAACGACGCGGACCTCTGCACCTTCGAAGAGCTCAGCGCAGGCAACGGGAAAGTTCAGCCCACCCTGCGCATTGGTGGTCGCGACCTGACCCAAATTCTCGGCGGTCTCGACATCCTTCTCCCCTTCGAGCAACCAGACCGGTGACCGGTCGGCCAAGGCAGACAACAGGGCGGGAAGTCGATAGAGGACAGATTCGAAACCTTCGGGCTTGCGCTTGAGTCGGGTGCCGTTGGCACTGACAAACAACTGCCGGAACTGCTTGTGACGTGCGCCGTCACAGGAACTGCATTCCTCACGAATGACTTCTTGGACGACGGTGCCGTCCGCAGACACGTATGGGTAGACCTTGACTCGATCCCAGCTGTGCTCAACCTCTGGGGATGGTGCAGCTACGGCGATTCGAGCTGGCAACCGCCCGCCTTTAGGGCGTCGTCGGCCCGCACTCCGTTGCTGAGTCGAACGGCCGACCCGAGTGAGTGCATCGCGCTCAGGAAGCGGTTCGTCGAACAGATCGCCCATGGTCAGGCCCAGGCCCTCGGCAATTTCCGTGGCAGAGGCGTTGCAGCCGTGGCAGTGCAAAAGCACCATGCCGCCGCGATGACCGTTGACCCAGCTCACTGACAAAGACGCATGTCGGTCCGCGTGGACAGGGCACAAGGCCATCAACTCGTGAGGGCCTCGGTGTTGGACCCCGCCATTGGAGTCGACCGCGTTGCGCACGCGGTCGAACGACGACATAGGGCCGGTCGCTGCGCCGCTCGATGCAGCCGCCGTCATGCGATTGCCTCAGCGACACTCGTCGCCAAGGATGGCGAGTGTGCTCGGGATTTGGTTAGAATGGCCATAAGTCCTCTGGACTTGAGTAAGTGAAGTTCGGAAAGTGACGTCGCAAGTCGCTTCCCGGGACTGAAATCGAATCGAAGAACCCCCTCCGGCCGGCAAAGCAGTGGGGGTTTTTCGCTGTCTAGGGCCAACTCATGCTGGAACCGAAAGTTCGCCGTCGGCCGCGTCGCGAGCAGTCTGCGTCCGATGAAGTGCATAGCGGGAGTCGTGGATGCGGAGTCGTTCCGGATCCAACTTCTTGAGGATGTAGTCAGGAATGTCGAGGTTCGAGGCGCGCGCCATGACGAGCACCCAGTAGTCCCCGAGATCGATCCCGAGTTCGTCTGCTCGACGTTCGTAGACCTCGGCCTGGTTGAGGGGTGCGCGCACGGAGAGGCACCGGCGCGCGCCTTTACTTGGTCGTCCCATGGGATGAGCGTAAATCGAAACTGATTCTGAAACGGTGACGCTGGCGGTGTCAGCGTGTCGTGCATGGCGCTGCTCATGTCTGAAATCCCCTCAACCCTCGCAATGAATGCCTCTGATTAGAGGAAGATCCGCGTGCCCCTCGCCGTGTGACAGATGGGGTCAACAAATCTTCGTGCGCATCATGTCGCGAGACCTGGACGGGCTGAGTCGGAGCGGAGTCAGGCTAGCGAGGCATGCACTTCCCCACTACTACGTGTGACCTATCTGCGAAGTTGGTGGGGAGTGGGGGGAGTGGAAAAAAACAGCAGTTCAGACGGTAAAAACCGCTCCCCACATAGGTGGGGAGCGGGGTGGGGAGCGGGGTGGGGAGCGCCTTCAAAGACACGAATCTGCCGTTGCGCTCGCCCAGATCTACGATCCGTTTCGAGGCTACGAAAGCCTTGCGATTCGATGCCGCCTCCGCTGCCGTTCATGTGGGCCTGACAGCAGAGACGGCCTCCGAGGCTTACTTTTTGCTCCTCGGAGGCCGTTCATCACTACTGTGCGGGCGACCGCAGGTGCAGCGACAAGACGCCCGCGAGCAATCGGCTGCGCGATTTGGAACTGACGACCTTCACTTGCTCGTCAAGCCAGTCACGTTGAGCGGTGGTGAATCGGAACCAGGTCTCGACGGGCCCCTTGACCGTGAACGGTTCTTGATGGACCGGAATCCCTGAGGACGATCTGCTTGCTACGGGTTGAAAGAGGGCTCGCAGTCGTTCGATGCCTACTGCGTCGAATGCCTCGATGGCAACATCGGCGTGATCGCATCGCCGTTCGGCGGCACGATTCACCAAGGCGTCGCGAGTGCTGCGATCCAGGTAGGCCGTGACAGTCACCTTCGAGGTATCTGCAGCCGGCGGATTTCCTTCTTCCAGAGTCTGGGCTGGCGGCGCTTCGGTGACTGCCGGTGCAGGTTCGACTACAACAGGAGTCGCGTGGGGTGGTGCGACTGGAGCGGTGACAGCTTCGGGTTCCATCGGCTGCACCCGCACTGGAGATTCAGGCGCCGAGACGGCGGGTTGAGGGGCGTCGGTGACTCGTTTGGGAGCCGGCGGTTGAGGAGCTGTGGAGTCGATCTCGGGTTGAGCCGTGTCCGGTGTCTGTGGGCTCGCGGCGCGGCGAGGCTGCAGCCCGCCGGCCGGGGGCAAGAGACCAGCGAGTCCCTCTGCTCGGTTGGGCTTCGGGGCGAAAGACTTGGCAATGCTCTTGCGGTTGCGGACCCTATTTTCACTCATGCCGAAGCCCTCTCAGCGGTGATGGTCGACATCCGTACGAGGATCTCGCGGGTGAGGTTCGAGTAGTCCTCGGCCAGGCCAGAGGCGTTTCGCGAGAGCATCAGATCCTTCGGTTTCGTGCCTTTCCTCAGCGCTGCGATCCGTGATGCGGTTTCCCCGGCCGATCGTTCCTCGAGCTCATGCACCAGAAGTCCCTGGCGTCGCGCGTCGAAGGCGGTGGTTTCCATCGTGCGGATCCGAGATTCGAAAGTCGGGGCCGAATCGCCGATCATCTCCTCGACTGCTTCCCGAATCGTTGCGTCAAGTTTGGTTGCGCGTGAGCTGACGCCGAAGAGGCAGATCCCGCCAAGTTGGAGCTGGGGGTTCACGGCAGGAAGGTTTCGTTCCGGATCTCCGTCTCGTGCTGCCGAGAACTGGCCGGCGATCGTTTCCATGCCGTCGAGGCTGGCATCATCTGCGCGGATTGGAATGACCACAGCGTGGACTACTTCCATCACTGCTTCGATGATCGTGAGATCCGTCGGAGGGGTATCGAAGATAATGACGTCGTAGTCTGCGGCCACTTGCAGCAACATGGCCAGTAGAAGCTGTCCTAGTCGTTTGCCTCCCTGGCGTTGCTGCCTGGATACCATGACTGCGGCAAGGTCGAACATTGCCGGGCCGCCTGGAACGATGTCGAGATTCTCGCGACCACCGACGTTTTGGATGATCGGCGGTGCCGACCCGCTCAAGAGGGCTGAGAACAAGGGCACGCCGTCCTCCTTCACGAACCCGAGGTCGCGGCACAAGTTGGCCTGGGGGTCGAAGTCAAGCAAGAGAACCCGGTAGCCGCCGGCAGCGAGTAAGCCTCCGGTGTTCGCGCAGAGTGAGGTCTTGCCCACTCCCCCTTTGCCGTTGAAGAATCCGAAGCAGGCAGGCAGTTGCTGATGAGTGGGTGTCGTTGGAACGGCATCTACAGACATGGTGGTTCTCCCAATGGACGTTGGTTTCTGACGAGTGGTCTGTAAGGAAAGTTAGCAGGGGTCCTGGACAACTCGCGGTATGCCACGCGTGTGGGGCCGTATGTGTTCAGGCATGTGGGTCGGCATGCGGCACCGCGTGCAATGCCGCGTGTTTGCATGCCGATGTAACTGCAGGTGAACACGTATGTGAACGCGCGTGAGTTACAGCTTGAGTCACTGCAGTAGATTATGCGTGAAGAAATGCGGGTAATGATGCGTGAACACACGCGGACCAAATGGCGTGTAAGAAAACGTGGTCTTCTGCGTGTTGGACTGCCTGCGGTGATACGGGAGATGCAACGTGGTTCTATGCGTGAGTCCCCGCATGATCAGGTGCGGAGTGCTCAGCGGTTTGATGGGCGGGTGTGCATCCGTGATGTTTTGCGTGACCGCTCGCAGGATGATGTGCGTGCAGAAGGATGGGCTTGCGTGCGGGGTGGCACTTAGGGTTCTCGTACGGCATGTGGTGCGGGTCTACATGCTGTGCCGCAGGCGGAATCAGTTGCCAATTGGCGTACGGATCCGACTGCTTGTAGGCGAGGGTGACCGGGTGCGTGATCAGAATTCTAGAGCCCCGGACTCACTACTCACTCTGCGTGATTCAACATGGCTTGCTTTGCGTGAAGGTGTGCGTGAAATAGCTGTTTAGCTGTACTGATGTGGGGTTCGTCGTGGATCGCCGATGGCGCCACGCTGTGCACGCTGCGCCTTGATGCGATGTCCGAGGCCTGCGACGGTGCGGACATCTGCGGCCTGAGCGATGTCGTCAGCCCTGCGAAATCCGTCGAGTTCGACGGCTAGATCGACCAAAGTGTCTTCGAGGATGTCCTCGGCAGCCGCATATAGGTCCCAGAGCTGCTTGAGCTCCCACGCGCGGATGAGGGGATTAGAGAAATAGAGCCCGTCGACGATCTTTTGCACCCGGGCTACCTGGGGATTTGTGCGTTCGTGCGCCTGCGACCAGATCGAAAAGTGGGAACTCGCCGAGCAGGTGACCACAGTTGTGTCCAGTTCGCGAGCAACTGCGGACCAGGATGTGGTCGTTTCGAGGCCTCTGCGCGCATGTCTGGCGGCCTCGCCGAATGCCCGTTGGCACACTGTGGCGTATGCGGCGGCTGAGCGTCGCGCTTGGCTTAGTTCGCGCAGTTCAGACAGGGTGGTGAAGCTTTGGCGTCCGCGAGTGAACTCGGTCGCAGCCAACAGGGCATCGCTGCTCGTCCATTGAAATCGAGACTGCCTGTATTGGTCGCGGTGCCAGCGGAGATCGTCGATCCATGCCGAGTTGAGCTTGAGGCCCATCTCGCTGCCGGGAACGGTCATAGAACAATGATGACACCACACCGGTGGTGTGTCATCAGTAGTACTAGTTGCGTCCCGACGAATCATGCTTATCGCCTTGTTTGGAACTTGAAGGCATTCCGACAATCGCATGCCAGTCATACCGACATACCAGCCAAGCGGCTTCGCAAACATTGCCACTCGCTTTCAAGGTCGTCCCAGAGGCGTCCCAATGCCGCATAATGCGTCAGTAGATTTGGAATTGATATGAGAGTGGGATGCTTGTGGGACGCCCTGCATATGGCCGCGTGATGAAATCAAGCTTGCCACTTCCGCATATGTAGGCAATTAGGTGCTTACGTCTTGGTCGTATCGAAATGATCCGATAGGTTTCTCTAACGGCTGTGGATATGACTTGGGTGCAAGATTCGCGGGTCTTGGGTGAGGTGTCTCGTCGCACCCGAGCTGTCCAGGGAGGGCTGTATAACTCTCAGCAAGATCACTTTAGGTTTTGAGCGAGCGTGTCTCGTTCCCTGTTCAGTATCGGAGATTGACGTGAGTAGCACGCATAACCAAGGCCCGTCTCAGTCGGCTGGCGGGCACCGACCACTCGCCGGGACCTTCCGTTCGGCCGCGGCCCGATCGGTCGAGAGCATCGCTTCCGCGTACATCGAGGGTCACGACGACGAAATTGAACAAGGGTCGGAAGTACCCGCGCATGTGGAGCGCCCCGCCGAGACTGAACCTGCTGGAAGCCAACAAGATCGGGAGTCAATCGACCGTTCCTCTGACCTGGATGGGGGAGGGAAGTCGTCAAGTGTTCGGGTGCCGGCAAGGTGCCATGCGAAGCTCGAGGAGATGCGGGCGAGCACGGGGATGACGAACGGTCAGATCTTCATCGTCGCGATCGAGGAGACTCATGATCGACTGCCGGAACTGCTCTACCCTGGCGGTCGAATCGGTGGGGGATTATTCGCAGCCCGCGGCATTCGCGCCAAAACGTCACGTGACGATAGTGAGACGCAGGTAACTTACCGACTATTTCATGCCGACTTCGACGTGATTGACCACCTTGTGGCGGAACTGGGCGCAAAATCCCGCTCGCATCTGATCGCGGCGGCGCTGAGCGGATACTTCTTCAAAGACGACGAGCCCGCAATATGACGAGGGGAGCGACGAGGGCGCCTTCAGCGCTTCTTGTTTGCGAGTACCCAAAGGAAAAGAACAAGCACGGGGGAAAAGGCGACAGGGACGGCGAGTACCCAATGCGTCACTGTCCCTGTCTCCACCTCCCTGTTGATCCAAGTCAGTAGAAGGGCTGCGACGAGCCACAGGAACGCGACGTGGCGCCAGCGCAGCCGCCGCAAGAACAGGTTCAGTCCCGCAGGCAGTTTCAGTCTCGACATTCGGTTTGGCATAGCTGGCTCAATTCAGTTGGATATCGACCATGCGGAGTCGGTCGCCGGCAGAAAAGTAGGCAAGCGCGTCAAAGCACGCTGCCGCCGCTTCAGCCATTTGGACGGCGCTTCCGCGCGCCCGTACAGAAACACCCCATAGATTGCAGGTCTGTTCAGTGGTGGGCATATGGGTAGGTGGGATTCCCAATGCGCCGGCTGTCAGCTGCCGTATATCAGAGTTCTGGTGCCATTTTGGGAACAGATCCAGTTGTGAGAACAGGTGCCTGAGTAGCCCTGTGTGCTCCTCCGGATGGAAGCCGCCCGCGATATGTCCCTCAATGCTGCGGGCCAGCGTTGCGAGCGTGAGGGCCGCCGCGTCGTCGACCAAGGCGTCTCCACTAGCCAGAGAGATCTCCCACGATCGCCCGCTGCCTGTGTCTATTGCCGCAATTTCCCGTACCGGGCGCTCGCCGTTGTCGGTCGCTGCGGTATTGACGTGAACAACAAACAGATCGCGACCGCTGTTGCCGAACGGTGAAGGAGGTGCCATGGCGTGGAGGGTAGCTGCCGGCATGGACTGGATTGCGATCCTTGCCGATGCGGCATTGTCGATCTGAAGTGTCGAAGTCAGTTGTTCTGTGTAGGGGACCGACGATCAGGATAATCGGCGAGGACTGCGGTGGTGAATGCCTGATACTGGGACTCCGCGAAGTCGGCGAAAAGAGTAGCGACCGTCCCGTCGTATGGCTTGCCCTCGATCGTGATTGTTGTTTTCGGCGGGCCCTCGCCAATAGTGGTCTGTCTCTCCAGCGCTCGATGAGTGACTTGGTCCCGCACCAGTTTGAGGAGTCTGAACTTGTTATCGCCCATTAAGGCCTGGCGCCACCGTTCCTGGCCTTCGTGGAGCTGCACACCGTTCTTCCTGATCGCCTCCCTCAGGTGTTCCAGGTCAGACTCGCCATGGCAATCGAACCGCCCTGCTCGTCGCAGTCGATACGCAGCAGCTGCGCAAAGATCGAGGCAAGTCAGGGCCGTGCGCGAGGCAAAATCGATCGGGGCTAGTTGTAGGACATCGAATTGCTCGGGTGCGAAGCGTTCATGGATGTACGTGTCACCCTTGGGGCCAGCAATCTCTTGCGCCAGTCCCGCAGCTATGCGAGTGAACCCCACTTGAAAGGCAGCTGAGGCAATCAGTGCTGAAGCGGCCTCATAGTCTGCGGGGAGTGACTTGAGGCGATCCGAAACAGTGTTTGAGATCGTCAACAGGCGAACGTCGTCACTCGGTCTGCTCATCCCTAATTCTCTCGCACGTCGACGAGTGGATATGTAGAAAATGGGAAAGCGAAAAGGGCCCCACCGTTGGACGGTGAGACCCTTCCCTGGCCGTGCGGTTCATTGTTTGACTGCTTGACTGTGCAGAGATGAGGTCAGGGGAGTCAGGTGGTCACTTTCGCAATCGCGTCGCGGAAGTGGTTGGTCAGATCCTGGAGGGCGGTCGTTCCAGCGGAGTCGATGACCATTTCTCCGTAGCTCTGGTGAGCTCCGGAACCGATGAACGAAGCGAACTTCAGTCCCTCGGTCCCGATCTGTGCCAGTGCATCGGCGCCGTCAGAACCTGCCAGCGCGGTGAGATTCGAGGCGAGCCCACCAAGGTCCCCTGTCTGGGACTGCTGAGTTAGCTGCTGGCCGGTCGCTGACGATGCGGACGCTGCTCCGAGTTTGGCCGGATCAGTCTTCTGTCCACCCCCGAGTGTGCCTACCGCGATCTTCGCGAAGTCGAGGATATGGGGGAGTGCACCCAGACCGGCTCCGATGACATCGCCAGTTTCGATCGCGTGCCAGAGCTGCTTCTGCAGTTCGCCGGCGGAGTTGGCCAAACCGATGATATCGAGGTTGCCTACGAGTCCGACGATCATCGACACGATCTGAGCGGTACCGGACGGGTCGGGGATCATCGCGATGAGTGATGCTGCGGTCTTGTAGTCCAGTCCTGCAGCGAGCTTGACGAGTGGTTCGAAGAGAACATTGATTTGGTCGAACTCGGCGTGCACCGCCTTGACCTTCGCCATGGGATCGAGCGCGGGATCGAGAACGATCTGCGGGATCCGAGTCGTGAAGATGTCGGCGACAGCTGGAATGTTGTTGGCCAATGCGAAGGCATTCGTCCCGATGTGGGTGACCTGATCGATGAGGACACTCGGCTTGATGATCGAGAGCGCGTTCGCGGCAACGGAGAGCCCATCCGCTGGGGTGGACGTCAAAGGTGAAACCTGATTGGCGAGAGCATCGACGGAAGCCTGCAACTGCGGCACCTGCGCCGCGCCTGTGGCTCCCTGGACTGCCTTCGTTATCGAATCGGCGGCCTTCAATGCGCCGGCCACATCGATACCCTTGACCGTCTCGACGATCTTGCCGGCCGCGAACTCGGGCGTCGATGCGTCCGCTGACTTGAGTGATTGTTCGACGGCGGGATTCTGAGTCACCCACTTGGTCGTATCCGCTACAGGGACCAGAGTGTTTGCAATATCGGATGCCGCTGCGCTCACGCTGGCGAGGTCGGGAGATCCAGACTGGAGCTGCTTCTGCAGAGCGTCGACGTTGCCGGCAAGGCCCGGGAGATCAACCTTCGAGTAGTCCGAAACCAGGGCGTTCTGCAGGGCCGCTGTGTTGGGCTGAGAGCCATCACTCTGCTGTGGACCGGATGCAGTAGGGGGCTGTGAAAGTACTCGGCCGAGACCGGCAAGTAACCCGTCCTTGTTGCTGTTCGTCGAGCAGTACAGGTCGTCGGGTGCGCAGTACGACCGCGTTACCGAGGCGGTCTTTCCGAATCCGCCTGGCCGCGCCCCCGCAATACCGACTCCGTCGACAGCTGGACCGACGAGAGTGTTGTCCTCGCTCGGACTCTGTCGGGGATCGGCAACCAAGCCGACCGCGATCAGCTTCTCCGCGGGAATCGGACCCTTGTCGTGCCCGATCAGCCACGTCAGATCGCCCGCGACATCCGCCCCTTGGCTGTAACCACCGAGAGCGAAAACAGTACTAGGGCACTCCGCTGCCCGGGTCTGCATGACTTTCGCGGCAGCCTCTATTCCGGTGGCCTTACTCGTTCCGTAAGTCTTCCCCTTGTTGAACGCGGATGCTTCGTAGGCAGGGTAAGTGACTTTGATGGAGCTTCCGAACTGCTGAACAAGCGGATCAGTCACTTGCTTGAGAAGACCCGTCGCCACCGAAGAATCTGCTTCCGAATCTGTCTCGAACGTCCCCGTCATCATGACCACCTCCGCAGTGGGGCAGCCTGCAGAAGCCGGTGCGGCATGAGCGGTCCCCGGCGTTGAGATCGTGAGCAGAGTTGACGCCACGGCTGCTGTAAGAAGGGCCGCCGAACCCACCGAACGGGCGCGTCGGTAGTCGGCAAATAGGGAAGCGATGGTCGTCATGACAGATCTCTTTTCGTCATCGATTACAGCGAGGGGGAAGTGGAAAAACCGCTGCCCGAATGTGCGGCCACGGTGTTCGGCAGAAGGTCGACGACCGTGAAGACGGCGCGGTGAGCGAGCGACATCAGCTGTCCCAAAAGTTCGGGATGACTCACGGAAGGGATACGTAGCGCAGCGTCGAAACTTCCAGCAGTCTCGAAAAGAAGGGACGATTCCTTCATCACGAAGCCAGCGATCAGGAAGCACACCAGCAACGAAACTGCGTCGAGAGTTCGAGTCATCACAAAGCCTGTTCGATCGGCCGGGCGCTGCGCGATGCACGGGCGAAGCGCGCATGATCGGACGTCTGATTCGAAGTTCCTACGCTGTTCCGAATCTTCGACACAGCGCGATAGAGCCGCTGACGAAGTGCGGCCGAGGTCATGCCGATCTCAGCCGCGATCGATGTCAGATCGGTGTCGGTCTGGTCGAGATATGCGCGCTGAATCAAAGCTCGGTCGGTGCCGGTGATGACTCCGTTCCGTACAGCCCAAGCGAGCAAGTCCTGGGCGAGAAATGGGTTCTCGGTTTCCGCCTCAGGAGCATCGGAACGATCCATCAGATCCGACGCCGGGATCTCACCGGCAAAGGTGTTCTCGTGTGCGATCTTCTTCAAAGTCCGCAAAAAGAGAGCTGCATAAATGTTCTCTCCGGACGGACGATACTCGGCTATCAATGACATGAAAGTGGCGATTGTGGTGGCCGCACGCTCGTCGTAAGCGTGGTAGGAATCGAAGCCGGCCACCCGCGCGTGACGGGTCAACGAGATCAACTTCCCGAGCATCAGCTGCAACAGCGCTCGCCCCGCGAGAACGCTGCCCTCCTGGTGGAGGGTCAACAGTGCCAGCAGTACGGCGTCGCGATCGAGACGATGGGCGCCGGCCAAGTCGTTGAGTTCCTGAACCTGACTCAAGGCCGGCTGATTGACCGACCATGTGAGCACCTCTGCCGCTGCTGAGGGTCGTGCGCACAACTGCATCCATTCGGTGTTCAGACGGCTGTAAAGGTCGCCTCGAGCCGCGACATGGGACGGCAGGGCGGACGACGAATGGCTGGGGGCGGTTGCTGCGTGGGTGGACATTTCCACGGGTCTCCTCTGTGCGCGTGCGAGGTTGGTCTCGCGCCCAGTAGAGCAGCCCTATATTGCCTCTGACCTGCATGTTTGTTGTTGCCAGGGGAGTGTTTGTTGTTGCCGGAGATGTTGTTGCCGCGAGCTTCGCCGTGAGTAGATGCGCGTGCATCGAAGGCATCGACGAGCACGTTTGAACCTCTGGCAACAAGCACCTGACCGCGCTCGGAAAAAACTTTGAAAAAAGTTTGGCGAGCTCTGTCACTCAGGTCTTCGCGCCCGGATCTTCCTACAAGTAGAAGCCCACAAAATCGGTGCGGCTTTCACACTCGCCAGTCGCCAGGAGGACCGGATGCACGACTCGATGCAAGCGCTACTGCACGATCTCGGCTACGCCCATGCCATTGCTGAGGAGATCCGTCGAGTCGCCGCGGCTCTCACACGAAACCCATTCGACGAAGAAGCCAGCGCCGCGCTCTCGTTGTTGGTATTCGCAGAGGCGCCGGCCGCTCATGCAGCGCTTGCGCGGGCAATGAGCGCCGACATCTCGGACGGCGAATCAGACCACGACTCGTCCGAGCAGCCGTCCGAGGCAGGTATCCGATGAACATCGATTGGAAGAAGATCAACAACTTCGGACGCACTCCGAAACGGAAACAGGATGGCTCCACAACCGCCGATTCCGCCGAGACGATCGTCGATGAAGTAGAGGAGCGTGTCCGCGCAGAGCGAGTCCAGTGGGGCCTTCGTCAGCAGTGGACAACCCGCGCAATTCGCGGTGCGATCATCGCCGCTCTCGTCGCAGGAATTGTCTCACTGCTGCTCGTCGTATTCGGCTCATCGTCAACTCCGGCAATCGTCAAGGCAACTGACAACGAAGCGCAAAGCATTGACACCGCAGCACAAGCCCAAGCCGAAGATGTAGCCCGTCAACTGGTCGTGACGTGGCTTCAAGGCAGCCGAGGAAACGAACGCGAGATCGAACGGTTCGTTGCCACGCCACCGAATCTTCCGGCATCTGCGCTCTACGTCGCGACGGACCCCGCCATCGCATCAATTGCCTTCGATCACGACGCACGAACCTACGCCGTGACGGTATCGGTCTCGGTACGCCCCGCCAACGATGCCTCCGCAACAATCGTTCGGCGCTACTTCCAAGTTCCTGTTGTTGTGACCGAATCCGGCGCACGCGCCGCCACACTTCCTTCCGAAGTTGCGCAGCCGTCGACAGCCGTGGACGTTCAACTCGGATATAAGTTCCGAGTTGCGAATCACCCGATCGGAACCTCGGCCAACCAGTTCCTCGCCGCCCTCCTGACAGGCAACGGCGAGGTTGCTCGCTACCTGACGCCGGGGGTCTCCATCGCCCCGATCGTCCCGGCGCCATACCGCAGCATCGCACTCACCGATGTGCTGTCCTCGGTCGATCTCAGTGCCTCGAACTCGGCAGCGCCGCGTTCAGATGGCGACGTCGTGCGCTTGTTGATCACTGCATCTTTGAAGATCACCGACGCCGAATCTGTCAACGGTCAGTACGCGCTGACGATGACTTCCCGCGGCGGCCGCTGGGAAGTCAGCGCCATCGACTCAACGCCGCTCTTTGCCGCTACTGCTCCTCGCAGCGGAGTCAATTCGTCGACCACGAGCGCCCCGGCCCCGCCGACTCCGAAGAACGCTCCGTCGACTTCCGCACCGACATCCGTAGCGCCCACTCAGGCTCCCGCGCCAAGCCAAACACCCGGATCGTCGCTTCCAGCTGTCGGCGAAGTCCCACTGTTTTCCCCTTCAGGAAATTGACCCATCGAACCGAAAGGTGACCCATCATGTCCCTCGCACTCGCCGCCGCTGACCCCAACACCGCGATCGTCGCCGCCGGTGTCTTCGAAAAGATCGGAGAGCTGACCAACAACGGAAAGGTCGCCCTCCAATCCGCAGCCAGCTGCCTGGTCCTGTACTTCCTTCTCCGGAACTTGATGCAGTCCTTCACGATCGCCCGGCTGGTCGTCTCCGCCCTCATCGGTGCTGCAGCGCTCTGGGTTGTCTTCAACATGGACTCCCTCAAAGACCGAACCGGAGAGGACCTGGCCATCTCTGTCGTGCAGGTCGTAGAAGCACCGGATCCGGGTCTGGATCTGCCGGTGTAATCGGCGACCGCGCGCCCACTCGAATCGCCCTTCACCGACCCTGACAAGGAGGACTGCAGATGTCCGAGGTAACCACCGCGGCAACGGACGCGACCACACGAGCACACCGACAGAACTCCTCACGCGAGTCGGTGCCCGCATGAACGACGACAACAACGTCGAAGTCATCAAGGACTTCACAACAGCTCGGAAAATCCCTCAGCTGATCGGCCGCACACCCGACGGTAAGAAGCTCCCTTTCGGCCCCTACACAGTCCCGCAAGCAGTCAGTGGCGCCTCTGTCGGAGCAATCCTGTGGCTCCTGCATCCGTTGTGGCTCGGCGACAACATCACGTGGAACGTCGGATTTTTCGTCGCATGCTGCGGCGGCACGGTGTTCGTTGTCGGCAAGCTCCGATTGGCCGGCCGAAGCCCAGCATCTGTCGCTCAAGGGGTCAAAAAGGCCGTCTTCGCGCCGCCTGAGGCCAAGCTGAAGATCAACGGCAAACGCGTGAATATCCGAGCACCGCACCTTGTTCACGCCGGCGGTTACATCACGGTCGATCCGCGCATCGAGGACCAACTCGTCGCTGCTGTGGTTCCCGAATCTTCTTCTGCATCTGTACCGGTCGCATACAACGCTGTCGGCACTCGGTCGCGACCTCAGGAACTGCCCGCCCTGTCAACAAACGACCCCGCCCCGCGTCCCGGCCGATCAAGCGTCAAGGAACTTCTTGCGCTGGCCAACGCCGGAAACCCCGAGTAGAAAGCGATCCGCCGCAATGGAACAGCCAACTCTGTCGATGGCAGCAAATATCCGGTGGACGAAATCCGGTGTCGTGTGGGCCGACTACGTACTGAGCGGAATGGACTACGGCTACCGACCCAACGTCGACAAACGCACCGCCCGGACTCTGCACACGATGCTCGTGCGCGCACTGCCCGGCGAATCGATGTTGATGGGCATCGCGTCGTCGCTGAGTGCGGAAGCGGTCGTGGCGAGGATGACCGAAGGGGTTGATCTCGACGTCCACACAGACTGGGCGATCGAATGCGAAGCGACCCTCGACTCCATCGAGCTCTATCGCCCCGGCCAACGAGTGTTCTATCTGAGCATCCCCCTGACAACGACCGGACTCGCAGGACAGGCAAAAGCCGCCACGCACGCGGCGTGGACGTCGCTGTCGGACTTCATCGGACTCCCTCGAACCTCCGTCCCCGAAGACGAGGTCCGGGCGCGTATTCGCCAAGCGGATCTCATCGTCGCCGATATCCCCGCAGTCTTCGAAGCTCGCCCGGCAACACCAGCACAGATGGTTTGGCTCTGGCAGCACTCCATGACCCGCGGCCTCCATGTCGATCGAGACATGCCTGGCGCCGCGTCCACGCCTTCCCCGAAATCGGGAGCGGCGCTCGCCCCAGCACGACTCGACGAAGGCGCGCAATCAGATCGCGATGCGCCCACGACTTGGTGGCGTCCGAAGGTTCCCACATTCAGTCGAGTTCTCAAGGTCGACCAGCCCTACGACATCGATGATCGGCCGGCGTCGTACCAGGTGATTCTCGCGCTAGCGGATATGCCCTCCGGTGGTGTCCTCTTTCCCGGCTCGGAATTCTTTTCCCTGGCGGATGACTTCGGAGACATCGACGTCGATTTCGTTGCTCGACTCAAGGTGACAGCAGGCGCTGACGTGATGCGTGCGAACAAGCGTGCGCTGGAAAACCTCAAAGAACAGTACGAGCAGCGGGAAGGCGAGCTGGCAGGCGGACAGGGCGCCCTCGATATCGCAGCCTCTGCACTGACCGAGTACAGCTCGCTTCTCGAAACCAACCGTGACGAGGTCGAAGTTGCCTGGACAGCGCTTTTTGCCGTAGGCGCGCCCACCGAAGAGCAGGCCCTCGCTGAAGCCCAAACAGTGAAGAAGTCCTTTGAACATCAGGACTACAAGCTGGTCGCGCCGCTCGGATTTCAAGAGGACTTGTGGTGGGCGATGATTCCCGGCGTTCCCTCGTCGAAGATCGTGCGCGAATTCGGGCACATCACCACCTCGACACATTTTGCTGCCTACATGCCGTTCACTCGCAACGATCTGGGCGACAGTTCCGGACCTCTGCTCGCACTGAACATCACGGCAGCCCGGATCGGTGCGGTACACAACGACATACTCGGTAAGTCCCTCCGCGACCAGTCCTCTTCGTGGGCTGTCACCGGGGAGCTCGGATCCGGAAAGTCCGTCACCATGAAGGTGATTGCCGGTCACGTCGTCGACTGCGGCGGCCAGGTCATCGGTATCGATCAAAGTGACCTCGGTGAATACGCCAACTGGGCTCGGGCGGTCACGGATGCGGTAATCGTTGATCTGGTCGAGCCCGATTACAGCACCGACCCACTGCGGATCTTCCCGCCCAACATCGCGGCGGAGATGACGCAATCGGTGATGCTGGCGTTGCTGCGAATCCAGCCGACATCAACGCACGGCAAGGCGCTGGCCAAGGTGCTCGAACCGTCCTATCGGGCGAAGCACCCCTACGCAGGGCTTGGCGAGCTCACCGAGCACCTCCTCTCCGCTGACTGCCTGATCGACGGTGCCTACGACCTCGGCGAGGAGATGAACGTCTACGCCCGGTTGACCTATGCCGCAGCGCTCTTCGCGAAAGACCTTCCGGCATTGCCGATCACCGCGCCGGCGATCATCTTCCGCACCCACCGCGTGGAGCTCCCCACCCAGCTGCAGACAGAGAAGCAGCACCTGTACGACAATCTGCCGCTCGAGAAGCGATTCGGTCACGCCGTCTACACACTCATCGCGAAGATCGCCCGCGGTCAGTGCTTCGCCGACGCCGACCAGATGGCGCTGTTCCTCGTCGACGAAGCTCATCACCTTCTCAACGCCGACGACGGTATCGACATCGTCGAAGATTTCGTACTTCAAGGCCGAAAGTCCTCTGCAGCAGTGGGATTAGGTGATCAGGACTGCGCGTTCGGGACACCGAAACTTCGCGGCCTCATCAAAACCCGATTTGTTCATCGCCACACCGACGAAGGCCTCGCCAAGCGCGCGATCGAGTGGCTGGGCCTGGACCCAGAGAACCAAGACCTGGTCAAAGAGCTCACGGAGCAGACAGCGCCGGTCACGGGAAAAGACGGCTACGTCGAGCCGCACCGCCGAGGCGAGGGCTACATGCGAGACGGCAGCGGAAACGTCGGCCGCATCAAAACTCTTCTCCCCGCCACCGAATCGCGCCGTGAAGCCGCGCTGACCACCCCGAAAGACAACAAGAAGCTGGTGAAGGCATGACCTCGACCGCGGCGCACCCCCTCGACCAGGACGCTGTCGAGGGCAGTCCCGAAGCCCGCGAGTACTTCAGCGTCCGCGCCGCGGTCACACACTCACTGCGTTGGCTCCTGCACTCCGCCAGCCGGATCGCCCAAGCGTGGATTCCCGAATCCTGGTTGGTCGTCATCATGTACGTGAGCAAACCGATCTCTCGCTGGCTGTGGTCACGCTGGTGGAGCCGCCTGCTCATTCGGGTGGCCGCGGGATGGCACGCTCTTGGTGCACTTTTGCTGATTTTCGCTACGCCCGCGGCTGCGGACCCCAGCGGAGGAGGAGGTGCATCACCGTTCTTCGCATGGATGGCGCTCAAGGACACGCACGGAATCGACGCCTGGAGCTACTTCCTCTCGATCGACAAGGGCAACGCCTCAATGGGCGGCGGCTGGAGAATGATCTGGGCGTACATCATCACCCTCGAATACGAGGTCTTCCGATTCATGATGGCGACGGCGATCTGGTTCATCACTTACGCGTTGTCCTTCGACTGGATCGAAATGATTCTCACGCCGGTCCGCACCATCGCAGACTCCGTCACCTCGATCACCGACCAATTCGCGCTCACCCCACTGATGTTGACCATCGCCGGATTCAGCGTGGCCGTGTGGTTCGTACGCGGGCGCTTCTCCACGGGCATCTACGAACTGCTCATGTCGTGTGTCATCGCGGCCGCGGCCGTCGGATTTCTCGCCAACCCCCTCGACCGGGTCGTCGGTAACGACGGCCTGGTCTTCGCTGCACGCGATGCCGGACTCGAAGTCGCGTCGGGACTGGCGAACGGTGGAAATACCAGCGGCAACGCCGATCAGCAGATCGACACCATCAAATCGACCCTCGTAGATACCTTCCTGCGCCAGCCCACTCAGCTGATCAACTTCGGGGTCGTGCTTGATGCGCCGGACAACAACGGCAAGTGCGTCAAGGAATTCGACGAGGCTTACGCCGCGACCCCGGACGGGCCCGGGGTCATGGACAAGGTGCAAGAGAAGGTTGGTGACATTCTTCCCGGCGCGGGGGCGGCCCTGGATCTGCTCAATCCGGATGACAAGCCTGAAGATCGCATCAAAGACGCGATCGCGGCGTGTGATGGCGATGACGGTCCGATGAAGCAATACGCCGACAATCCTGGCCCTGGTCAAGCGATGGGTCTGCTCTTCTTGATCTTCGCCGGCACTCTGCTGATGCTCTTCGCGATCTACCTGGCGGGCAGGTTGGTTCTCGCTGCAGGGGTTTCGATCGGCAACGCCATCAAATCCATCCCTGGCATCGTCGTTGCCATCGCACCGTCGATGCGTGGACAGTTTTGGCGCACGATCGCCAACGTCGCGATGTCGCTGCTGCAGATGATGTTTTCCATAGTTTTCCTGGTCGGATACGTGCTCGTCGTCCAGGACCTTTTCGCTTCAGACGAATCGAATCTCATCCGCACCGTCTTCTTCGTCGACATCTTCCTGATCGTCGCACTCCTCCTCTTCCGTCGCGCGATCAAGGGTCTGCAACGGATGTCGGACAGTCTGGCGTCGATTTTGGCGAAGCGACCCGATGCCGCACCGACATCCATCACCAGATCTACCCCTACGTCGGGTCGAGATATCGCGTTGATGGCTGCGCAGGGCCGGCAGATCTACCGTGGCGGCAAGGCCGCGGTCCAGGGTGCAGGCAAGATCGCGAAGAAAGCGACTACATCAACCAAGGCCGTTGGCTCAGTAGCTGGCACCGCGACGTCGACTGCGGTAACGGGAGGCGTCGCTGCCGCAGTCTGGGCGGGCACGAAAGCAGTTTCCGGAGCGAAGAAGGCCAAGAAGTCGATCGACAATCTCTCCGACCCGGCCACGATGGCCCGTTCACAGTCCTCGGGTTCACGGTCCTCTACGAGCTCACCGAGCCGTGGAACCGGTGCGGATAGCGCGGCGGCCGCGGTGCGCAGTCGACTTTCGAAATCGGCTGTCGCAGACAAACCGGGCATCAAGAAGTCGATTGGCACGGCGCCGTCGGGTCTTGCTCCGGACCGTGGACAAGTTCGCAGTTCAGCATCGAAAACTGTTGCACCAGACGGTCGGGCCTTCCGCGAATTCACCACCGATTCCGGTGCGCCGCTGCTGTTGCCCACCACTCCCACCCGCGCCCCGAAGGCGCCGAAGCCAACCGCCGCGCCGGCACGTCCGCCCGCCGCTCCAGTTGTTCCCGCCGTCAACATTCCCACCGGATCCGGCTCCAGAACTGCCGGACTGATGGCGGCGGCAGCTCAAGCAGGAGCGGGTAACGCGAGGACCCCGCAGCCGAGCTCGCTGACCCGGCGGCCTCGCTGATGACGCTCCTCGCCGCACCACCGTCCCCCGATTCGGAAAGTTCGTCGAAGAAGTGGTGGTGGATCCTCATCTCCGTGCCGATCGTGTGCATGGTCGTGCTGATGGCGCCGATTCTCGTCATCTTGTCCCTCACCGGTGAGGACACCACCTGCGGTCAGCCGACCGGTACCGACATTCGTGCAGACGGATCGTTGGTAGGTCTGAAACCCGGATCTCTGGCAGTTCCGATGGCCGAAGGTACGTACACGATCAGCTCGCCGTTCGGCATGCGAGAAGGCGGAATGCATGACGGACAAGATTACGCGGCCCCGCTGGATACCCCCTTCTACGCTGCAGGAGACGGTGAAGTCGTCGTCGCTGGACCGGCCTCGGGCTACGGACACTGGATCCGCATCCGGCACACCATCGACGGGCAGACCGTCGAATCTCTCTACGGGCACATGACCGCAGCAGGAGTGCTCGTCAAAGCCGGCGACAAGGTCACCGCAGGCCAACTCATCGGCAAAGTCGGCAGCGAAGGACAATCCAGCGGCCCGCACCTGCACTTCGGTATCTACCCAGGACAATGGTCGATGGGCGGTGGAGTCGACCCGGTTCCCTGGCTCAAGCAACGAGGAACCGCCTCCCCTGCAGCAGCCTCCGCCCCAACGCAGCCCGATGCAGAGTTGGTGGCGAAATCCACCCCCGCCGGCACGGGCGGTCTCAACGCAAGCCAAACGGCGCTGGCGAAACAAGCTGTCGCCATAGGCGAGTCCATGGGCGTTCCTGATCAAGGAATCGTAGTTGCCTTGGCCACCATGAGCCAGGAATCGACCTACCGAATGCTCGCCAGCTCCAACGTGCCCGAGTCGCTGCAATATCCCCACGACGGCGTCGGAAGCGATCACCTCTCGGTCAATCAATACCAACAACAAGTCGGCATCTGGGGCACCGCGGAAGAGCTGATGAACCCCGTAACGGCGAACGTCAAATTCTTTGACGCGTTGCTCAAAGTTTCGGGCTGGCAATCCATGCCAGTCACCGTCGCCGCCCAAACCGTGCAGGGATCGGCTCACCCGGAGGCATACGCCGACGACGAAACGCTCGCTCGGCAACTAGCTTCGCAGTTCAAAGGTTCAGGCAAAGACCTGACGCCGCAGGAGCTGGCAGACATCGTCAAGGGTGGCGCCGCAACAACGATCATCGACGGCGGCGCCTGCGCGCCTGGGACCTCGAACCCCGGTGGACCTCAGTTCAAGCCGGGTGGGCCGTTCGGAGCGAACGTGATCGCTGCGGCCTCCCAATGGATCGGAACAACGTACGCGTGGGGAGGCGGAGATCAGAACGGTCCAACGAAAGGCATCAGTGATGGTGGCGGGGCAGGAGATGCGAACGGCGATTCGAACAAGGTCGGCTTCGACTGCTCAGGCTTGGCGTTGTACGCGGTTTACCAAGCCTCCGGTGGCCAAATTTTGCTCCCTCACTTCACCGGAAGTCATTCCAACCCCGGCCAGCTGTACGACTCCCGAGGCCAAGACATTCCGTTCGACCAGAAGCGTCCAGGTGACCTGATCTACTTCGGCGCAGGCGGCGACACCCATCACGTCGGCATTTTCTACGGCACCGAAAACGGTCAGGACATGTTGCTCAACGCCCCGGAATCGGGGAAAAGCGTCTCGATCATGCCGCTCTCCGGCTGGGCCGGCGAAGAGATGTACGTCAAACGATTCGGATAGGAACCTTCACCATGATTACTCGCAATCGCTCGCTCGCGCTTGCTGCTCTCACATCTGCCGCGTTGGTACTGACAGCGTGCGGAGGAAGCGACGAACCCGAAGATCATCCGGTGGAAACGAGTGCCGAGGCCGACACCTCGTGGACGGTGCCCCCACTCCCATCGACAGACGTCTTCGCTGAGGGTAGCCAGTCCGGCTCGGCGCCGACGACAGTTCCGTCGCCGCCGACCGCCCCTCCAGCCCTGACCACCACTCCGCCTCCAGCGCTCCCCGACACACTGGCCGGAGCCAACGAGAACGATGCAGAATCGGTCATGCTCGCCGTCGCTCGCACCCTGCTCTCCTACGCGCCAGGCAAGGACGTAAACCAATCCGCGGCAGCTCAACGGGCGGCGCCACTTCTCGACGAGAGGTACTACGCCGCGAATGCCGACTCATTCATTGCGCTTGCACCGATCACCGGTAAGCAATGGCAGAACTGGGCAGACGACCACGCGATCGTCATTGCCACAGCGAGCATTGCCGGCGACGAACACCCTGCTGATCAACCCGCCAAAGTTTCCCGTGTGCTCGCAGTGACACAAACTGCCACCGGACCTGATGGAAAAGAACTGAGCAAAAACACCTTCGCTGTCTACATGAGTGCCATCAAAATCGGCGTCTGGCGTGTAAGCGCAGTAGCCGTCCGATGAACTAGTGCCCCGTCGAGGGGGCGACATGTGTGTATCCGTAGGCCGGCCCCAGCCACGACGCCCGCAACGCCTTCGATCATCTCGGTGACAGGTCCGGTCGTTGTGGGGCGACCACCGCGGACATGCAGCCTGCGAGGGCGACGAGGGGCAGCCGGAATCGCGCGGATGCCTTCGTGAGTCAGTCGTCGACGTTCTCCGCCAACAGCGTGCGGAAACTGGCAGCCAGTCGAACAACTGTGTTCGCGTTGTCATGGTCGACCAAGCGCACGCTTCCGTCGGCAGCGATCCAGATCGGATTCCCCGACCCGTCGTCAGCGAACACCACCCCGTCGATGGGGGCGCCGTGGAAATCACTGCTCGATCCGTTCGCCCCGGTGTTGTTGCCACAGCTCGACCACGCGATCTCCGCGAGGTCGAGCTCATGACGACTTTCGGATTGCAGGATCTCGCCAGCAATGTACGTTGACCAGCTCGAATGATCGTTGGCAATAACGGCCAGTGCTCGGATCCGAACATCAGCGTCGAACCCCGCCACCTGGAGACCACCGCAGATCGCCGCGCTGGATCCAACGAGTCGGCATCTGCATGTTTTTGCGTCGGTCATCTGTCTGATTCGGGCAATGCCGGCCGTTACGATCGCACCGAGCGCCGAAGCTCCAGGCCGAGATTCCGGCGCCGCGATGGAGGGGTCAGGATGTTCGGTTGGAAGAAGAAGCGCAACGATTCGAAGATGACGCTCGACGATGTGATGTCGAAGCTCAGGCCTGACCTGAGTCGGGAATCGCTCGGCGTCGGGCCCGACTTTCCGGGCGTCGCCCCGAACCCGCTCATGAGCAGTGATGCACGCAAGCGCAATGCGGAACTGCGGAGGGGGGTGCTTGCGCTCGGCGTTCTCGTCGACTGGCGGGAGGTCAACAGCAATCCACGCGTGGTCCTGATGTTCGACGTGGAGACCTCCGACGGCATCTTGTTCCGCGGTATCGCAGACGAAGACCTCACGATCACCGAGCTGACACGACTCGCCCCAGGACAGACGTTGCCCGTGCGCTACCGGCCGGCCGTCATGGACCACTACGTCGCCCTTGCCCGGGACGCGGACGCCGCCCACGTTCAGCAGCTCTCCGACGAGATCGCGAGCCGCAAGCGGACCTGACCTGAAGCCATTGCCCGGGAACCCTAGGCGCGACCCGTCGCCCTGGGTCAGGGTCGAAAGGCATTTGCAGGACCGGCGAGGACGTTCCCCAACTTGTGTGCCGAAACTTGCGATGTGGGAATCTGCTCGAACTTGTGTGGGTGAGACTCGCGCGAAACGGCTCGCGGCCGGACACATCGCAGGCTGTTGAACAACAGGTGCGTGGCCGTTGATTGGCTAAGGGGACGGGCTTGGGACGCCCATGGGAGAAGGTTCTTTTCAGATTGTCTGTTGGCTGAGGCGTGGGATAGATGGACGGCTCGGATCTTCGTTCCGGAGCCCCGCAACCTGCTGAGCAGCGCGAATCGGTGTAGTTGCCGGGGAGAGAATTTATCCCCTACGCGGGGGGTCGCTCCGATCCATGCTCACTTCGTTGTGCTGTTCGGAGCGTAACCCACGTGTCAAGGGGTGACGGTGTCATTTCGCGATTGATGTGAGCGCGAGTTTGTTCTACGAGTTCCGCGAAGGGGAGTTGCCGTGGGAGTGCCATGGGATGCCTCCCATGAACATCTCACTCGTGGTGTATCTGATGCGGGGCGGTGTCGGATTTACACGTAGCTGTTCCGGCTTGAGTGAAAGTGGAGAGAGATTTCTTCGGCCGCGATGTCACTCAGCTCGGGTTGGCGGGATCTTCCTGTGAGTAGAAGAACCATTCGAGGCAACTGCGCGTGCGCGCGGTTGGCCGACCACAGGAGGAGCGCCATGCAGATGCAGACCGGATTCGATTGCCGTCGGGTGATCGGGGGTCGGCGATGACGAGTCCTGCGCAGGAAAAGGCTCCCGCCAGATTCGCTCGTACCCCTCGCATAAGTTCACTGCCGGCGCGGTCGCGGACTTGGGTTCGCGACAGCTTCTGCCTCGGAAGCGCGGCAGTGGGTGTCGGCGCCGGGGCGCCGCTGTTCGGGTATGCCGCCTTGTCAGTTCCGGCGGCCGCAGGACTGTCGATAGGCGCGGTGTACGCCGGAGTCGCGGGGAAGAAAAAACAACTGCGCGATGTCGAGGTCGACGAAGTAATCGAACGACTCTGCCCCGTCATGGGCATCCCGGAAGCGACGCGGGCGGTGTTGTCGGTATCGAAGTGGAGCGGAGGGACTCCGGGCGTGCCGGGAAAACTCACCGTGTATTACACGTCGGCGCAGCCGCTGAACGACGACACATGGTTCGACGACATTTGCGAGGTTTTCGAAGACCAGGGGTGGGGGTTCTTTGCACTCGCCGAGCACGATCCCAACCGTCGGCGGTTGATTTTCACGCCCGCAGCGGAGCCGGAACGAGAGCCCTCCGACAGTGAAGCGGTGGCGCGTGCAAAACGCTATGTCGGGCAACTGCTGGGACCGACCGCAACAGTGACTGCGATTGATGTCGATACCAAGACCGGTGAAGTCACCTCCATGATGGTGCGGCACGAAATCGGATCGAAGCTCGTGTCTGATGGCTATCGCACTCGTGTCGAACGCGCGATCAATGCGATGTTCCCCGGACGCTGGCGTGCAAAGTGGAACCATCACACGGACGAGGTGACGTTCGAGCAACGTGCTGCGTTCCCCGACAGCGTTTGGTTGCCCGCCCCGGACATCGACCCGGATGTCGATTTGTTGGCCAGCTACGACTCGGTGGAGATCCCCTACGGGGTCGACGAAGACGGCAACGAGGTGGTGTGGCGCCCCGCGATCGATCCGAATCTGATGCTGATCGGACCTCCCGGTAGCGGCAAGACAGTGACGGCACACAACCTGTTGGTCAACTTCTCGCGCCGCGGATGGCCGATCTGGGTGCTCGATGGAAAATATGTCGAATTCCTCGGCTTCCAGGACTGGCCCAACGTCCAAGTGGTCGCCACGACCATCGAGCAGCAAGTCGCGATGGTGCATCGTGCACGCGACTTGATGGAGTACCGCTACCAGAAGATCGTCACCGGCGAGGCAACGGAAGCGGATTTCGAACCGGTGCTGGTGTTCCTCGACGAGTGGGCGGAATTCCGCGGCAATGTCGAAGACTGGTACACCTCGGTCAAACCGAAAGGCGGCCCGAGACAACCACCGGTGCTCGCCATGCTGGCGTCGATGGCACGCAAAGCGCGTACCTCGCGAGTGCATCTGGTCTTCGGTACTCAGCGTCCCGACGCGATCTACTTCCTCGGCGACATGCGCGACAACTTCGCGATGCGCATCTCCATGGGACGGCTCTCGCCTCAAGCGGCCACCATGATGTGGCAGTCGCCGACGATTGGCACGAGCGTTCCGCGCAAGTGCCGCGGGCGAGGCACCACTGTCACCGACAACTATCAGCCGCTCGAAATCCAGTGCTACCGCGTGCCGGATCCACGAAAGACCCGTGACGGTACTCCGGACGCTGATCTCCTCGACAGGCTTCGGCCACCGGTGACCAGACACCCGCGGTTGCTGATCGTTCCTCCGGAATCTCTCCCGGACATCGACGCCTCCGACGAAACGTCAGAACCCGCTCCTCTGACCTATTTCGACTACGTCGCCGCTGACTGGGTCCTTGCCAGTGACCGACCCGACCTCGACCCGGTACTCAAGCGAGCACGGATGAACCGCGATACCGATCGCCGAATCGCATCGCCGACCGCATTGTTGGGTCTGTTGGGGGCGCCCGAAACTCCGACGAAGCGACCAGCGATGGCGGACTTCGTCGACCTCGACACCTACCGCAGGCCGACGCTCGCGAAAAACGATCCCGCAGCTGCGGCGGCGTTTCTCGACAAACTGGCCGATCCTGCAATCCGAACAGAACAGTCGAACCTCGACCAGACCCGAACCAGACTCACCGTCGTCAAGGAGGCGGTCGATGATGCGGCTCCAAGCGAGGAATCGGACTATGCATTCGCCAGTGGAGACGAACACGAGGACCAATACGGACCTGTCCAGGATGTTCGCGCCGCTGACGTGGCACTGGGTGATCTGTTGTTGATGGAGGACACCGACGAGTGGGTCGTTGTCGACACCGAACCCGAGCCCGACATCATCGAAGACTCGTTGCTCTCGTTGACCTGGCGCAGTGACACCGACGAGGTGGGCGATCTTGCGATTCCGGACAGTTCCTACGTCTCGATCCGCAAGCCTGTTCAGGTACCTGAACTGGTGTGACCTCAGTCGAGCTCGGCCGGCACCCACTGCCGCGCGGCGGGGTCCCATGTCCCTGTGGATCTCCGCCCCGACAGCAATGGAGACAGTGCACGGCTGAGCTCGGCGAGTGCGTCGTCGAGCGTATGAAGCTCGGATTTCAACGATGTCTTCGACGCGAGTGCACGATAGCCGGCGGCCCAGCTCGGCCCGGGAGATGCAAGCGTGTGGGGGAGTGTGAGCACGCGGCGGGTTTGTTGGGCCCGTAGTGCGTTCACAGTGTCTTCGGCGTCGACCGTGCATGAGGTGATGATGAGTAGCAGATCAACGAGATCACGGAATCGCGTTGAGGGGGTGACCTTCTGAGGCCCGTGAAGTTCGTACATCGCGCACAGTTTGTCAGCGATCTGGTCAGCGATAGGTACGACCGTGAAGGCCGGCAGCGTCGAGACGTCTGCGATCTCGACGGCGGGGCGGGGCTGCAGTCGTTCCACCGGTCCGATCAAGGTGCGTTCGATCGCAATGTCGATCGGAAAGTTTCCTACGCGCGTAGTGCCGAGATAAACGGTTGCTTTCAATTGAGCACCCCGACTGACGCCGGTCAGTGATCCTTTCGCCTCGATCTCGAAAGTGAACCGGTCCAGGTCCGGGCGGACGCTGAGAGCTCGTAGTTCGTCGACGGCACCGATGATGTCTGTTCCGGGATGAAGCAGATCGACGTCTTGGCTGTGACGGGCCCCAGGGATGCGAACGAGCATTCCACCGCCTCCGGTGAGGATCCACCGCGAATCAGGTGACGAGAACACCCTCGCCAGGAACCGCTGGGTGAAGTACTCGCGTTGAAGTTCTTCAGTCGTGCGACCGGATGTCTTTGCCTGGCTTCCCAGGCGTGCCAGCAGTGCCCGGTGAAATGCTGCTGCCGACGGATAGTGTTGTGCCACTATACGATTCCTTGTTTACGCAGCGCGCGAAGTGCGGCGGGCAGGGCGGGATCACGCAGAATATTCAGGACGCCGGGACCGTGCCCGACCTCGTCAGCGGCTTCCTCCTGGCGAGAGGCTCTCGTATCGGTCGGTGTGGACATCAGGTCCGAGGCGGCGACATCGTCGATGAGGGCGGCGATCAATCCTGCTCCGTCACCGAGGGGTGCGCCGTAGAGGTGCGCAAATGGGCGCAGTTGGGACTCCAACTGTCCCCGCGAGACCTGATCGGTGCGCAATGCATCCCACACCACGCCAGCGAGGTGTCCACCGTCTGTTCGAGAAGATGCGAGGTCGACGATCGTCCTTGCTGTCGTCGTGACGGGCAGGCCGTCGAGTAGAGACCAGTGTGTGGGGTCCAGCGTGGCGACGTGGAAACGGACTCCGTCGCTACGTGTGTTGCGCCGGCGCGGAACGGTGAACTCTGCAATGTCAGCATCGATGTCGCCGAGTTGTCTCAAGTCGGCAGCCGTTCGATGAGAGGCGACCCCGCGGGGATCGGCACTGCCGATGCGCTCTGTCGCCGAGCGTGTCGGGTCGAGTGCAAGCCACTGGGCGCGCACGTGATCGGTGGGGTGAATCGGCGTCCCTGTCAGCCGGTACACGCCATGTCTGATGCGGGTGAGGATGAATCGGTCTGCCAACCGCTTGAGGTGTTGCGCACTTACGCCCGACTCTGCGGCCTGCGCTGAGGTGAACATGCCCCACTGGTCCTGGGCGAGGTCAGCCAGTGCGAGGAAGCGATCATCACCTTTCATGCACCAATAATATCACTCTAGGTGTAATTATTGACGATCCAAAGTGGAGTTTCAGTGAAACTTCCCCGCATCTGACGAAGACCGCAAGCGTGTCAATCACCTGCCCGTCACGTGCGCCGCCCAGGTTCCGAAATTTGTTTGCTGACGCGTGTCACACAGGACGTCTCGACCGGATCTTCCTACTCGTAGAAGCCCAATTCCGGCGACACGAGGAGATCGGTCATGTTCGAGAGCCAGTCAGAACCCCAGCGTCCCACCCCGGGTACGGCGAACGCGGCAGGACTGTCTGACGCGGATCAGATGTCCCTGCTGATGGCAGCCCCACTGATCTTCGGAATCGTCGTCGGCGCCATTCCGGCCATGTCGGCAAGGGCCACGGCCTGGCTTCTCGAACACAACATGATCATCGCCGCAACGGAATCGCCCTTGCTGGCCCTTCCTGGCGCGGAAGGCGCTGGCCTCGATATCCGCCGGCTCATCGTCGTCGCTGCGGTGCTTGCGGTAGCGGTAACCCTGGCGGTCAGCGGCTTACGCCAGGCAGTTGATCGTCGTCGTCAGCAGCGGCTGCGAGTGGGTGATCAAGGATGAGGAAACTCGCAGGTCCGGGATGCGCGCTAGCTGGTCTTGGGAAGAGGGCGGAGAGGTCTGGTTCGAGCTCGGATGAACGCGGCACGGATCGTCTGGATCTCCACATGCAGAGCCTCGCTAAGTGCGGTGGCGTGGCGATCGGCGAGAGTCCCTTCGCCGCGCTCGATCCTGCCGATCGTCGTGGTGCTCAGGCCCGTGCGGCCGGCGATATCCTTCTGGGTCATTCCCGCGAGATTGCGCAGGTCAGCGATCGTCCTGTTCTTCTCTGGCACGACGATCAGTTGATCGAGAGGGATGCCGAGTTGCTCAGCGGCACGCGCCAGATGGTCGGGCGACGGTTGCGATCGTTCGGTTTCCCAATTGTGAACGGTGGTCGGGTCCACGCCGATTGCGCGGGAGAGATCGCCACGGCTGATCTTGGCCGCGGTTCGAGCCTTTTCGAGGGCCTTCGGCTGGAAGCCGTTCAAAGGCAGTCTCACCTGGATTGTCCGTTCATCGCTGGACATCCTATTGAAGATGTAGATACCATCGTTGCATACCGGGTTTAGATTCCAGTGATAAACACCAGAACGGCCTCAACCAGCGAGCATTCGCTGTTCTCGACGACCCGGTGCGCTCGAGTACGAACTGTTCACACGTACATGCGGCCTGACCAGCCGCTAACGGAAAAGAGCTTCCGATGACCACCAGCACCGCAGCACCACAACGCACGTCCGAAATCTCCAGCAGCCGACGCGGCTGCCGTTCCTCTGCACGCCAAGCGTCGGTAGCTAGACTGAATACAGCCGGAATCCCCGCCCGGTCTACTACACCCAGTCGCGACGACGGGTGGTTCCAGACATCGCGACAATCGGGTTCAGGGGGACGTGACGGGCAGGCTTGGACACCTGCCCGTCACGTCGATACATCAGTCGACCTCGCAGACGTTCGCTACCACGTCAACGCTCTGATGTGCGCCGGAATGACAACCGAGCTGATCGCTCAACTTGCATCACTGCCCGTCGAAATCATCCGGGCGTTGCGCAAGACTTCCACGACGTCAGCACCACAGCGTGTCGTCGACGCTGTCCTTTCAATCACCTTCCACCCCAGCCGCGGCCGCGATCTCACGCCGGCTGTCGGAGCGCACCGACGTCTGCGTGCACTCAACGCAATGGGCTATGGAGACGGTCTCCTGGCAGCTCGTCTCGGCGTCGACATCGACGTCGTCACTGGCATGCCGACCAAGAGCCTCATCCCCAGTGGGCTATGGAAGGCGATCGCCGGCATCTACGACGAGCTGTCCATGCACCCGGGCCCGGATGCCGAAATTCGTGACCGATCACGCGCGGATGGCGTCGTACCGCCGCTCGGGTGGGACGACGACGAAATCGACAACCCCAAGGCGCGGAGTCAGGAACGAGTTCAACCGCGACACGGTGGGGGAGGTGTTCCCGTTGACGAGGCAGTCGTGATCCGCCGGCTCGGTGGGGAGCAGTTGCCGCTACGCCTCTGCGAGCGACGCGAGATCGTGCGCATTGCGTTCGAACAAGGTTGGTCTCCTTCCGAGCTCGCGGCACGGCTTTCCATCAAATACGACTCGGCAGTCACCGAATTGAGCCGCTACCGGCGCGCACTTGCACGTGATGCAGCGGTCGACAGCGATTCATCGACAGAAGAGAGTGGCTCACAGGAAACAGCCGTTGAAGTCCTTGGTGTTCGCGAAGAATCCGACGAACTGTCTCCTGTCGAGCCCCTGTCGGGTCGGGAGCTGGAACCGATCTCGCTCGACGAGGATTTGTCGGAAGATGCGACATCGAGCGCTCACGCGTCCGCCGCGCTCAACCGGAGCGTCGAACGAGTCCAGTTGTCTGGTTCTCGGTCGGGACATAGGAATGGCGCGGCACGGCTCCGCCCGCCGCGCCACATGATGCGCACTCTGAGTACGCGGTGCCCCGGTGTAGGCCCTGGCGGCATTTCTCGCCACAAATCCAGCCGAGACATACTGCGTCCCAATCTGATTGATCGATCCATCAAGCCAAATCAACAGGTAGACGATGCAATGCAGCGCTCGCCATCGGCGCCCGCACGCGCCTCGCGGCGGCCCGGTCTCTTTTTCTCAGGGGCCGGCGGGAGGGCATTCACATACGGCCCGGTGGATGGTCAGCTGCGGCGAGAGGTAAACCGTGGCAGTCAACCGCAGGGATACTTGCGCCCGATCGACATTGCCGACACCGGCTGAAGTACATCTCGGCAAGATCTCCCTTGGACTCTGAAAAGCTGTCTCTGACAGCGGATTACAAAATCGCATCACGTTCTATTCATATACAGACATCTCCGGTCTCGACCCGAGACCCCAGACGGGACCTGCTCATGAACACGACATTCGCCTCCGCGCTCAACACCATGACACCCGGCGACGCTGTTATGTGTCTTGCTGCCGGAACGGTCGAGCTTGCTCTCGATGACGCACCTGAATCAATGCGCTGGCACTGGTTCGCCGATCTCCTCGACTCGCAATGGGGGTTGACCGGCAGGCTTGCGCCCATCCTGACCGAGCCGGTCATGTCCGAACTGGAGCAAGCTGCCCGTATGTGCCGCGCCGCAGCACAGCATCCGCTAGACCCACAGGTCTGGTTATCTGCATACCAATCCACAACAGCGCTGGTAGAAGACCCTGCGGTGATCTCAACAGACGCCCTGCACCTCGCGCTCTCCGCAGCCAACGACATCGCACTGGAAGCAATGGACACTCCGCATCCTGATTTTTCGGTCGCCGTCACGCTGGCATTCGAAGCGCTGACATCGGTGGTGGCCGTCGACCGCGAGGTGTCCAGAAGTTGGATTCTGACTGCAATCGGAGAATGGGTCGCGAGGACAGAATCGGATCAGTCAGGCCTCCGATCTGCACAATCGCGCACTAACGCTGACAATAGGCAGATTGCAAATGCTTCCGTTGTTTCTGCAGGATGTAGCGAGAAGACACTGCTGAAAGTGAGAGGGAATGCGTGAAACCGTCGTCCAATCAGAGCCGGTGAGTCCAGGTCATTTCGGTTCACCCAGCCCATCCGTCGTCGGGGACGCGGTCAAAGGAAGGCGACGGCAGAAACGGGCGGGGATTACTCGCGAGAAAATCGTCGATGCTGCCGCACGTCAGTTCGATGCTTGTGGATTTGCCGCGGCAAGTATCAACACCATCATCGAAAACGGGAACCTGACCAAAGGTGCAATATATTTCCATTTCTCTTCCAAAGAGGAACTGGCACAACAGGTTATCGAACGATGGTCAAATATGGTGAATGACGAGTACGTGGCTCTCGGAGAGGCTGGTGATAGGTCCCCCTACCGCCAGCTGGTGCGGTTCTGCAGCGAGATGGCGCACCGTATCGATGCCGATCCCATCCTGCGTGCTGGGTTACTTCTCACTGTCGAACCGTCCGTTACGGGCGGGAAAATTGCATATATGGAGTGGCACAAGAGCATTGATGAATTGGTTGTCCGCTCCATAGAGTCAGGCGAGATAAGAGACCGTCCCGCAAGCTACCGACTATCTGATCAGGTGTGCGCGACATTCATTGGCGGGGCTCAACTTCAGTCGGTTGATGTGGGCTCACCCAATCTGCGAACACGGATAGTCGACGTGTTCGACGGACTTACCGGCGGTCCGGACTAGCCGAAACCTCGCCTTCTACGACGACCCGCAGAGGCCCTGGATCTTCCCCCGGAGCCTTCCAAACCCTGAAAATCTACCGCGCCCGTGTATGCACGTGAGCGGACTCGAATCCCCGGTCGGAAAAGGCCACCCCTAGTATCGGGTTCGTGCCGAACGTGAGAACGCCCGACGCCGATATCTATTACACCGACAGTGGGGGAGAGGGGCCCGTCCTGCTGCTCGGGCATGGATTCTTCATGGATTCGTCGATGTTCGCCCCGCAGATCGATGCCCTCGCCGGCAATATCAGGGTGGTTGCCTGGGACTCGCGCAGGCACGGACGAACAATCGATCACGGCGCCGCATTCACGTATTGGGATTTGGCTCGAGACTCCCTGGCGGTCCTCGACGATCTCGAGATCGAGACAGCAATCGTCGGCGGAATGTCGCAGGGCGGCTACACCGCGCTACGGACGGCTTTGCTTGCTCCCGAGAGAGTCCAAGCGCTCCTGCTACTCGACACCGAAGCATCTGCCTGCACCGATGGCGAGAAAGCCGGATACAAGGCCATGTTCGATCAGTGGTGCAGCGATGCCCCGATCGAACCACTTGTCGAAGCTCTGGCACCGCAATTGATCGGCGGTGACTCGCGAGAGTCGTGGGCGCCGTGGATCGAGAAATGGACGACAAGCGATCGTCGAGCGATTCGACCGGCCGCAGAATGCTTGATCGAGCGCGACGATGTCGTCGACCGGTTGAGTGCTATCGAGGTGCCGGCGTTGATCATCCGTGGCGAACATGACATGTCCGCGCCTGCGGCCAAAGCAAAACAGTTGTACGACCATTTACCGCTCGCAGTTCCAGTCCTCACCATTCCTGGCGCAGGTCACGCAGCCAATTGGACCCACCCGCAGCCCGTGAACGAGACCATCGCGGCCTTCGTGACGATGGTTGAAACAGGCTGGCTGTAGAAGTTTGAGCAGCTATTCGGTTCCCGGGATTCGCACGCCTAGGTACATCTGTACGGGGTAGTCACCACGCATTTCCGTGTGTACCTGGACGTGAACGCGGTATTCCTCGCCGGTGTCGGCATCGCGCAGATGCATGAATGGCTGGTGTCGGCCGAATCGAACATCCTCTTTGTCCCACAGGCGCCGAAATGCAGGGAACTTGCTCAGTTCTTCCAGGGTTTCGATCGCCCATTCAGGGTTGTAATAGCGTCCCATCAATGCGCGGAACCAGTTCACCGTCAAGGTCGTCTCGGCTTCCCACTCCACCATGACTTGCTTGGACTGCGGTGTGGAGAAGAACCAGCGCAAAACATTGCCGTCGTCGAGAAGGCCTGGAAAGGCGCGATCATAGGCAGCGTTGCATTCGATGACATTCCATCGCTCATCCAGATAAGCCACCAGATGTGGATTGAGCGCTGTGATGACCGTGCGCATCTCGGGTGTGATGAGTGATCGGTATTGCTCGATCGTCCACGGGGTGGTCGATGTTTCCCGTTCCGTTTGAGTGCGGCGAGCAAGGTTGTACAGGTGTCGGCGCTGGGCCGGATCGAGGCCGAGTTCCCGTGATGTCGCTTCCAGAAATTTGACTGAAGGGTTCGGCGATTCGTTACGTTCGATCTGCGTGATATGGCTCACGCTCCAGAAAATATTCGCCGCGAATTCGGTCCTTGTCAGACCGTCCGGGTGCTGCGGTGTGGATCTGGTGCGCAACGCGCGCAGGTAATCGCCCAGGTTGGGCGGTCGGACGGTATCCATGCATGACCTTTCGTGAGTATCTGTAACGGGACAAACACCCAAAAGCTGACCTACGGCGAAAAGTCAATACTCGCAGGTAACACTCTTTAGTGGTACCGGCCAGACTCGCGCCGGTCACACAAACCTGCTGTGCTGTTTCGCGAAAGACTCACAGCTGCGTGGCAGGCAGGAGAGTGAAACCAGCAGGGAGGCGAGTCAACACCGGGGTGGGGAGACCCTCGGAGTTGACTCCAGAGGGGGATAGCCATGCCACGTTTACGGCGAGGCTCAAGCAGGCGTTCCAGGAGGTCGCCGCTTGGCCTTCATATACGCCCGATTCACCTGTTCCTCAGAAATCCCCAACGCCTCCGCCAAAGCGGTCTGGATCTTGTCGGTGAGGGCGATCTCACCGCGTTCAATGCGCGTGATCGTCGTGGTCGTCAACCCGCACACTTTGCCGAGCTGGGGTTGGGTAAGTCCGACCAAGCATCGATAGTCACTGAGAAAGCGCTGCTCCGGATCCGTGACGACGACGTCGCCGACTTGGATGTTCAACGCCTTCGTGGCTCTGGCCAGGAAATCTATCTGAGGAGACACGGCGCCGATCTCCCAGTTGCGGATGGTCGCGGCGGTCGTGTCCGCCAGGCGGGCGACATCGCCACGGGACATCCGAGCTGCCTTTCGGGCAGCTGCGAATGCGTCTTTATCGAAGCCGCGCAGGACGTTGCGGCTCATCGGATTGGTCCGTCCATCGCTAGACACCATGCCGCAACCCTTCTAATATGCCATCCAGATTGGCTTTTAGATTTGTCACCAAGATTGACAGGGATTGCGGCGAACGTACCGCCACCGAAAAGCCGAGGCAAACCGTTCTGCAGCGCAGTTGGCGCCAGCCAGTCCAGGTCCCGACCTACTGTCCCCGTACGACCTGCCCACCCTGTCCACTCGTCCACTGTGAAGGACCACCACACATGGCATCCCTACTGACCAAAAAGATCGATTCCATCCGCTCGTCCAGTGACAAACAACCAGCACATAACGGCGCAGACCCGGATAGCCCACCCGACCTGACTACCCGCGCGCGAGTGCGCAGACGCCCGATCTATCTTGCTATCGGCGTTGCGCTTGTCGTCGTCGCCGTGATCGGCATGCTCGCCGCAGTGAGCGCGATGCGCGCCACGACCGACGTCCTGGTCCTCGCGCGCGACGTCCAACAGGGCCAAATCATCGAATCGAAGGACCTCACGGTGAAAACCGTCAATGTCGATGCCGACCTGGGTGCCCTCTCGGCGGGTGAACGAGGTCGTGTCATCGGAATGAGTGCCGGCACTCGATTGCCGGCAGGAACAGTGCTGATGCCTGCGGCGGTCACCGACCAGGTGGTGCCCGGAGAAGGCTTGACGATGGTCGGCATCACCGTGGGATACCCACACCTGCCGTCGGAAGCAATTCTTCCCGGAGACATGATCCGCGTCGTAGACACACCCCGAGAAGGCGACGACCCGCCGGTTACTGGACCTATCAACACAAAGGCGCAGGTCTACTCGACGACCACGATCGCGGAAGCGGGCGAAACCACTCTCAACCTCCTGGTCCCGGAAGCCGAAGCAAACTGGGTCGCCGCGCGGGCTGCGACCAAGCGCGTGTCCATCGTCCTCGACAACCGAGTGCGGTGATTTCCCATGTACCTCGCACTCATCTCTGCATCCGGGGCACCAGGAGTCTCCACGACAGCACTCGCTCTGGCCTTGAATTCACCAAGTAAGAACACGCTCTTGGTCGAAGCCGATCCAATCGGATCCTCGCCCGTGCTGGCCGGATACCTCCTCGGCGGCCGCTACCACGACAAATCATTGATCAACCTCGTCGACGCCAACCGCCACGGACGCCTCAAATCAGCGCTGGCCTCCGAGGTGATCACCTTCCCTGACACCACGGTCTCTGTCCTCCCTGGCCTTCTACATTCCGCTCAAGTCGATGCAATGCGCGGTGTCTGGAGTCCACTCGGAATCCATCTCGCAGGACTTGCCGTCGACGATGCCAACGTCATCGTCGACGCCGGCCGGATCGGACAACACGGCTCACCGGTCGAAATGATCGTCAGCGCCACGACCATTGCCATCGTTACCCGCACGACCCGTCCGGCACTGGCGGCACTGCGCGCTTCGATCAACGGATTGCGTCAACAACTGTCAGCGACACAGTCCACGGCAAGCCTCGGACTCATCCTCATCGGTGAATCTCCGTACAACGCCGACGAAGTAGCCAAGGTCACGGGACTCGATGTCATCGCCGTCATCCCGGATTCGAAGGACGCGAAGATCTTCTCCGACGGCGAGGTGCTGACCAAGTGGCGTCGCCGCCGATCGCTGTATCTCCATGCGCTGCACCGAACCACGTGGCCCAAGATCGAAAAGTTCTCGGCCACCCACCAGGCCGACTGGAAGTCCAGCCTCGCCGTGACAGGAGACCGACGATGACAACTGACGAGACAGCACAGAGTGCGCACAAGAACATCACCGATCTCCCGTTCTTCTCCGCGACGCTTCCTTCCGTCGATCAGCACTCGGCTTCCCCCGAACCAGTGACCCCGGTGTCGGCAGAAACCGCTGATTTCTTCCGCACCAACCACCTTCACGATCTACCTCCAGCACCACGGCATAGTCCTCCGGACGAGGCCGTGCGGTCGCGGCGGAGTACGCCCCCGAAAATCGCGGTCGACCGACAACTCGTCCGCGCCCTGCAGCGAGAAGCGGCCGAGCTACTGCGCGAACACCGCACCAAGCGTGACCGAGAGCTCAACGATCCGAAGAACACCAAACTCGTCGTGCCGTTCACCGAAGACGAAGAACGCGAATACGGCCGAGAAACAATCACCGGATTGGTGAAAAACCACGTCCAACAGACGATCCGCTCCGGCGGCGAAGCCTTCAACCTCGACCAAGAACATGCCCTCATCAAGGCGATCTTCGACGCTCAGTTCCGCCTCGGGCCCCTCCAAGATCTCGTCGAAGAACCCGACATCACCGACATCTACCTCAACGGTGACGCCGTATACGTCAAATACCCCGACGGACACTACGAATACCGAGCTTCCGTCGTCGACAGCGGCGACGAACTTCTCGAGTGGATGAGCCTGCTCGCATCCAGGGCCGATAACGGTGGCAGGCCCTTCTCCAGAATCAATCCCTCGCTTCGACTCAACATGCAAGGCAACCATCGACTTTCGGTCCTGGGGTACACCACCATCCGGCCCTCCGTCGCGATCCGCATCCACCGCCTGACCAACATCACCCTCGAGCAGCTATCGCTCGATCACCACATGATGCCTCCGGAACTTGCGCACATCCTTGGATGCGCCATGCGAGGCGGAGCGTCGACCGGCGTCGGCGGCGGAATGGGTTTCGGCAAAACGACATTCGCCCGCGCTCTCGCCAACGCACTCCCCGTTCACACACGAATCGGAGTGGCCGAAACCGAACGAGAACTCTTCCTCGACGAACTGCCCGGCCGGCGAGACTTCGTCGTCGACGCCGAAATGATCATGGGCGGCGGCGAACGCGGTCCAGACGGACAGCTCGCCGGCGGCTTCAGCCTGAGCGCAATTCTCTATGAGTTCGTCCGCCAGGGACTCGACTACCTCGTAGTCGGCGAAATCGCCGGCCACGAGATCCTCGCCCTGGTCAAGGCGCTCCAAACAGCCAATGGTGGCCTTTTCACTACCCACGCCTACACCGCACGCGGCGTCATCGACCGACTCGCCAACCTCGCCCAAGAGCCCCCGATGAACGCCACCGCGGAATACATCGAACGACAGCTGGCAGAACACGTCGACGTGATCGTCCAGTTGGCGACGAAGGTCAGGGTCAACCGCGAAGGCACCACAACCGCAGTCCGGTACGTCTCCGAAGTCGTCTACGTCGAACCTGGCGACGACAAGCTACCCAGCTTTTCCACCATCTACCGCGGATACTCCGACGGCACAGGGGTATTCGGCACCATCCCACAGCCGCTGCTACGCAAGCTTCTCGCCGGCGGATTCAAGAGACTGAACCTCCCCTCCGACACTCTTCGGAGTTTCGACGAAGAACGTGAACTCTTCGACGACGAAGGAGCTGCATGATGTACCAGCAAATCGGCGTTTTCCTCGTCCTGCTTCTGTGCGCGGGAGTCGGCTGCCTTGTCCTGGGGTGGAGGGACCGCCGCGATCCCACAGCCCCCACTCGGCAGCGTCCACGTAAGGGCGAAAGAGTGAAGATATCCGGGACCACCCAAATGCTCCTGGCGGTCGGGATCGTGGCAGGTGCCAGCGTCTACTACCTGAGTGGATGGCTCTTCACGCTCTTCCTCGTCCCGGCCCTTCTCGTGGGTCTGCCCTACCTCCTGAGCCGACCGGAAGCGGAACACCAGATCCGCCGTCTGGCCGCGATGGACGAATGGACGCGCAACTTGTCGAGCAGCATGCGAGCTGGCTCCGGAATCGAACACACCATCATCTCGACTCCTATCCCGGAAACGCTCAAAGACGAGATCACTGCCTTCATCAACAGGCTCCGCAACAATGTCCCACCGGCCGAAGCGGTCACACGATTTGCATCCGACCTCAACGACAGCGTCGGAGACAAGATCTGCGGCGCCCTCCTCCTTGCCATGCAACTGCGTGGTGTCGGTCTGGCCAATGTTCTCGAAGGCCTCGCCGAAGACGTGGGCGATACCGTCGCCCGCCGCCGGCGCATCGAAGCGGACCGCAAATCGACTCGAACACAAGCCAAATGGGTCACCATCATCACCATCGCCGTCCTTGCTGCAGCTTTCGCCTTCACGAATTTCATGGAGCCATACCGTTCAGGCGGCATGCAGATCGTCCTACTGATCCTGCTGACGCTCTTCGCTGCGGATCTGTACTGGATGAAACAAGCCACCAAGCCGCCGACCTACCCGCGGTTCATCGGAACCAATGACCGCGTCGAACGCACCGACCTTGTAGGAGCGCAGCGATGAGTATCACCATGACGATCATCGTCTATACCAGCGTCGGCACAATCGGCATCTATCTCGTGGCCCTGTACTTCCTGCGAGCCCAACCTGCCCTCACCGACGTGATGTCCAGGATGTCCGGACCCGCGCCGGAGAAGGCAAGCACAGCAGGGACATCACTCGTCGACGGGCTAGCCAACAAGCTCGGCCTGCGCGTACATCCCTACCTACAAGACAGTCGATTCCTCACCCTCCCCACATCGGACCTCTCACTGCTACACAAAGATCCGGCGCACGTCCTCGGCGAAAAACTTGTCGCGGCATTCTTCGGTCTGTTGATCTTCCCGATACTGAATCTGGTTCTGACCGCGTTCGGATTGGGATTGGCATGGTCGATGCCGGCGATCCTCTCACTCGCGACCGCCGTCTTCCTCTTCGTGATTCCCGACATCGACATTCGGCGCCGCGCCGCTGCGGCTCGCGCCGAATTCGCACAAGCCCTCAGCTCCTACATCGACCTGGTCGCGCTATGCCGACGAGGCGGAATCGGATCCACACAATCCCTCGAGATCGCCGCCCAAGTCGGAGACAGCTGGGTGTTCCTACGACTGGACGAGGAACTGTACGAAGCCGGCCGCTCCGGCGAAGCGCCCTGGAGTGCTCTCACCCGCGTCTCGCAGCAGCTCGGACTCGCAGAACTCGGCGACCTCGCAGACATCATGACGATGACAGGCGACAAAGGCGCCAGCGTCTACACCTCACTGCGAGCCAAAGCCGCCAGCCTGCGCTCCGCACAAACCTCCGCTGAGCAGTCCGCCGCCGTCGAGGCAACAGAGAAGCTCGCCATGCCCCTCGCCGGCCTCGCCGGCCTGTTCATGGCACTACTCCTGATCCCGGCCGTGACCGTCATCAGCGGCTAACCAACAACAAGAAAGGAATGCCCTCTGAACAGGCAAAACAAAGAAGGACCCATCGACCGGACTCATCCAGTCCAGGACAACTGCTACACATCCAGCACACCAATAAGGAGCACGCCATGACCACCAAAGCCATCACCACCACCCGACGCGCAACCCGCGCCGCCATCACCTCCTACCTCACACTCACGATGATGTTCGTCGCCGCACTCGCAGGCAGCCTCCTGCAGCGTGCAGGCGGTAAAAATTCGGACCGCGGCCCCTCCACCCTCGAGTACGTCATCCTCGCCGGAATCTTCGCCGTCGCGGCGATCGCTGCCGGCGCCGTAGTCGTCCAGAAGATCCAGTCCCGCGCGGACTCCATCCCCGACTGAAACTGCCGAGCGCAGTTCGGATGCTGGAGAACAAAACCATGGGCCTATCGATAGCGCTGAGGACATGGAGTGCAACGTCGCTCTTCAGTGCTCGGCGCTATCGATGCACGACCTCAGGCAGTAACCGAAGGGGACAGGAGGAAATGCCGTGATGACGATATTGACAGCGGTAGCGATTCTCTTGCTGTTCGGAATGCTGCTCCTCATCATCCTTGGTGGTGGGACACCGCTGGAGGAAGTGATTTTGTGGGCGGGGTGGTCAGTTATGGTGCTGGCACTTTCTTTCTGCGTATTGGGTCCGTTTTGGGGAGCCGTGGCCGGAGTCGGTGTCGTCGCACTCGCGGGGGGCGCTTCCTACGTTTATCACTACGTCACCTTCCGTCTATCGCTATGCCGCCATCGGTCGTGATTGTTCGTTGCCGAACGAATGATTTGGATCGGCGTCATACGAAACAGAATTCACAGACCCCCAGGCACTGAGAGGGGTGAAGGAGAAGATCAATGATTATCACGATCAGCGTATTGGCAGTCACGAGCTTTTTAATACTGTTCGGTGCCTTCTACACGTTTGACTTGGGGCCGGGCGTCTATTTTGCGCCTGTTGTCGCGGCGACGATCCTGTTGGGGCTGCCGGCGGCGACTCTTCATGTGCTCACCGATGAAAGCACTTCGGGCGCAGTGCAGCTCGGCATACTTGCGGCCGCATTCTCTCTCTCCATAGCCCTCGTCGTTGCCGCGATCTGGACTGCCATGTTCGCGCGCAATCGCGTCGACACCAAACGCAGTACCGCAGCCCAAAAAGGGCTCGCCACCTAGCCCACCCCGCCAACCGGACCGCAGAGAAACGGACAGTCATGACACTGGAACAGCTGATCGACCGGTGGCGCCACGACGACCGGGGCCCCACGACGCTCGTCACCGTCATCGCGATGGTCGCTTTCCTGATGATGTTCTCCGTGATGCTGCAAACCGCCCTGTTCTTCCACGGACGGGACGTCGCCAACACCTGCGCCGAAAAAGCCTTGCAAGCCACGCGTTCTCAGCAAGGGAACCAGGCGCTCGGCCTCGCCGCAGCGAACGCGTGCATCGCGAAATCCGGATCGGGTGACCTTCAAGCGCCGGTCGTGTCGGTGAACAAGACACTCCGCGAGACCACGGTCACGATCACCGGAAAGTCCCCGTCCCTCGTACCGGGGCTGGAATTCGCCATCACCGTCGACCACACCAAACCCACTGAGCGCGTGACCAATCCCGGAGGTGTCGGATGAAGCTGAGCCAGTGGATCGCTCGCTCCCGCTCAAACGATCGAGGAGATGTGACCATCGAGTTGTGCCTCGCGATCATCGTCCTCCTCGTCCTACTCGGTTGGATGTACGCGTACGGCATCAACCGTCAGGCGCATCAAAAGGTCGAGCACGCTGCGGGAGAAGCCGCCCGAGCAGCATCGCTCTCACGTACCGCCGCTCAAGCCAACCCCCTCGCATACCAAGCGGTCCTGGACTCGATGGATGGTCAAGGACTCAAATGCACGACGATGAACGTCAGCGCTGATACCACCGGGTTTCGCACTCGCCCAGGAGTATCCGCCACCGTCGAAGTCACCGTCAGTTGTGAAGTCTCCTACGACGCCCTCGGATGGCCCGGCGTCAGTGGAGGACGAACTATCGAGGTCACTGCAATCTCACCCATCGACACCTTCCGGGAGCGCACCAGATGATTACTGCACTGCGTAAGCGACTCACTTCCAGGCTCCCCGAGGAACGCGACAAGGGGGCCGTGACGCTGATGACCGTGATACTCGCTCCCATCCTCATATTCTTCGTGTGGGGACTCATCGTCGACGGCGGTGGAATGCACACCGCAGCTCAACGCGCGGACAACGTCGCCGAAGACGCCGCCCGCGCGTCCGGACAGCAGATCGTCGGATCCCTCAGTGCGCGAGGGATCGATACGGTTGTCGACCCCGTACGCGCAGTGGCGGCCGCGAAACGCTATCTCGCCGACGCCGGGGTCGAGGGCGAGGTCATCCCCACAGGGCCTCGCACACTGCTGATCACCACCCGCATCGTGTACGACAACAAGCTTTTGCCCCTTGGTTCGAAAGTGATCACGGGTAGTGCAACGGTGAACCTCAACCGCACCAACGCGGGGGAGGTGTACCGGCCATGAGTGCTCGCACAGTCCGATCCCGCCTCGCAGGACTCGGGTACCTCCTGATCCTGCTTCTGCTCGTGGCAGGGATCCCCGCAGCACTGTGGGCATTGCGCGGTAATCCTCTCGACATCCCCTTTTCGGATTTCGAGAGTCTGCTCTCTAGCCCCGACGACGGCAGCCTCCTCGTCGCACTTCTTCCGCTCGTCGGCTGGGTCGCGTGGGCGACATTCACCCTCCCGATCCTTGTCGAGCTCGCAGCCACACTCCGGGGCGTCAAGGCACCGAAGATCCGGCTTCTCGGGTCGCAACAGAAAACGGCGACTTTCCTCGTCAGTGGCGCACTGCTTCTGCTGACAGCCGGCACAGCAACCGCTACACCTGCACTCTCGCAACCGGCGGACAGCGCATCACCTGCGCCCTACGCACCGATCTCCGCACAGCAAGACCCGAGCGGCCCCGCCCACACTCAGGTGGACCCGCGCGCTGCACGGCCCGCAGTTCAACCCGCCGGCCCGACCGTGACCACCGTCCGCGGAGACACCCTGTGGGGACTCGCCCAAACTCACCTCGGCGACGGGCGGTTGTTCACCGAACTGCTCGAACTGAACAAAGACGTTGTGCCCGAAGCGGGATTCCTCGCAGAGGGAATGACGCTGCAACTCCCTGCTGCAGTGCAGGACGTCGTACAAGGCGCCTACACCGTCCAAGCTGGAGATACACTCTGGGACATCGCCGACCGAGAGCTCGGCGATCCTTTGCGTTTCTCTGAGATCACCACTGCGGACGGGTCGCCAGCCGGAGACCTGATCACAGTCGGACAGCAATTGATCATTCCATCCGCGTCCGCCCAAACACCCGTGCCGGCAGCGGAGGCAGCCCCCCAGCCGGCGGCCGTACCTGCGCCGGTTGAGGCGCCGGGGCCAGCTCCCCAGGCGCAGGTGCCCGACGCGGCACCGGAACCGATCCCCGAAGTTGCAGCGACACCGAACTGGCAACTCGACCCCGTCGAGCCTCAGATGCCTGCGAATATGGCTCCTGATGCCGAAGCATCCGTTATCGGCGCCGAGGTAGAAGACGACTCCTCCAGCTCGTCCGACGTCGTCTACATCGCCCTCGGTATCTCCGCGCTCGCCGCCGCCGGCCTGACCGGTCACCTCGCGCTACGCCGTCGGCAACAACAGCATCGCCGCCGCCGCGGCGAGCGCATCGCCCTGCCTGCAAAGGAAGCGATTCTTGCCGAACAGGCATTGACTGCCGCCGTCGATCCGCTGACCACCGCCCATGTCGACACTGCACTGCGGAACCTCGCGCAGTACTGCCGAACGAACGAGATCTCCATCCCCAGTCTCCTTGCCGTTTTCATCGGTGACGACACGATCGAGCTCGGACTGCTCGAGGAGATCTCTCTGCCCCAGCCATGGATGCAATCAGACGACGACACGTGGATGGTCGACCCACGGGCGTTCCCTCGTTCGGTTCCGGACATCGACGTCAGCCCATACCCAGCCCTGACTGCGATGGGAGCCAGCGACGACGGCCGAGAGCTCATGCTCAATTTGGAGGAAATCGGGCATCTCTCCATCACCGGCACACCCACCGCGACCGCAAATGTGCTTCGCGCGATGGCCGTCGAGCTTGCCGTATCGCCTCTAGCCGATTCCCTTCACCTCAACGTCGTCGGATACTGCGGCGACCTCGCAGGCGCAGTGAATACCGGCCGTATCACGCACTCGGACAACACCGACGAGGTGTTGGCGCGCTTGGCCCGCCACCTCGAACGCGACGCCGACATCCTCGACGAGAACGACATCGAATCCATCGCGCATGCACGGAGCGTGTACGAAACCAGCGAGCTGACTGCTCCGGAAATCGTCCTCATCTCCGACCCGTTGACAGCTGAACAAACAGAAATCCTGACCTCGATCGCCCGTAGCGCCCCGCGGATCGCGTTCGCTGCAGTCACAACGCAGAACTCGAACACTCGCTCCGACTGGACATTGGATGTCGCCGACGACGGCACTGCAACACTGGTCCGCCCAGGTATCGCAACCGCACAGCTCACTGTCACAACACTCGACGAAGCCGGCTACGAAAGCATCGTCAGTCTGTATGCCACCACCACGCAGGATCCTTCCCCAGCTACCCAACCCGAAACTGCGGACTTCAGTTGGGAGGGGGCACGTCTCGACTTCGACATCACGACCGAAAATCTCATCACCAGTGCCGACCCTGCGGCATTCACCGTAGTTCGCAACGACGACAACGTAATTGAGGGAGTCAACTCCGAGACAGTCGGTGACATCGACACCGACCGTGTCGGCTACACCGAAACCGAAACCGTCGCATACGAGGCTGACGTCCCCGCAGCTCCACACATCTGGATCCGCGTCCTCGGAGAACCCACCCTCACCCCACTCACCCCAGGCTCAACGGACCGAGAAAACTCGCGAAGCCTCACCGAAATCGCTGCTCTACTCGCATTCAGCGACGACGGAGTGCCCGCAACTGAGCTCACCGCAAAGATGTGGCCCCACGACGTCGAACTCGTCAACGCGGCCAGCACTGCCGAAGAAGCGAAGACGGCAAACGCGCGGCTCCGTAGCCGCCGCAACCAAGCCGTCACACGACTGCGCAGCTGGATGGGAGATACCGACACCGGGGACGCAGCGCTCATCAAGTCCGGAGACCGAACCGGCCGAACGCCACTTCGCCTCCACCCTTCAGTGACCACAGACTGGGACTACTGGAACCAGCTCGTCGACGCTCACCCTGCGACGACGACAACCGAACGCCTTGAATCCGCACTCGCGCTGGTGACCGGTCAGCCCTTCACCAGCGACGACCCGATTGCCTACCGGTGGGCAGATCACATAAAGCAGGAAATGATCTCCGCGATCACCGACGTCGCAGAAGAGCTCGCCGGCCGCTACATCCGCGGCGAACAGGTCACCCAGGACCTCGATGCCGCAGGAAAGGCAGCCCGGGCCGGCCTCACGGTCGACAGTGCTCACGAAGGCTGCTGGCGAGCGGCCATCATCGCCACCCACTTCTCCGGGGACATCGAAACCACCCAAACCCTCATCGACACCCTCAAAAGCGAACTCGACGAACTGCAAGTCGACGCACACCCGGAGACCAACGAACTCCTCAGACAGCTCGACACCACCACCGACTACCGCATCGGAGCCGCATCATGAACCGCCGCATCGCAGCCATGCTCACCCTCACTGCGGCGGCCTGCCTGACCGCAAGCTGCAGCATCCTCAGCCCGGAGCCCGGCACCCTCAACACCAGCAGCGGCCCGACCTTTACCGGCCCCCCTGGATCGGGAAAATCACCTGAACAGCAAGCAGGAGAAGGTGCCCTCGCCAAGATCAGCGAGTACTACACCGTGCTCGCACGATTGAACTCCGACCCCGCTGCCCCGCTCTCTGACCTCGATGCCGTCGCGGCAGGCCGCTTCCTCGACAGGACCAAGAAAGAGATCACAACCAGCCGCAACGAAAACCCGACGCCACCAAGCGATCTCAAAGTACTCAAGAACGTGATTACCAAACACGACATCCCCATCGACGAGACCGGCGCACCGACAGCGGGAACTGCCACGCTCCAAATGGACGTCTGCATCAGCAAGCCTGTGGACAAACTCGAACTCGGAAAACCGATCCTGACGAACCCGTCATGGCCCGACCCAGCAGGATGGAGAGTCACAGCCGACTACACACAACCCGGAACACCCTGCAGCGCCGGAAGCTTCTAGGAGACAACAACATGGCCCACAACAGAATTCGACGAACCACAGCAGCAGCAGTCACAGCTGTTGCCCTACTAGCCGGCGTCGCAGCTTGTTCCAGCAATTCCGACGAGCCGAACGTCACTCTCACTGCGACCGGAAACCCCGCTTTCGATGGTCCAGACGGCAAGACCGAGGCGAAGACGCCCGACGAGCAAGCACGGAGCCAAGCGATCGCCAAGGTCAACGAGTTTTATGCTGCCCTCGGAAGCATTGAAGCTGACCCAACAGCTTCTGTGGATGCGATCAGCGGTGTGGCTGGCGACCCAGTCTTGAACGACCGAGTCGGGGACATCATGCTTCGACGGTCGCAAGGCATCACCAGTACCGGAGCCATTTCCGTCATCAAATCCTCGGTGACGGATCTGAGCGCTCCAGTAGATGATCAGGGAAAACCCCGAGCGGAAGCCGCCTGGGTTCACGTTCAGGCCTGCACTGATATCTCCGGCTGGAATGCCGTATTTCCGGACGGATCAAGTGCGATGAAGCCCGACCGCGGCCAGTTCGAGTCCACCAACATCACCGTTCGGAACCCCGCGTGGCCTGATTCGAATGGCTGGCGCGTCACAAGTCAAACAGTTGAGAAGGTGCAATCATGCGACTAGCAATGAGAATTTTCGCCACTGCGACACTGGTTTGCGGCGTTCTGGTCACGGGGAGTCAGTCAGCGTTGGCGCAGCCAGGCGTAGGTGGAGGTGGAGTTGACGTATCGTCCTCGCCCGGTGGTGCGAATGTGACAGTGGGCGGCGGCTACGTGAGTGCACCCGCGGGCTCAGGCGCCAGCGCGGGGGCCGCGGCAGGCGGAGCGGCTGGCAACGCAGGAGGCGGCGGAGGCGGCGCGGCTACTGGCGGCGCCGGCCCCGCCGCTGCACCTCCGTCTGGGGTCCTCAACGGAATCCTGCAAGGCGCATGCCTCGGCACACCTGGGGGATGCCCCGCACCGCCTGCGGCACCCGGTATCGAGGTCCCGCCGACGCCGCCCTCAATGGCGGAGATCATGAATACGGTGTCTATGGCGATCACCGCAATGCAGCTCGAAAAGCCTCCAATGTGCTGGACACCTGAACCTGCGAACTCAGGTGGAGGTCAACGTACCGGTCTCGTGGGTAAGGAGAGCTGGGCTTTCATGTGCCCCAACGATGTTCGCGAATCCACGACAGGTCCGGTCAACAGAGCGGCGACCTCGGGTGTTGTAACCGTCACCGCGAACGCCATCAACACCGGTGTCCTCATTAATCACGGCGATGGAGACGTGCAACTGTGCCCGGGTGCATTGCTGCCGTTCACTCCGTATACCGATGCTGTTGACGCCAGCCCTCTTTCGCCCGCCAGCGGAACTCCATCGCCCACATGCGGACATCGTCTCGCAAAATCGTCCATCGGACAGCCGCAAGACGTCTTCAAGGTCAGCGCGACCAGCAACTGGGTGGTCACGTGGACTGCCACTTGGCCAGGCGGCACGATGGGCGGCGTAGCCCCCACTCCGTTGACGTCGATGTACGACCGGCGGGTAGGCGAATTGCAGGTCTTGGTCACACCGAACTGAATTCAGCCAATGGATGCCCGCGTCATTTTGAACTGTCCAGTTCGAGTGGCGCGGGCATTTTTGTCGGCAGAACGAGAAGGGAATCACAGGTGGGCACCTATCATCACGTGGTCCTACGCTCGGCGCCAGGCGAATACGTCGCCAGGATAAGGCCGAGCGCATTCGGATGCGACATCAAGGTCGGTAGGGGAGGTTGGTTTGATCAGAATCGGCTCCCGGCCATCATGGCGTTCGCGGAGAAGTATTTCGACTGTTCCCTGACGGCGATCTGGGTAGACGACCTGTCCTGTGACGGTTGGGAATACGACTCGTCACTGGTAGCTCCGTGGGACGGCCCGGTGTCCCTTGATGACGAACCTGAACTTCCTCACCTGGTACCGGCCAGCTCGCCAGGCAAGGCCGTCGCCGCTTATCCGAACATCATTGTCGAGGGGATGTAACTACACGTGCTGACCGGGGATCCGAGCGAGAATACATCGTTGTCATTGAGCGAAATACGCAGGGCCATAACACAATCTCCTGATATGACAGGGAGACAGAAGCTCTCGTATCTGGGTGCGTGGTCGTTTCATGCTCGTGGGGCGTCCCGTAATACAGCCAGGGTTGAGGACTACAGGCAAGTGTCTGATTTTACTGTCCACGTCTCGGCATTGCGCGCCTGCGTGAATGCGGTTGACCCGGAGCTGATTTCGGACTTGTCGGCGACGTTGACCCCATACCCAGAATCTTCCTATTCCACGTCCTTTGAGGATGCGCTCAGGTCTGAATTCGGGGATCCGGTGGGTTCTGCGATCAACAGGCTGTCGCTGGAATGGGATGCGTGGCCCGACCGTCCGTGGCCGATGTCGCTGCACCGCGCCGTTGACAGCACAAGCAGGTATCTGGCCTTGGACAGGGACCGCCTGTCGAGGCTCGATCGGGGAGAGACGCGGTTGGCTGCAGCTTTGGCAGTTGCGATCCCGATGGTGGTGCGTAGCGAATTCGCCGAGATCGGTGTTCGGGGTCGCTATATTTTGTTGTGGCGGGGGCTGGGGAAGTTCGGGGTAAGCCCGCGGCCAGAGGTTTGGCCTGAACTGGCGGCTCGCCGGGTACCTCATGACTACAGTGCGCAGCCGCTGTCGTCGTTTACGGCCAACTTTGAGGTTGCCTTGGATTTCGCGAGGGACGGTGAGGGGATTTTGTTGGCTGAGTTGGTTCCGTTGTCGGCTGTATTTTCGACTCCGCTCGTGATGGGAATTCCGGGATCTGAGGTGGTCGTGCGCGATCATCGCCACCGCTGGCTGGTGCCTCTCCGCCGGACCGAGGGCGCTTGGGTAGTTGACTACAGCCCGCCCTGATTGATTCATCTCCCGAGCGGCCATCGCAGTCTCGCCGTTGCTTGCAGTTGCGTGCTTGTGTTGCGTGTTGGATTACCTTGTGGCGGTGTAGAACTGTGGAGCGTCAGTCTGGTTGAGTTGTGGGTGTCAATATTGTGAAATTCGAGCGGGTGGGGGAGTTTGGATGAGGCAGCTGCCGACTTCGATTCAGGAGGAGAGCGCTTCAGATGGGGGGACGGGCCGTTGGTGGGCGTGGTGGAGCGAGCGGATGCATTTGGTTCTGCCGATCGGTGTCCCCGCGTCAATCCTGCTGTTGTTCTGGGCCAACGTAATTTGGACGTCGATCGACCAGTATCTCAATCCAACTTCGGGGGCGGCAGTGGATGTTTCGCCCGATCCTGGAATTGCGGAGGACGTTATCGCTACTAGCGTGGCGGTGGCGTGCGGGTGGTTCACGTTCTTGGTTGTTCGCAGATTCTGGGGCCCGGTCGATCGATCTGCGCCGTGGCTCGCAGGTGTGGGCCGTCGTCGGCGGTTCCTCGGAGCTGCAGGAATTTGGGCGGTCGGTCAGGCTCTGGCAATTGCGTTTCGGGCATTTGTCGGTGAGGGCTCAACTGGCAGTCCCTCGGTCGAGGGTGGCTGGTTCTCCTGGGACGTCGTGAAGCCGGTCCTGCTGGCGGGGTTGATGGAAGAGGTCTTCTTTGCCGGGCTAGCGGTATTGGTAGGTCTGCGATTCCGGATCAACCTCATCGTGGTGATCTGCATTTCAGCGATTCTTCGTGGAGCCTTACACATATATCAGGGGTGGGAGTTCGCAGTCGGGGCGATGTTGTGGGGAGGGTTTGCTGTTTTCGCGTACTACCGTTATCGATCGCTCTTGGGATTAGTTGTGCCTCACAGTATTTTCAATCTTGGCGTGGCGGCGGGTTGGATGGGACAGCGATGGTTGGTCGTGGCCGTCGCGGTCGTAGTGGTCGGCTTTGCTGTTGTCTACATCGCAGAGATCGAGAGGTCGCGCGGTTCTCGTTTGGGCACTGAGGGTGGGGTAAACGTGGGCGATCGGCAATCGCGGTCAGTTGTGTTGACCGGTGAGCCTTAAAGGCCAGAAGCATCAAAGAAGGCCCTGTTCGAGTGCGTGAACAGGGCCTTTTGCCAACTAGATGCATCGGAGGATTCGTACGGGTGGGTCGCGGGACCGTGCTCAATGTCTGTGTCTGCCCATATCGTTGGGGATATGACGGAGAATCGAAGCTTTCTTGATCGTCCGAAACCGTGGCTGGATGCTCCCCGCCCGGGGCCGACTGTCGTTGTCGACATCGATGGCGTCGTTGCGGATATGCACAATTTCGAGGGGTTGATCGCCGCGCCGTCATACGCCGATCGAGATTGGAAGCGGTTTCATACCCATTTCGGTGAAGCTTCCCTGAACCGCGCGGGCGGAAAGTTGGTTCGGGCGCTCGACAGTGCAGGCTTCACCATTGCTTACAGCACAACCCGCTTGGACCAATTCAATCGGACCTCTGATCGGTGGATCCGGGCGAAGTCGTTGCCGCCCGGTCATATCGAATCACGGAGCTTGTGGGTGGACGGAACTGTGCGTCGGGCGTTTGATGTCAAACGTCGGCATTGGTGGCGGTGGGAAAACCACTACGCAGAGACGAGCCCGATAGTGGCCTGGATCGACGACGAACCAGACGCAGTCGACGCGCTTCGGGGGGAGGGCTGCCCGGCGTGGTTGTTCTCGGAGCTCTTCGATCGCCTCAAAGTCGGCGATGTGGTTCCTGCGCTTGCATCCGGACCGGAACCCGTTGATGTTCTCTCTGCGAGGAAGGCGGAGGCTTTGCCGCGGTGGGAGGAATTCGACGAGCGCTTCAAGGTCAAACACGCGCGGTGGCAGAAACGGCACGCGGAACGAATGCGGAGTCGCCAACAGGATCAACGAGTGGATGGCGATGGAGCTGTTCGCGTCTGAGCCATTCGGTGAAGGTGGCTCACCGCATCGACGATGACATCGATGCGGTGAGCCGGAGCACACTACGCCAGCAATGCGCCGCTGACGATGCTACTGCACCCCTGCTCGGAGGTGCGGAGATTAGGCTCAGCCGCATGACCCTCTGGTTCTTGCGCTCTCGATCCAACAAGTACGCGGTGAGAGTCGACATCGCCGCTGCTGCTGCGGATCTTCGTGGTCGAATGCGCGCTGTACGTGAGATCAGCTCTCCTACAGGCAGTGTGGACTGGGAGTCGGCGCGTGAGATCGCTGGAAAGTGTGATTCTCAATTCGTGGCGGCCGCCCGAACGCTTCCTTTTCTCGAGAGGCGCTTGGCGTTGGCTTGGGAGCGGTCACTAGTCATGAGTTATTGGTATGCCCGAGGTAATCGACACGGCTTCGAGCTCCTTGAGGAACGAGGCTTTGCGCTTATGTCGATGCTCCCGGAAGGGGTTCAAGCGTCGGTCTGTCGCGAGTTCGTCGATGCCGTCGACCACCGCCACGAGATGGGCTCCCGCGTCGACGGGGTAGGCGAGTCGGTGTCTGCGGCGGAACCTGCGCTGGTCGAAGTGACTCAGAAAGCGTTGCGCCGACGAATGAAGGACGAGCGACAACTGATCGTGCTCGAGAGCGTGATCGGTGGCCAGTCCGGACGGATCGGTCAAAGCCTGCGGCATTATGTGCCGTGGCTCGACTTCGCGTGTGAGTATCTCGAGGACCCACGGGAGGTTCAGGAGCTGGAGATGCTTGTCGCTCGTTGGCGCATCGAGCGTTCGAAATACGTTGTGGAGAACCCGGATTATGCACACGTGCGGATTGTCGACGTGAAGACGGCGCAGGGCGGACCGCACCACAGAGAGGGCATGTAGATGAGTACCGAACCATTTCGAATCAGCGAAGGCAGCGCTCTGCACGCCGATGACCCGGATCCGTTGCGGCAGTACTGGTACACCGCTGATGACCTGGTGGATACCTTCGGTTACCGGCGGGACGCCTTGGAAGGTTTGTTCGGTGAAGCGACGCCCGGGCCTGGCGGGTTGGTGGGGTGGACGACGTCGGTGGTGTGGAAGATCGAGAGTGAAGTGATTGTGCCGGCGGTGGAATTGTTGGAGTCGAGTTTCCGCGATCAGGAGTCGATTGATCTCACGGTGTATCGGTCGTCGGCTGGCTGAGGCTCTGCGATTAACTGCCGCTTGCGGGGCCTTACATGTTGAGCTGGTTGGCCAGTCGACTGATCGGGCGCGGCTCGATGCTCAGGTTCCTCGGCTGAGGAACTCCGATGATGTGCACTCCGGCGCTGGCGCGGACGTGTGCGTCGCCGTTCACGGAGACAGAGGAAGTGTCTGTCGCTGCGACGAGAGTATGGCCGGCCGCTTGGACGTGGCACTGGGAGTGGGCGAAAACGACAGCCTGATCTTCGGCGCGAATCTTGGCGTGATCGGTACCGACAATGTGGCTTTTCCCGCGCGCTTCGATGGTGACGCCATCGAATGCTTCGACGTGCGCGAATTCGTAGGCGGTGACACGGGCGCGGTGGCAGGCCTGTAGGAAGCATCGACCGGCGGCAGCGATGGATCCTCCGCTGATTCCGGCACACGATTGACCGATGATCTTCACGTCGACTCCGTGCGGGACATGCCCGAGGTCGAACCACAGGTCAGGGTCGGCGTCGATGATCAGTCGTTTGGCGCCGCCGCGGATGTGGTGGGTGTATTCGCTGAAGGTGTGAACGATCAATGCTGGACGGGAGGAACGTGCCGGGTGGAGTCGTGCGCGGCGGCGGTCAGCTTTTCCGATTGGGGCGTTCATAGGGTGATGTTGCCTCTACTGGTGAGTTTTCGAGTGGTTTTGGTGGCGGCGAGTCCGGTCACGATGCGGGAACATCGTCGTTCGAGAGCAGCACGAGCGGATTTTCAGGCATCTGAGATGTGCGGTCAGTGATAGTCCATGGCATGGACAGCGCACGCCCCAGCGGCCAAACGATGAGTTCGGAAGCCCGCGCTGTCCGGTAGAGCGGTTAGGGTCGGGTTCTGCCTGTGACCACGGGTGATGGACGCGCTGAAGGAGCTTTCCGAGATGGCCGAATCGAATGTGGAGTCGGGAAATACTGCCGACGGTGCTTCGACTTCTCTCTCCGCTGAGGAAGTCGAGTCCACAACGCCTGGCCGTGGTCAGCGACCGGGGCTTGTCACCGCCGCCGACGCAGGAAGGCGGAAACCCCCTCTCTCGACGTATCTGCCGATCCTGGGTGTCATTGCTGTGAGTGTGGCGGTGTGGATCGCTGCTCGCTGGGCGTTCGGTCGTCACGAGCAGGCTGGCCTGTGGTCGGTCGCGTCGTTCGCTGCTCTGGCTGGGGCGGCGGTGAGCGTGGCGGTGCGTCCGATGATGGAAAGTTTGTGTGCACTCGTGCAGATTCCCGTGACGCCGACCAGTCGCTCGATCGGCCCGGCAGTAGCAACAGCAGGATTGTGGTTCGGGGCCGTGATGATCGCCGGCGGCGACGCGATCTTGCCGGCATGGCTCACGGTGGCGGCTTTGTCTGTCTGGGCCGCGTGGATTGACCACTTCACCTTGCGGTTCCCCTTGCCGCTGATTCGTGCAGTCACCGCGGCGGGTCTGTTGCTCGGCGCGATGGCAGTGGTGGTCGATCAGGACCCTGCCGCGGGTCTTCGTGCTGTGGTGGCCGGGGCCGCGATACTCGCCAGTTACCTGGTGTTCGCGATCATTACTCGCGGTCACCCCGGTTTGGCGGATGTGAGGTTGAGCTTCATTCTCACTGCAGCTGTCGGATGGGTCGGTTGGATGAACGTGGCTTCGGCAGTGCTGCTGCCGAATATTCTGGCGGTAGTAGGGGTGGCGGTCACCAAGGTGTTCGGAGGCAGAAAGGTCCGGGGTGTGGAGTTCGGGTTCGCTCCGTACCTCGTTGTCGGAACCGCGCTCGCTGTCGCGTTGCCTGCGGGCTGGTGGCTGCTGTGAACCCGAGCAAACGGATCCGTACCGATGAGAGGAACTGGACATGAGGTGGCGCCGCCGGCGGAATCGTTTCCAATCACCGAACCGGGTGGAACTGGTGGATGAGTTCCTCGACCACGTTCACAAGGTCGCCGAACGCACTCTGCCGGCATCGGATGCACCGGGATCGGCCGGTGTGCGGCGTCTGCATGTGGTGGCCACCTTGATTCGCGAGTTGGAGGAGCACGTCGATACTCGTGAGGCCCGCGGTAGTAACGCTCTCGAGTCGGCGAGTTTGGGACAGTTCTACGTAATGACCGCGCACAGTTGCGCTGCACGACTGGCGGCGGATCTCGATGCGGAAGACACTCCAGGGCGTGATGACGAAAGGCTGTCAGCGCTCGACGAATTCCATGCTGTTCAAGCAGCCACCGGCATCACTGTCAGGGTTCACGGAATGCCTACCTCCCCGGAGGGGGTGAAGGCGCTGACGGAGTTGGTACGACAGGCTCACCGCGGCGAGGAACCTCCAGTAGTGGCCGCCGAGAATGAGCGTGAGGTCGGCAGATTCGGTGCACTTCTCGACGTCCCTGTCCCTGATCGGGACATTCGCGGGCTGGTCGAGCACTTCGAACGCTTGGCGGACAAGTCGTCGGGCCCGATCGGGCGTCGGATGCCGGTGGTGCGTGCCCGTGCGTTGGTCGAGTTCTTCGATCAGTACGCAGCCAGACTGACCAAGACTGGGCGGGATGCGTTGCCTAGCCCGCACGTCCTCGAACACGCAACGGTGTGTCACCTTTCCGAGCGAGCCAGCTGGCATCTCGATCGAGTCAGAAGCATCCGGCGGTAGTAAATCGTCCAGCGACGTATCGAACGGGAAAGTGGAGGAGAGGAACAGGATGGACGACAGAGCTAGGGACGTGAAGTCAGGCATCGTTCACACCGAACTTCCGTGTGAGTTCTGCGCGGAGCATCCGCAGTACTTCGCCGGTGACCCTGTCGGGTTCGTGCGCGCAGCGAGGTGGGCCGCGGTCGTCAAAGACTGTTGTCATGGCAACGCCCCCGTGGACTACTTACTCTGCGACGAACATTGGGCCATGATCCGATTTCAGCAGTTGCCCGGCCAGTGCCGACGATGTGGGCGTATCGCCTACTCGGTAGCCGATATCGTCAGCACCGAGATTCCGCTAGGCCGGACCGCTGAAGGCGCGTGGCCGTTAGTGGGACGTGACATCCCTGTTCCTCGATTCGTTGAATAGGTCCCGCAACAGACTCTTTGAAGGGTGAATAGCAGCGTGTTGATCATGGCGCTCGGAGAAGGTTTGACGCAGGGGCAGGCAACGATCATCGCGGCGGGGATCGCATTGGGGGCGGCGAGCATCGCGTTCTTGGGAATCCTTGTGAAGGCCCGATCCGACAGAGCGTTGCATGAGGCCACGCTTGGTGAGGATCGTGCAGTCCAGCATCGACAGCAGGTGACCGAAGCTCTCTTGTCTGCGCTTGAGGCGATGAACCGGGCTGATGAGTTGGTGTCGAGTAATAACCCGATCATGGAGCGGGACTCTGATGCCTACCGTGACCGCGACAGGCGCTACTACGCATGTGTTTCTGCGACGTTGAAACTGCAGATATTGGGGCTGGAGGATGCGCACTTGGCGATGTCCGAGTTTACGGGTTCGCTTGGCCTCCACTGGGCTATCGCTGACGAGGAAGGCATTGCGCGACCGCACTGGGACACGTTCGGAAAGATCATCGAAGCAAAGGCGTCGTTGCCGTATACGTTCAGCAACACGCTGGCGCAGTTGGATCAACGGGCGTTGCAACACTGACTGCGAACCGATTTGGCGGAGCTCAAATCGCCGAATAACCCGGGGGACACGGAAGAATTTGAGAGTAGATCGGTCCAGCTAGTGCTTCTCAGTCGTTGCCGCTGTCTACATCCACGAGGTCGGCGAGCGCGGTGGGGAATGAGTATCTGCCGGGGGAGTCCATGACAGATTCGATAGTCGCTTTCGCTCCGGTTTCGTCGATGTCGGCGATCACGAAAACCGAAGTGCCTCTCGGTTTGATTCAGACGTAGTCGCCGCTCGTTATAGTCCGCCGTTCGTGCGTTCTTACGGCTGTAAGTCGGACGGGCATGGGACCACGTGGGGGTGGCTCGGGCACACGGTGACAGGAAGCCCGTAATTGTCTTCCGTTGGAAGCCTTTCCGGGTTTTTGCCGTTCTCGATGACCATGACACAGGCGGTGCCACCTATGCCAGCCGCTCCGGCCAACAGATCTGCCTCGTCCGAGCCAATCTGTTTGCGAATAGTGTCCGCCACTTCGCGAATGGTTGTGTCTTTCGATGTGGTGACTTGCCAAGCGGCTTCCTCGAGCTGTCTCACTACGACGTTGTCAGGTGCTTCTGTGTATGCGCAGTCGAGCAGTTCAATCACGGTCCCAGCCGTTTTTTCGATGTCGGTCAGGGGAAGTCGAGCATCCGCGTCGGCTTTCGTGATGGTGTCAGTGTCTACACGTGTGGGGCGCTCGAGCTCACCCTGCAGCAGTAGGTCCACTTTGATCTGACCAGTAGTGGGGACGGGGTGGTATTGCGCTGAAATAGTGGAGGTAACGGCGTCGCCGGCGTCCGGACCGAATGGCACGCATATCCAACTGAGCGGAACTTCCTCCCGTGGTCGGCAGCGGCACCCTGTCGGGTACTTCGAAGGTGTGGACGCTGGCGCCTGATCGAAAGGTGCGCACGGGCAACCATTTCCTTCGTCGTCTTGCAGGTACCACTCGTAGTGTTCACAGTCGGATTCTGGTCCACAGATGGCGCACTCGGGCAGCATGACGCATGCCCGGCCGCCGTCGATTCCCGTGTTTGTGCTGCAAACACATTTTTGCGTGCTGTTGTGTTTCTCAATGACATCGGCGATGGACTGAGCGAACTCGGTGGGGCCGAATCCCTGGCTGCCTGACGAGTGATGTTCGTCGAAAATCGATCTTTCGACATCGGCGATCGACGTGCCACCGATGGTGGCCCTTCCGCTCGACGCGGTAACAAAACCGCCCGCCCCCAGGTGGTAGGTGCGAATCTTCTTCGCGTCATCGTTCAAGATGTGGGCAGGGATACCTGGTTTGCAGGTGCGGCCGTCCGAGGCGAGAACATAGCCGTTGGTTGCACGGGCGAAAATGATGACAGTCACGCGGTTCATTAGAGCTGATCACCGACGGCCCCGACCGAGGGATCCGCCATCTCGGACCGATTCCTTTCGACAGCAAACCCGTCGAGCGCGCTTTCCCACTAGGCCGGGCTTGAAAGAAGGACGGTTCGGAAGGGGACAGCGCGGTGGTTGGCGCTGTCCTGTCCAGGTCCGAACCTATGGTCCTCCCACATGCCGTTTGGACGACGAGGAGTGAGCCTGATGACAGTCGAGATTGTTCGTATTCATCCGACGGAAGCGAAGAAGATGCGCCGGCTCCACCGGCACTGGTCGCCGGGCACCGACGTTCCCGCGGGACTTGGGGGAGCAGGAACGGTGGGCATTGTCGCATCGTCGGAATACCGGCAGCTCGGGTACGCGCTGGCATCAGCGCCTCATGGGGTGGTTCGGACCGCGCGTGAAGCAGGTTGGTCTCCGGAGGGTTGTGAGCGGCTTGCTGCACAAACCCGCATCGTCGACGCTCTCGTCGTCAACCCGGATGTTCCCGACGCGGCCATAGTCAGGGCAGCGCTGATCGAGCGGTTGATCGCCGAGCTCACCGACGACATGGCAGGCAACGGTCGCTTGTACGGCTCGACGGAGGACCTTCCGGAACGGGTGCAGTTCTGGCGCGAGTTGGGCTTCGAGGTGGGGGAGCCGAATACTCCGACGACGTGGGAACATCCGGGATGCCGCACATTGCGAGACAGCGGCGAGAGCCCCGGCTTCCGGCCGTTCACCAGGACTCTGGGAGGGCCGCTGTGAACGGCGAGGAGGGCCGCTCGCACACGCTGGTTGTCGCGGACGGAACCAGACTCGCGGTCCGCGAGGTCGGATCCCGAACGGCGCCGCTGACGGTGATCTTCGTCCACGGCTTCTGCCTACACGCCGGTGCTTGGGCGCCTCAGCAACGCTCTGTGAGTAGGCAGTGGGGTGAGCGGGCGAGGTTGGTGTTCTTCGATCACCGAGGTCACGGTGGCTCAGGGGGTGCGGACGCCGGCACTTACACGATCAGCCAGCTCGGGCGAGACGTCGAGGAAATCATTCGGGTGGTAGCGCCCACCGGACCCGTTGTCCTCGTAGGTCATTCGATGGGCGGTATGGCGGTGTTGTCGTACCTCGCACAACACGCCGACTCGGCATCTCGTGTGGTCGGCGTGGGGTTGATCTCGACCGCCTTGAGTAACGTCGCGGGCGCCGGCATCGGGCGCGCGTTGAATACCCCGGCAGTCTCACTGCTCGGCGGTGCGTGCGCGCATGCACCGAGATTGGTCGGGCGCAGCTGGAGTCTCTCGCGGCGGCTGCTGACGCCCGTCATCGGCGCGACCTGTCCCAGGGCTCCGAGCTCGGGCCTCCGAGCCGCCGCGACGTCGTACGAGATGGTCCACGCGACACCGATTGCGACGGTGGCGGCATTCTTGCGGGACCTGCGTCTCTACGACGCGTCTGCCGCGGTGGGAGCGCTGGGGCGCATCCCGGTATCGATCATGTGCGGAACCAGAGATCGGGTCACTCCGATCCTGCATTCACAGCAGCTGGCTGCGCTTGTGCCGAATGCCGAACTCGTTGCCGTCGCCGGTGGCCGGCACATGGTGGGTCTGGAGCAACCGCAGGTCGTCGGCGAAGCGCTCGATCGGCTGCTTGTCCGTGCGCAGACCTATCACCGGGAGCATTCACCTACAACGGATCTGGTCGGAGCGTGACGTGAGCGTAGACAGTGCAGCAACCGCAGTGCGGTCCATGATCGCCGACATCGACGTGGACCCGGAGAGCGAAGAATTCTTGTGCGCGCTCGACCGGTTGTGGGAGCAGATGCTCAGCGAGCGCGTGGCGGAGATCGTCGGGCTCAGGCGTGAGCAGACGTGGAGTGCTGACGAGCCTGGATGGGAAGGAAATTCGTCGCTCGACTACTACCCGCGGCGCGATGTGTGGCGCACGACGGTACATACCGGTCGCACCGCCGGCGGTGAGGAGGTGAAGATTCCGCTCGCTCTTCTCGCGCCGGTTCTGATCGGACTTGTCCCGGTTCTTGCCGGCGTGACTTCGCCGGCGAACCCATTCGTCGCACTACTTGTCTGCATTGGTCTCGCCGCAGGGATAGAGGCGGTGGGGTTGTGGTGGTGGACCCGGCGCGATCCACTCCGCCTGAGCGCGGAGGACAAAACCGAGATCGGCGTCGCTGTGACAGCTCTGCAGACGTTGATCTCAGCGGGCGGAGCGCATGTCGAGCTGCGGTTGGCGTTGGCGGCATCGGCACTCGTCGACGAGATCCGCACCGTCCCTGTATGGGCCAGTGAGGATCTCGACATAGGTCGCATACGCCTGAATCTCGACGAGCAACTGGCCGAAATTCTCGCGCATGCCGGTGAACTCGCCACAGTGCGAGCAACTTTGGGAGCCCCGGCGGCGGGTAGCAGTCCGCAAGCCCTCGCAGCGAGGGAAGCTCACCTGGTGAGCAGCCGGTGGCTCGAGCGGGTCGAGCGTTCGCTGCTCACACGTGTAGCTGCGCTGTGGAGCTATCGTCGTCATCTGCTCGAGCTGCAGGAATCGATCACTGCCGGTGAATCTCTCGACAGGATTCACGACGGGGACCGGGCCATCGAGGGCCTTCTGGTCAACTCGGCCGGCGATGATGTGGCGGCTTCGGCGATAGACCAGTTGGCGACCGACCTCACAGACCTTCGGCGCGCACGAGAGTCCGCGTTGGCGGAGCTACGCGGAGAGCTCTACGAATTCGAGGAGCGGGACTGATGGGGAGAAGTCACGACAGGATCAGCCCGGACCGCGGTAACGGCGTCTTCGACCCAGATCGGGGAGAGAGCGACATCGCCACCCGCAAAGAAGGTGCCTTGATCTCGGAACACGCCTACAGCACTCGTGCCGACATTCGCAGCGGAGCACGCGAACTCGACCATGCGACAGAGAACTTGCCCGGCCTCACCCGCGCAAGTCGAGACCTCAACCGGGCCTATCCACGCCCGACGCCGGCACCGATCGAGAACCAAAGGTTGCGCCGAGAACTGCCGGCCGCGATCGAACTGCGTCGCTCGTTGTCTGCGCGGCAGAAAAACGCACGCTCTGCCACCAAACGGCAGGTGCTCGATTCGATGCCGCAGGCGCAGTACAACGCCCTGTCGGCATTGACGTCGGATCCGAACGCTTGGAAGGAAACGAACAACGCGCTTTCTGCGGTTGCCGGCGATGCCGTTGAACTCGACGACAACAGGCGTAAGCAGGTGCAACGTGTCGACCGCGCCATTCAACGGTACGAACGTGAATCCGGCCGCGGACATCTCGTCTACACATCCGTCAGCGTTCCCAATGCTGTGGTCAACCCGGCGGACTTGCCTGCCACGCTTCAACCCGGCACGGTGCTGTCCTTCGACCGGTTCACTGCGGCGACGCACTCCTTACACGAGCTCGATTCCACCACTCGCCCGACTGATGTCGTCTTCGAGATCTCGACAGAACGGGGAATGTACTACGGGCAGTCTTCACGGATGAACAACTCGCATCATTTGCTTCCGAGAGGAATCCAATTGGATGTGGTGGGTGCACATTTCGCGCCGTACGAGCGACCTGGACAACAACCTGGCGAACGCCTGATCGTGCAACTGACTGACCACAGACCCGAAGGAGAACAACGATGAGCAAAGACCAGACGTCGCGCCGTCGCCGGCCGGACCTGACATTTCATCCTGACATTCTCGGGATCCCGGCACAGTTCCGAGTCGTAGACACCCGCCGAGCGGAAGAAGCTGGTCCCGACACAGCCGGTGACGCAGTCCGCGATATCGGCGCGCAAGAGAACTGAAGGACGCACACAAAAGAAAAGTCGGAGGCCACCACATGGTGTGCCCCCGACTCACCCGGTGCATTCTCAGTGCCGCCGACACTACCCCACACGGTGGACCAACTCGGCCGGTCCTGCCATTCGCCTGTACCGAATCGGGGCCGCCTCTTGAAACTTGTGCACCCGGATACCGGCTGAATTTCCCCGGCTGACGGCGAATGAAAGGAACCTGAGCTGCAGGTTCTGTACGGAGGTGCGTGCACGGCGTCAACCAGTCCAGGTCCGGAGTTAGCGTGCGGCGATGCCGGACGCACCGCATCGGCTCGCCAGGAAAGGGAGAACCATGACCACGCCGATCGAACCCCCCGATACAACTGTCGCCACGCTCGCCGCACGAGCCAGGGAAGCTGCCGCCGCAGCACGAAACGCGGCCGAAAAGGAACAGCAGGACAGCTCCGAATCCCAAGGTGACGAAGACAGCGGTCGACTGATCGTGATGCTCGACGAACACCCCGCGTTTGCTCCTGCTGCGGATCCGAGCGAGGTGGCCTCCAATTTCGCCCGCAGAGTCAGCCTTTCGTCCGTCGCACCTAACGCCGCCGAATTGATGTGGCCGTCAGCGGAAACGAAGAACCCGTGATGAGGCGCAAGGTCGCCACGTGTGTTGCCGCAGCGGGGCTTCTTATGACCGCGGTCTCGGGGTGTGCAGCGGTTGCCCAGGGAGGCCCCTGGACGGGAATCGAGACGAGTGCACCTGCTGCACCTCTCGTGGTCGCAAAAGTGGCCGACGAGTCGACGCCTCACCTCGACGAATTGCTCGGATCGGTGACTGTCGTCGACAAGTTGCCGAACATCCCTGGTTACGAAAGAGGCTGCGGCACAGGCGAAGCCCCGTTGACTGAACTAAATGCCGAACGGTGCAGGTCTGAAGGGGTGGGGTCGATGTGGGTCGGTAGCTTGCGGACATGAGCGAAGGCGAAAGTCCGAGAGATCTGTCGGGGCTTGTGGTGGCCCGAGTGGGTCGGTTGACAGCGACCGGCCACACGTCGGAGCCTTATATCCTGCAGGGCAGCGACGATGAACGAGTGGAGTCCGTCGAGGTGTTCTTCCGGGAGCTGATCGCTTCCGGGAGGTCGGTG